>MGOK01000048.1:0-11218 GCA_001795335.1 Chloroflexi bacterium RBG_19FT_COMBO_55_16
CAATGATAACATGCTCTTCGATCTCCGTCCGTTCCTGGGTGATCATGCGACCAATTTTATCTGGTCGCCAGTAAACTACTGATGTCTGCATAATTTTCTAAACTTCGTAACCTGCATCTTGGATGAACGCCTGGATCAAATCGTGTTTGCGCTGCAATCGTTTTTTTGCCTTCTGCAGGAGAGCCCCCAGCTCAGGAAGATTATCACATGCGGTGTTCGCCAGATCAGCCACTTTCAGATAGCTCCATACCCACTCGGCAGGATTGAGTTCTGGTGCATATCCAGGTAACCTTTCGAGATGAATACGCTTTGTGGCTCCAGAAGCCAGGTAATCTTTGATGACCTGTGAGCGATGGGTTGGACTGCCATCCCAGATCACCAGGAGCAAGCCAGGGATCAAACGTTGGAGCTGTGTCAGAAAAGCCACCACTTCACGGCTGGTAATCGAATGATCATACGTTTTGAGAAACAACCTGCCTTGCGGCGTCACTGCGCCGATCACCGAGAGATGGTCGTAGGACAAATACTCCTTCAAAATCGGTGTGCAGCCGCAGGGGGCATAAGTACGCACCACCATCGGCAGCAGGTAGAAGCCCGACTCGTCTATGAAGACGAGCGTTCGTCCTTCTTGGGCAGCCTTTTTTTCAGCTCTGGCCACCGCTCGGCTTTCCATCGACGGATCTCGGCTTCCTTGCGCTGTTTGGCTCGCCGAATGGGCTTTTGCGGCGTCCAGTCCAGCTCTTTCAGAATGCGGCTGACGTGGGCTGGGTGGTACTTCACGCCCAACTCTCGTTCGATGACCTTCGCCACCCGTGGACAAGTCCACAGATCGCCCCGAAAACCAAAACTTTCAGCCCCTCGTTCTAATAACCCTGGAATGCGCTGGCGATCTTCCGTGCTCAAACGGCGAGGAGAGCCTGTGGATTTCCGTGCTTTGAGCGCCGCCTCCCCTCCTTCCTTACCCGCTTTGATCCATTGGCTGACTGCTCCTTTGGTGACGCCTAACGCTTCGGCGATTTGCTTCTGCGGCCAGCCCGCCTGGTACAACACCCAGGCTCGTATTCGACGTTCTTCTTTCCAGCTTTTAGGTTCTTTCTTGGCCATGCGGCCTATCAAACCACAGTTTAGTGTTATCCGCAAGGGTCAGTAAGTGGTTAACTCAAAAACTGTATTTAACCAGCTACATTCGAGGCTTCAGCCGATTTACTAATCTGCCGGCAGACCCGCTGTAAGTGATTGTGGCGGCATCGAGTACGGCCAATTGTGGTACATTTGCGACTACAATCATGTTCATTTACCTGTCCATTTTACTTCTGCTACTAAGTCCTCTCGCTATGCTGATCCTCCGCCTGGCGCGGCCTAATTTCGTTTACCACTGGCTGATCGCCGTGGCGGGAGCCTTGGTGGCGTGGCCGATGTTGATCGTAGCCGGGTTGCGGCTCCCCCAAACGCTTACCCTGGTTACGTGGCAGATTGGAACGGTGTTCTCCAGCGCGGTAAATCTGTCGTTAGACCAGTTCTCATGGCCGTATGCCTTAGGATTGACATCCCTGGTTCTGGCGGTGATCCTGACCGATGTGGCGCGCGCTGCTGAAGCCGACTGGGCGAATTGGGCTGGCAGCCTGTTTCTAACCGCCTTGGGTTTGCTGGCGGTGATGGCGGGTAACCCTCTTACCTTATTACTTGCCTGGACAGCCATTGATCTGTTTGAGCTATTTGTCTTGTTGGGTGTAGTTTTCCCAAGCGTCGTGAGAGAGCGCATTGTGATCGCCTTTTCAGCGCGCGTGCTGGGGAGCGTATTGTTGATCGCCGCAGGGATGGTGGCATGGTCAGATAACGAGACTCTAACTTATGCCATCAGTTCTCCACCGGCCATTCTTCTGATGATTTTAGCGGCGGGCTTGCGCCTGGGAGTGTTCCCATTACACCTCCCCTTCCTGCAAGAACCGCCTCTCCGCCGGGGATTGGGAACCGTGACGCGTCTGATGCCGACCGTGACTGCCCTGGTTCTTTTAGCGCGCATGGCTTCCGCTCTGGAGCAGGCCGGGGTGAAGGTATTGTTGGCGCCGATTTTACTTGGGCTGGCTGGATTGGCAGCCTTGTACGCCGGCGCTTCCTGGTTGACCGCGGCAAACGAGCTGGAAGGTCGACCTAAATGGATCCTTGGGATGGCGTCAATTGTGATGGCTTCAACGATCCGCGCCCAACCAGCAGCCAGCCTGGCATGGGGCGTAGCGACTGTGTTTTCCGGAGGAATACTCTTTCTTTCGTCGCTGCGCGATCGGCGCCTTTCCTGGCTGCTATTATTAGGCTTGGCGGGCATCTCAGCCTTGCCGTTCATGCCTGCCTGGAATGGGGCCCGTCTCTTCCACGCTCCTTTCGACCCCATCTTATTGCTCTTTTTCATTGCCCTTGTATTGCTGATGCTCGGCTATTATCGCCATACTTTGCGCCCAGGGGATCGCCTGGCAGGTGTAGAGCGATGGGTGTGGGTGATTTATCCTGTGGGATTGGCACTATTGCCAGCAACACATTTTGCCATCGGGTGGTTGACGAAACCAACCCTTGCGGATGTCTCGCTTTCCCAATGGTTGATAGGACCCATTATGGTGGCTTTGTTGATCGCTGGGATCATCTGGGGGCAAAGGGTCATCATGGTTCCTAAATTTATAGGGGACATCCTGGATTACGTGTTTTCATTTAGATGGCTGTTCTTCCTGTTTGGAATGTTCTTCAGGTGGTTTGAGCGGTTGGTTAGTTTCCTGACAACGGTCCTGGAAGGGGAAGGTGGCTTGTTGTGGATCTTGTTATGGATCGTGTTGCTACTCTCGTTCCTGGCGACCAGGAGAGGAGGTTGACGGGTGAATTTCGAGACGCTCGCCTTGCCAGCGGTGTTCGTTGTCTATATAGCCGCTGTTCTTCTGTTGATCAGCTCGGACTGGCGTTTGAGTATCGCCGTCCTGGCTTTACAATATGCCGGTATCGTGATCCTGGTGGGACTCAGCTGGCCCTTGGAGAAGGCTGTGGTAAAGATGTTAGCAGGGTGGATGGCGGGCGCGGTGCTGGGGTTGGCGCTGATCAGCCTTCCTGGAGGAGGCCGGACGGAGGATCGTCTTCAATTATCGAGTGTTCTATTTCGATTGTTAGGTGCAGCCCTGGTGGGGTTCGTAGCATTCTATTGGGGGCCAACAATAATCGCCTGGATGCCTAAGGTCGCCCTGGAGCAAGCCTATGGGGGCATGGTTCTAATTGCCCTGGGGTTGTTTCACCTTGGGTTGACTTCACAACCATTAAGAGTGTGCTTGGGGTTGTTGACCGTGCTGGGTGGTTTTGAGATTTTATACGCTGCGGTAGAAAGCTCGGCCCTGGTGACGGGTTTACTGGCGAGTGTTTCCCTGGGTTTGGCATTGGTGGGGGCATATTTGTTGACAGTCCCGACCCAGGAGGAAGCCCAATGAATTCGCCGATCATCTGGATTCTATTTCCTGGCCTCCTTTCGGCCGGTCTATATATCTTACGTAAATGGGAAAGGCTGGTTGCCATCCTGGCGACCTTGACCGCCCTGAGCCTGGCAGCACTGGCCTGGTGGATGCCAGTAAGAGAACAATTGTTTGTTGGAACGTGGATTTTACCCTTTTCGGATACATTATCCATCTTTGGACGCCGCTTTACTCTAGAAGCGGTCGATCGTCCGGCGTTGATCGTGCTTTATCTTACGGCTGCGTTGTGGTTTGGGGCGTCCCCGGTGGCCCGAACTGGGAAGTTGTTTGTGCCTCTCGGGTTAGGAATGGTTGCCTTGCTCACGGCAGCGATCGCCGTCGAGCCCTTCTTATATGCCGCTTTATTGATTGAAATGGCGGTCTTGGTCAGCATCCCATTTCTAACTCTACCGGGCGGGCGAGTTGGTCAGGGAGTGCTGCGATACCTGACTTTTCAAACCCTGGGAATACCTTTTATCCTGTTCACAGGTTGGATGTTGACTGGTGTAGGGACTGCCCCTGGAGACCAAGGATTGGTGCTGCGCGTCATGGTTACGTTGGGATTGGGGTTTGCTTTTTTGCTGGCCGTCTTTCCATTCCATTCCTGGATCCCGATGCTTATCCAAGAGTCCAATCCCTATTCAGCCGCCTTTGTCTTCTTACTCTTGCCTGGTTCGATAATGCTGCTTGGATTGGGTTTTCTTAACAATTTTTCCTGGATGCGCACAATGCCAGGTACCTACTTGCTTTTCCGTTCAGCGGGGGTTTTAATGGTTGTTACTGCCGGTCTGTGGGCAGCTTTCCAACGCCATTTGGGCCGCATGTTAGCCTATGCCCTGATCCTCGAGATCGGCCTTGCCTTTATTACCATCGGCCTGGCTCAGGGAACTCAGACTGGGACATTCCTGATGATATTCTTCGCAGCCGTGGTCCCACGCGGGCTAGCATTGGGGGTGTGGGCTTTAGCGTTGTCTGCTTTGAGATCCCAGACTAGAGGCTTAAACTTTTCACAGGTGCAGGGCTTAGCGCGACGTTTCCCCATCGCCGCTGGAAGCCTGATCTTAGCCCATTTTTCCCTGGCTGGGTTGCCGCTCCTGGCCAGTTTTCCGATCCGCCTGGCCTTATTGGTTGGCCTGATTCTGGCTTCCCCACCCAGCGCCGTATGGGTATTGGTCGGAATTGTGGGATTATTGATCGGGGGGTTCAGATCACTCGCCGGATTAATTGCGGGTACGGATGAGGCCAGGTGGCAGGTGACAGAATCTAGGTTTCTGATTGGATACTTGATCATCGGTGTTCTAGGTCTGTTGATTATGGGTTTGTTCCCCCAATGGTTCCTGTCTTTCTCGGCCAGCATGCCAAGGGCTTTTGAACAACTGGTGCCCTGACGTTAATGCTATAATTTCCTGACTCTTTTGAGGCTATTCGTGATTGGTTGATTGAATTTAAGTTATATTAGTCCGAAAACCCGCCGATCAACGCCCTTTTGACTTTCCTGATAGAGGCCAAACATGGATTCAGATCAGATACTCAAGCATTTGGAGTGGTTAGATGACGAGCGCCGTAAGGATAAAGATATTATTTCCAAGCAAGAGGATCGGATAACCTCTTTGGAGGGAAACATCGCGGCAGCTCACCAGCAAATCAAAGACCTCAGCGGAGAAGTCGCCCGTCTTTCCGCCGTGAGTGGGCGAATGGACGGATATGACGAAGCGTTGCTTCAGCAGCGTATTGAAATCAACCGGCAGTTCGAGGAAGTTGAAAAACAAGCCAAGAAGCGCGAAGCAGAAATGGAAAAAGTGCGCCGAGTTGAGATGCGGGCGGTAGATGGAAGCCAGGCGGAAATGCGCAAGGAGGTTGAATCCATTTCCGGTCTACGCAGAAGCTTGCAGGCACGCGTCGAGGAGGAGACTCGCCTGGCGCGGCTGATTGACGAGCTACGCATCAAGGTGCAAGACATGCGCCGCAACGAAGAGGAGTACTCTCGCACCTATCGCCTGATGGAAGATGGCCGGCGACAGGATTCAAAACGCCTTGTCGATCTGCAGGGCGAGGTGACAGCGTTGCGTAAACGGGCCGACGAACAGCGTGGGCAGGGGGAATTACTTGCGTCCAATCTAAGGAAGGCCGAGGCCCGCCTGATTGAGCTCACCACAGTTGATGCTGAGCGTCGCGACACCTTGACCGGTTTCCTGGATAAGCAGGCGTTGGGGCAGGTGGAGTACGAGCGCACCTGGAAAGAGTGGCAAGCGCGCATCGAGACTCTAGACAAACAGGCTTCTGAGGTGGAAGCGCAATTTGTATCCATGGACGAAACCCACCGCTCGGTGAAACGCCTGAAGGAATCAACCGACGAGTTAATCCAACGCGTCGAGAGGCGCGTAAACGAGATTACTGAGGTGCAGCGTCTGGCGGAGGAGCGCTTCCGCCAGGAGTGGGTGACGTTTAAAGCCGATGATCAGAAACGTTGGACCAATTACACACTAACCCAGGAGGAGCAGCGCGGTGAAATTGTGCGTAACTTCGAGAAAATGGTTGAACAGATCACCCACTTAGATGATACCTTGCAGGAGCTGCAGGATCTGATCCAGCAAATGAACGCGCAAACTGAAAAGCGCCTGCAGTCATTGTTGGCAGGAGTGCATGATTGGGTGGCTGACTATGAACGTTTATTAGGGCGAGGGCGATAAGCAACGAGGGTAATTCATGCAGGTGATTGGTACGGCCGGTCATGTTGATCATGGAAAATCCACCCTGGTGGAGGCCTTGACCGGCATCCATCCTGACCGGCTCAAGGAAGAGCGCGAGCGGGAGATGACGATCGACCTGGGGTTTGGTTGGATGGAGCTGCCCAGCGGGGAGGAAGTGGGGATTGTAGACGTACCTGGCCATCGTGATTTTATTGAAAATATGCTTGCTGGTGTGGGTGGGATTGACGCAGCTTTGTTTGTCGTGGCGGCTGACGAAGGGGTGATGCCGCAAACCCGCGAGCACCTGGCCATCCTAGACACCCTGCAGATCCAGGGCGGGGTCGTGGCCTTGACCAAAACCGATATGGTGGACGATCTAGATTGGTTAGCTCTGGTAGAAGAAGACGTCCGCCAGGTATTGAGTGGAACGACCCTGGAGAACGCCCGCATTATACGCGTCTCGGCTCGTAAAGGAGAGGGGATTGGGGAGTTAATTCAGGCCTTAAGCGATTGCCTGGCGCACCGGCCGCCCCGCCCTGATCTGGGCCGGCCACGCCTGCCCGTAGACCGGGTCTTTTCAGTTGCTGGTTTCGGCACCGTTGTGACTGGGACTTTGAGTGATGGGAAGCTGCAGGTTGGCGATGAAGTTGAGATCTTGCCGCGAGGCCAGGGTGGGAGGGTACGCGGTTTGCAAACGCACAAACGCAAGGAAGAGGTAGCAGTGCCGGGGAGTCGCACAGCGGTGAATATATCTGGCATCTCCCAGGAGCAGGTGCAGCGCGGAGATGTCCTGACGCATATCGGCGATTATCACCCGACTCGCCGGATTGATGTCCGCTTTCGCTTGCTATCTGATGT
Source organism: Chloroflexi bacterium RBG_19FT_COMBO_55_16 (assembly GCA_001795335.1). The sequence goes on from MGOK01000048.1 coordinate 7,028, forward strand.
CAGCAAACCTTTAAGCCACAATCACGAGGTAAAACTGTTCATCGGTGCGGCTGAAATCCTCGCCCGGGTGCGGCTGCTAGGCAGTGAACTGATGAACCCTGGAGAAGAAGGCTGGTTGCAGCTGGAGCTGCGAGAACCGGTGGTGGCGATGCGCGGAGACCGCTATATATTGCGGCGCCCCTCTCCAGGTGAGACGCTTGGCGGGGGAGCTGTGGTAGACCCGCACCCAAAAGGTCGCCACAAGCGTTTCTCCCAGGGTTTGTTAGATCGTTTGGAGTCTTTAGCCAGGGGTACCCCCGCTGAAGTGCTGGCGCAGGCGCTGTTGTCTTTGGGAGCCGCGCCATTGCGCGATGTGTTTGCCAAGGCGAGTCTGGAAGCCAGTGATGCAGCCCAGGCTATTGAGGAATTGTCTCAATCGGGTGAGATGGTGATACTGGAGGGAATAGAGGGGAATCTATCTATTAAAAGCGATAGCCTGGTAGCTGGAAGGGATTATTGGGAAGCGCTTGCCGCGCGCGCCCTTCAGGAAGTCGATAATTATCATGCTGCGAATCGCTTGCGCCGCGGCCTGCCGCGCGAAGAACTGAAAAGCAAATTGAAAATCTCTCCGCGACTACTTAATGCTCTGGTTCGCAAGCTGGTTGCCTCCCAGGAGTTGGAGGATAGCGGGCTGTTGGTGTCCCGGCGAGGGCACGCTATTCGTTTCACCCCCCAACAGGAACGCTCTGTTCAAGGGTTGTTCGCGCGCTTTGCAGCCTCCCCTTACGCACCTCCCTCGATTAAGGAAACCCAGGCCGAAGTTGGTGAGGATGTATATAACGCATTGCTCGACCAGGGGGTGTTTGTGCCAGTCTCCGATGAGGTCGTTTTCCGCCGGGAAGATTATGAACGCATGGTCAAGGAGGTGCGCGGTTTACTCGAGCGCCAGGCGACGATCACCGCCGCCCAAGTACGCGACCATTTCGATACCAGCCGGCGCTACGTGCTGGCGCTTTTGGAACACCTCGATAGTATTGGCGTTACGGTGCGAGAGGGGGATGTGCGCCGCTTGAAACAGACGCGTTGACGGGCAAGTTGAAATAAACCCACTCGCCGCCAACCATCGTCGCTAGGGGTTGGATGTGGCGAATACTATCCACTGCGCAAGAGAAGGGATCGCGATCGAGGACCACCAGGTCAGCCAGATAGCCGGGAGCCAGCTTGCCCAGGCGATTCTCCAATCCAGCCGCATAAGCCGCGCCAGCTGTGTAACCGTATAAAGCTTCGTTTAAGGATATTCGTTGGGTCGGGTACCAGCCGTCCGGACCTGGGGATCCATCCTGCCGGCGACGGGTGACCGCCGCATGCAGTCCCCAGAAGGGATTGGGGGAATCGACCGGGGCATCAGAACCGTAGGCCATGCGGGTCCCAAAATCCAGCAAATTGCGCCAGGCGTAAGAATGAGCAGCACGCTCTCCCCAATATCGATCGGCGGCCGGGAAGTCGGAGGTGGCGTGGATCGGCTGCATGGAGGCGATCACATCCAAAGCGGCCAGCCGGGGGGCGTCATCCGGGTGGATGATCTGGACGTGTTCGATTCGGTGGCGCAATGGGTGGTGCGAGGCAGTTTCCCCAGCTTTGTTTCCATTGGGTTCCAGTTTACTCTCTAACTCTCGCAGTTGGGCAAAAGCGGTGAGCACTTCGTGGTTAGCCCGGTCGCCGATGGCGTGCACAGCCAGGCTAAGCCCGTTTTCCACGGCCAACCGGCCGCGCTCGAATAGCTCTTCTGCGTCCAGCATTAATATGCCGCGATTTACCGGTTCACCCGCGTAAGGTTGGAGCATCGCCGCGGTGCGCGGCCCCAGCGCGCCGTCGGCAAAAGCCTTCACGGAACCGATGCGCAGAAGATCATCTCCAAAACCTGACCGTAATCCCAGTTCTACGGCGTGGGACAAGGCCTCGATCGGGATGCTCTTCACCACCCGCAATCCCAGTTCGCCGCGCTGATGCAGCACTTGCAGGGCGGAAAAACATGGTTGGCGATCGAAATCGTGGACCCCGGTCAACCCCATGCGCCACAAGCGCGGTTGGGCCGCACGGATCGCCTGGACAATTTGGCTGTGGGTTGGTTCAGGGATGGCTTGAGATACAAGCGACATTGCCGTTTCAAACAGGATGCCGGTAGGCGAATTGCGTTCGTGGCGTTCGAGGCGGCCGCCCGCTGGATCTGGGGTTTGCAAGGTAATTCCAGCCAGATGAAAGGCAGCAGTATTCGCCCAGGCTGCGTGCAGGGATTTGGCTGTCAGGTAGACTGGATGTTCCGGCGCGACGGAGTCCAGGTCGGCGGAAGTGCCGAAGCCTTCCAGCCAATCGTTCTGGTTCCATCCATGCCCCAGGATCCATTCTCCGCGGGGTGTGTTGCGGGCGCGTTCCGCCACGCGCTCCAGGCATGCTGCCCGTGAGGGAGTCTCACAGTCGATTTTTTGCAAGCCTAAAGCGTACAATTGCAGGTGAATGTGAGCGTCGGTCAAGCCGGGGATGATCGCCTTGCCGTCCATATTGAAGGCCAATGGCGATGCTGGGCCTCGCACACCATCTTGTCCTATTCGGCTTTCACCGAATTCACTGAGAATCGTCTTGTCTGTTCCCACGGCAAGGACGCGCCCGTGGTCGATGGCGATCGCCGAAGCGATGGATAGAGCTGGGTTTAAGGTATAAATACGGGCGTTGAAGAGCACGCGCATAGCTACGCCCCGACCCTTATTCTCGTTCCCCAAGAATCAGGTCTACCAGCGCATTCAATTCCTCTTCAGAGTAGTAATGAATCACCAGGCTGCCGCCTTTGCGGCGGTGGTTGAGATTTACCCGGGTGCCCAGACGTCGCCGCAAGCGTTCTTCCAGAGCCAGGATTTCTGGCGACGGGGGAATTTTTGGTGATTTATCCGGCCTCTGCCCACTCAGTTTTCGCACCAATTCCTCGGTTTGACGGACATTCAGGCCGTACTTCAGGATGGTATGCAAGGCCGCGCTCTGCGACTCGGGTGTCAGCAGGGTGAGCAGGGTGCGCGCATGGCCTTCGCTGAGCGTGCCTTCTGCCAATGCCCCTTGAACATCGGAGGGTAATTTGAGCAGACGCAGCGTATTGGTGATCGCCACGCGACTCTTGCCAACTCGGGCGGCGATCTCCTCGTGGGAGAGGTTAAATTCGTCGCTCAGCTGGCGGTACGCCTCGGCGGTTTCTAATGGCCCGAGGTCAGCGCGCTGCACATTTTCGACTAGGGCCAGTTCTACCAGCTGCTGTTCAGAGGCTTCGCGCACGATGGTAGGCACTTCATTCAGCCCAGCCTGTCTGGCTGCCATGAGGCGGCGTTCGCCAGCGATTAGTGTGTACTGTCCAGGCTGCGCACCATGTGTGACGATCAAGGGCTGGATCACCCCATGTTCACGGATGGAAGCTGCCAACTCGGAGATCTCCTGCGGGTCGAAGCGGGCGCGTGGCTGGCGTGGATTGGGAGAGATATTTCTGGTGGGGATGACCGTCACGCCGCTGTCTGGAATTTGGCTTTCTCCAGATGGGATGAGAGCATCTAAGCCTTTGCCAAGTCCTGATCTTTTGGTCATTTGAACGATGCGAACGATTTATGTTTGAAAGACCGGAATTTCAACCCCATCCCCGGCCAAAACCTGGCGCGCCAGGGCGGCATAAGCCTCAGCGCCGCTGGAATTGGGGGCGTAGACGGAGATTGGCTGCCCATAAGAGGGGGCTTCGGCAAGGCGCACACTGCGTGGGATGATGGCTGCAAATACCAGGTTGGGAAAATGGCGGCGCACCTCGTTGACCACATCATTGGACAGTTTTGTGCGACCATCGAACATGGTCAATACGACGCCGCGCACGCGCAGGTCAGGGAAGATGACGTTGCGCACGCGGTCAAGAGTTTGGGTCAGCTGGCTGAGACCTTCCAGGGGCAAATACTCGCACTGAACAGGGATAATGACTCCGTCCCGGGCAGCGACCAGACCATTCAGAGTAAGCAGCCCGAGGGATGGCGGACAGTCAACCAGGATGTAATCGTAGCGATCGACAACTGGTGCCAGGGCTTTTTTGAGAAAGCCCTCCCGAGCAAGTTCGCTCACCAGCTCGACTTCGGCCCCAGCTAATGCTGGAGAAGCAGGCAGTAGGGAAAGTTTGAGCCGCGGGTTGTGCAGAAT
>MGOK01000048.1:11238-11469 GCA_001795335.1 Chloroflexi bacterium RBG_19FT_COMBO_55_16
ACAGTGTGTTTGTCAACACCCAGGCAAGAGGTGGCGTTGGCTTGAGGATCGATATCTACCAGGAGAACTCTTTGACCGTAGTAGGCCAGGTAAGATCCCAGGTTAATTGCTGTAGTAGTTTTGCCGACGCCGCCTTTCTGATTTACCAGGGTGTAGACTCGTCCCATGCTTAGATTACCTCAGCCATGCACTCCTGGATCTCTGCAGCTGTGGGGATGCCCTCTAACCCCG
>MGOK01000049.1:0-1960 GCA_001795335.1 Chloroflexi bacterium RBG_19FT_COMBO_55_16
TCGACTGGGCCAGGCTGGAAGCGTTCGGCGGCATTCACCTGCTTTACCGTGACCTGATCCGCCTGCGCCGGAACTGGTCCAACCAGACGCGCGGTCTGCGCGGCCAGCACATCAACGTCCATCACCTCAACAATACGGACAAAATGATCGCCTTCCACCGATGGGAAAACGGCGGGCCGGGCGACGATGTCGTCGTAGTGGCGAACTTTGCTGATCGAATGTACGACAGCTACACCATCGGTATGCCGCGTGCCGGCCAGTGGCGCGTGCGTTTCAACAGTGACTGGCAGGGATATAATGCGGACTTTGGCAACCACCTGGGCTACGACACCCTGGCCAATAGCGGCTCGCTGGAGGACATGCCGTTTCAAGCGAATGTGGGAATAGGGCCTTATTCCGTCCTTATCTTATCGCAGGAGGATTCGTGATGGAATTCCCGTGGAACAAGGCATGCTTGCCAATGTGACCTGCCCATGACTGACTTTGGAAGGTTTCCTGGGCTACTCCCCTGCTAAGAGGCGGTCGTTATCCTTGCCCGGCGTAAGCGATCGCCTGCGCCATGCTCATCGCCTCTATTGACTTCCCCCGCTCTTCGGCCAGCTCCTGCAGGGTCGAGCTGACGAACACGCGTAGGCGCTAGCGTTTCCCTCGTCATAAGGGTAACAGCGACGGCACAGGAAAAGTTGTGCACCGGAAACCAGATCAGCCCCTCCAGTTTTGGGTGTTTTAGCGCAACCCAATTAACAGAAGCGGGTTATACTTAACGCCATCCCATCTTTTCGCAGGAGGTGACCTATGTCTAGGCTCAGGCAAGACTTCACGACGCTTACCTGGGTAATGATCCCGGTGGCGATCGCTATTAACATCGCCTTGGGGCAAGTGATTTATACCCTAAAAATTCCGCTCTACCTGGACTCGATCGGCACGATCTTGGTCGGCGTGTTGGCCGGCCCGTGGGCAGGCGCCTTGACCGGCCTGCTCTCAAACCTGATTTGGGGTATGACCGGATTGAATGTCGCCTACGCGCCATTCGCGGCCGTGGGCGCAGTGATCGGCTTGCTGGCTGGCTTATTCTCCGAAGCTGGTTGGGTGCGTGCCTGGTGGAAGGCTATTGTGGCAGGGCTGATCACTGGCCTGATCGCGGCAGTGATCTCAGCCCCGATCTCGGCCTACGTGTTCGGCGGTGTGACCGGGGCCGGGACGGATGTGGTCACAGCCTTCTTCCGCAGTATCGGTTTCGGCATCCTACCCTCATCCTTTGCCCAGGGCGTTTCTTCCGATCCCCTCGATAAGGCGATCTCTTTCCTTGTCGTGTGGTTGATCGTCCAGGCGCTGCCGATGCGCTTCCTGGCGCGTTTCCCACGCGCCGAGTCGGTGCAAAAATGATCGGCGGCCTTCTTTAGCGATCTGCCTGGACAGGTGCTGCCAGCGCCGCAAATTTAAGCAATACCGATGTCAGAAATCTTGAGTTTATTTGTGCCCCGCTCCAGCGGGGTACATCGACTCCACCCCCTAACCAAATTGACGATTACCGCATCCCTGTTGGTGGCGGGCTTGGTCCTGCCCGGCGCCTGGGGGACTTACGCCTTGTTTGGACTTGTCCTGCTGCCGCTGGCGCTGTGGGGAAAAGTATGGCAAGAGATGCTTCGTTTATCCTGGCGAGTCGCCTTGCCGTTTGCCATCTCGGTTTTCCTCATCCAGGGCTTCTTATGGCCAGGAGGCACGCCGCTGTTCTTCCTAGGGCCTTTTTCCTTAAAGAGCGAAGGACTGCAGTTCGCACTGGCGAGCACCGGCCGGATTCTGATTGTGGTCAGCAGCTTTATCTGGTTCGCCCTGACCACGCGTCCAGATACGCTGATGACCGCCCTGGTGCAACGCGGCCTGCCAGCCAGCCTGGCCTATACCATCGTAGCCACGATCCAGATCGTGCCTCGATTCCAGGCGCGGGCTGCCACGATTA
>MGOK01000049.1:2119-2429 GCA_001795335.1 Chloroflexi bacterium RBG_19FT_COMBO_55_16
TGAAAACCAGCCTGGCAGAGATCGCTGAGGCGCGCTGGGAACCGGCGCTGCGCTGGGCAGTGCTCATGGCAATCTTGGGCGTTCTGGCCTTTCGGCTGTGGTTCGAATTCCGATTCTGAAAGAGTAGAATCTTATCCGCGAATTTCGCGAAGGTCACGAATTTTGGGCTCCCATTGGCGTGATTAGCGTAATTCGCGGATCATCTCTTCATTAATCAAATAAGATCATGATTTCTCTGCAACACGTCACCTACACCTATCCTGGCACGACCTCGCCAGCCTTGCGCGATATTTCCCTGACCATACCGGCG
>MGOK01000049.1:2456-10139 GCA_001795335.1 Chloroflexi bacterium RBG_19FT_COMBO_55_16
AACGGGGCAGGTAAGTCCACCCTGGCCTACACCTTGGCCGGGTTTGTGCCGCATTTCTATCACGGGAAATTGAGTGGGGAAGTAACTCTCGCTGGAAAGCCTACTCGCTTGACGCCCTTGAGCGAGCTGGTGCTCTCGGTTGGGCTGATCTTTCAGAACCCCTTCAACCAGATTTCGGGTACCAAGTTTACGGTACGGGAGGAGATCGCCTTCGGGCTGGAGAACCTGGGCATGCCGCGCCCCGAAATGCAGGCGCGCGTCGCGGCCACCATGGCCCTGCTCGGGATTGAAGACCTGGCTGACCGCTCGCCGCTGGCTCTGTCTGGCGGGCAGATGCAGCGCGTGGCGATCGCCTCCGTGCTGGCAATGCGGCCGAAGGTCCTGGTGCTGGACGAGCCGACCTCCCAGCTCGACCCAATCGGCAGCCGCGAGGTTTTTACCGCCGTGCGGGCGTTGATGGCGGAGGAAAACATGATAGTGGTGATGATCGAGCATAAGCTGGAGTGGGTGGCCGTATTCGCCGACCGGGTGGTGGCCCTGGCCGAGGGGACGATCATTGCCGACGGAAAAGCGGCGGAAATCTTGACCGATGAAACCCTGATTGGAAAAGGAATAGGACAGACGCGCTATACCCTGGCTGCTCGCCAGGCGCGCCAGATTGGGCGCTGGCTGGATGGGCAGCCTCTGCCGGTGACATTGGAGCAAGCGGTGGAAGGGTTTCATAGGGCAAGTATGAAGGCGGAAGGATGAAGGATGAGGGACGAAGGACGGTAGACGGGAGACGAAGGACGAATGACTAACGACGATCGACTGACTACTGCCGATAAAGACATAGATATCTGTGTCGATTCTCTTTTCTTTACATACCCTTCGGGGGTTGAGGCGCTGCGCCAGGTGTCTTTGCACATCGCTGCCGGAGAGAGCGTGGCGCTGATCGGGCAGAACGGGGCCGGCAAGACTACCCTGGTAAAGCATCTCAATGGTCTGCTGAAACCTACTGCTGGCTCGGTGCGCATCGCTGATTGGGATACACGCCACCGCTCGGTCGCCCAGCTTGCCCGCCAGGTAGGATATGTGTTTCAAAACCCTGACGACCAGCTGTTTAAACCAACCGTGCTGGCGGAGGTGATGTTTGGTCCGCAGAATCTGGGTTGGGAAGCCGGGCGAGTAGAAGACCAGGCGCGGGCGGCTCTTCGCATGGTCGAGTTGAGCCAGGCCGCCAACCGCCATCCCTACGACCTCTCCCCAGGTGAGCGGAAACGCGTCGCCCTGGCAGCCATTCTGGCGATGGATACCCCGGTGATCGTCCTCGATGAACCGACCACTGGTCAGGATTTTGCCGGCGTACGCCTGGTCGGCCTGATTGTGGATGCGTTAATCGCTCAGGGGAAAACCGTGATCACCATCACCCACGATATAGACTTCTGCGCTGAACATTTCGAGCGAGTCGTGGTCATGGCAGGTGGGCGTTTGTTAATCGATGGGTCAAGCCGGGTTGTTCTGTCTCAAGCTGAGATTCTTGCCCAAACCTATGTAGAGCCGCCCCAACTGATGCGCCTGGCGAGCAGGCTGGGGATGGAGTGGATGCCGTTGACGGTGGATGAATTCATCAAGCAGCTTCCGGGAAGTTGAACTTCACTGAGTGGTTTCGGCGAAGTTGCCGTACAGCTCCGCCAGCAGGAAGTTAGCTGCCTCTTTATCCAGGGGTTTAGAGATCAAATAGCCCTGCCCGAATTCGCAGTTGAGTTCCCTGAGCTGGACGAGCTGTCCATCCGTTTCCACTCCTTCGGCGATCACCCCTACCCCCAAACGGTGAGTCAAGTTCACAATCGCCTGGACGATCTTCATCTGGTTGCTATCCTTGCTCATTTTACTGACGAAGGTCTGGTCGATTTTTAAAGCGTTGATCGGGAATTGGGAGAGGTAACCGAGCGAAGAATACCCCACACCGAAGTCGTCGATCTGGATTTGGACCCCCAGCTCTTGCAGTCCTATGAATACTTCGGCAGTTGCCAGGTTGTTTTCCATAATGGCGCTTTCGGTCATTTCCAGCTTCAAACAACCCGGTCTCAACCCAGTATCCTGCAGGATCTGCGTGATGACAGCCAGCAGGTCGGGTTGAGTGACCTCCTTCCCAGACATATTGACACTGATAGTCAAATCTTGCGCCTGGGGGATACGTTGCTGCCACTCGCGCATTTGTTGGCACGCCTCGCTCAACACCCAGCGGTCGATGGGGATAATCAGACCGGTTTCTTCGGCCAGGGGAATAAATTCTTTGGGAGTGAGCAGACCGCGCGTCGGGTGCTGCCAGCGCGCCAGGGCTTCGAAGCCGATCATCTGGCTCTTTTCCAATGAAACGATCGGCTGGTAATAAACCCGCAGCTCCTGGCGCTCGATGCCCTGGCGCAGTTCCGATTCGAGCGCCAACCGCTCCATGACCCTCTCTCGCATGGCAGGTTCAAAGATTTCGTGGCGCGACTTCCCGTTAGCCTTGGCATAGTAAAGTGCGATGTCGGCGTCGCGCAGCACATCTTCCGGACGTTGGTATCCGGCTGTGCTGAGCACGATGCCGATACTGGTTGTGACCAGGATCTCGTGCCCGGAAAGATGAAACGGTGCCTCGAGTCCTTTTTTGATCCAATGGGCGACCCGTGTAGCGGAGCTCTCGTCGCGCACCTCATCCAGCAGAATAACGAATTCATCCCCACCCAGGCGCGCTACGGTGTCCGTCGTCCGCAATCCCTGTTCCAACATCTTGGCCGTGGCGATCAGCAGTTGATCTCCGAGCGTATGCCCCAAGCTGTCGTTGATATCTTTGAACCGGTCAAGGTCCAGGAACAGCACGGCGAAGGTGTAACCTTTCCGCCGCTTGGCGCGTTCGATTGCCAGCGTTAAACGGTCGACGAACAACGTCCGGTTTGGCAGCCCGGTAAGCGCATCGTGAAAAGCATCGTGGAGCAGCTTTTCCTCGGCATTCTTCCGCAAAGTAATATCGGTCTGCGATCCCGCCATGCGGAAAGCCAGGCTACCCGTTGCGCGCACTGCCAATCCCCTGGTGAGCATCCAGCGGTAGGTGCCGTCCTTGTGGAGCATGCGGTGTTCATTCTCGAAGTGAGACGTTGTTCCGTTGATATGGGCAGAGATTTCCAGTCTCAGGTGTTCCAGGTCGCTCGGATGCACGCGGTTGAACCATTCGGCGGGGTCGTTGTCGATTTCATCTTCGTCGAAACCAAGCATGGCTTTCCAACGCGGGGAATAATAGATCTGGTTTGAATGCAAGTCCCAATCCCATAAACCGTCATTCGCCCCGCGCACGGCCAGTTCATAGCGTTTTTCGCTCTCGCGCAGCGCCTGTTCGGCGCGCTTGCGCACCGAGATTTCCCGCTGAGCTTGCTCGTAAAGATAGGCGTTTTCAATCGCCACTGCAGCATAGTCAGCCAGGGAGAGCAAGATAGTTTCATCGCGTTCCGTAAACGTCCGTTCGTTCGCCTGGTTGTCTACCGACAGCACGCCGAACGCTTTGCCCCGTGAGACGAGTGGCACGTGAATGAGACTGTGCACCAGAAACCCGGTGCTGACCTTAAGGGGTTGGGCCTGAGCCTTCCGCGCTGTTCGAAAAGATCGCCGGGTTTGCAGTACCCTACCGACCAACGAATCATTGACCGGCAGGCGCAAGGTTTTGCTCTTTTCCTGGTCGATATTCTTCACAGCCCGCAGGTAGAGCTGCTTGCTCTCCCCATCCAGCAAGGCGAGAAAACCCTCTTCGGCGTGGGTTAAGTGCACCCCGGCTTCCACGATCCGGCGCAGCACTTCGTCCAGCTCCAAAGTGGAGGTGACGCTTTGGCCTACTTTGGAAAGCGCCTTTAGCCAGGTGACCTGCTCCTTCAATTGTGCGGTCAGGATTTCCCTCTCCCGTATCAGCCGGGACTCGGTCAGGGCGCGACTGATGGCCGCGTTCAGGCTGTCGGCCTCTAAGGGCTTGGGTAAATAGTCCTGCACGCCCAGCCGGAAGGCATCCGCCGCGATCTGCTCGGAGCCATGGGCGGTTACCAGGATCGCCGGCACTCTCCGGCCCTCGACGGCCAGCTGGCGCAAGATATCCAGGCCAGTCAGGTCGGGTAGTTGCATGTCCAACAACATCAGCGCGATCGGGTAGCTTTTGAGCAGCTCCAGGGCTGTCTTACCGTCCTTAGCGACCAGCGTAGTGTAACCCAGGCTCGGCAAAAGCTCGCAGGACAGGAAATCTGCGATCTGCCGGTTGTCGTCAACCACGAGGATGGTTTCGGAGTTTGAATTCATGGGTAAACGTATGGCCAGATGGCAATTTTTATTATAGAGGACCGTCTCCCTGCAATAGACATTGGTAGGTAACCATTATAACGGCAGAATCCTATGCTGGTTACCTTCCGTGCTTAACGCTTTTGTCAGCTGTTTCAAGGTACTAAAATGGGGTATTCTCCAGGGACAAAGCACCTGGGGAATACCCCAAGGAATTAGGACATAGAAAGTTTGGCGTCAGGGTATCTGGGCGACGAAATTATCGAACAGGATATTTGTGCCGGCCACGTCCAGCGCGGCGGCCATTAATCCGATATCCCCCCTGGAAAAATCTGTGTCTTCCACCTCGGCCAGTTTGGAATCGTTCACATACAGCCGGAGCGTGGTGCGGATACACTCGGCGCGCAGCTGGTTGCGGGTCTTTCCCTGGTGGATGGAGTTACTGTATCCTTCGCCATTCTTAATGACCGAATACTCCCCATCCTTGTATTTGCCGATCTGGTAGAAGCCATCGCTGCTGATGGCGAGCAGGTAGAAATTGTCCGGGTCCTGGTAGCGGCACAGGATGCCGAAGAAATTGTCATCGGCCCCGGCGATCTTATCCGCCTCCACCTGGATGCTCACCGCCTCGAAGATCCTGCCCGGGTTGGCCCAATACATCCTGTCTGGTTGGTCGACGTAAATGCGGTAACCCCCCGCGGCGTAATCGGTCTGGCTGCCGGCGTCGAAACTGCGGTTCCAGCCGCTAGACGGGTCGGAAAAATCGTCCCTGAATACGGTTACTTCTGTTAACTCCGCTGCTTCTGTGGGTGGGGCGAGCGCCTGCGTGACGGAGACTTCGGGCAGGGTGGGGGGCGCGGTCGGTTGGGGAGAAGGCCCGAACATCAGGTTCCCACCCGTCAGTAACAACCCCACCAAACCGCACAGCCCGGCCAGGGCGATCAGCCCTCCCAGCAGCCACGCCCACACCGGGAGGCGCGCTCGCCCTTTCGGGCGCGGCAGGTCTGGCGCGGGGCCTGCCCTGCCAGCAGACTCGCGCAGTTCTGCTAAAGGCGCTGGCTGGCCCGCCGCGCCTGGCTTTGCGGGCTTCGCCTGGGGTTTTCCCTGACCACGTTCAACTGCCGGCGATGCGGGCTGCCTGGCGATCGTCTCCAGGCTCCCGGCCATTTCAGCCACCGATGAGAAGCGCTGCGTGCGCTCCTTAGCCATCGCTTTGGCGATGATCGCTTCATAGTCGTCGGGGAGGTCCGCCTTCACTTCTCGCAGGCGCGGCACCGGGTCGGAGAGGTGTTTGAGCACCACCCCCATCGGCGTAGTCGCCTGGTAGGGTTGTTTGCCGGTCAGCATCTCAAACAGGATGGCGCCCAGGGCGTAGATGTCGCTGCGGTTATCCAGTTCCCCGTCGCCGCGCGCCTGTTCCGGGCTCATATAGGCCGGCGTGCCGACGATATTGCTGCCGGTCAGCGTGGAGGCCGATTCCGTCATGCGGGCGATGCCGAAGTCGGTCAGGTATGCTTCGCCATACTGATCGAACAGGATATTGCTCGGTTTCAGATCGCGGTGGATGATGCCGCGTCGGTGAACTTCGTCCAGGGCAGGGGCCAGCCGGGAGAAGATGTGCGCCACCTCGTTCAGCGGGATCCACCCCTCATCCAGCCGGTCGGACAGGGTTCCCCCTGACATATAGCGCATCACCAGGTAGGGTTGCCCGATCTCCTCCCCGAAATCGTACACCGGCACGATGGCTGGGTGTTCGATGGCAGCGATGATCTGCGCCTCCCGCTCGAATCGCGCTCGGAAGGTCGGATCGTGCAGGAACTGGGGCGGAAGGACTTTAACCGCCACATCGCGCTTGAAGCGCGGGTCGTGGGCGTGATAAACGGTCGCCATCCCCCCGCGACCGATCTCAGCCTTGATCTCGTAGCGGCCGATGCGTTCTGGGATCATTGCTGACCCGTAATATACACCGAAACTCGCCGGGACGCAATCGATTCGCTGCGTAACGCCGGCCTTTCCTGCGGGTTATTTTAGATATCTAATGGTACACTAAGGATATTATCCTATTACCGTTATCGAGGCATTATTGTGGTCTCATCCCTCCAAATCCAGCCTGTCACTTCCCAGCGTGACCTGCGCGCCTTCATCCTCTTCCCCTGGCGCGTCTATCAGGGCGACCCGAACTGGGTCCCACCCTTGATCTCCGATCAGTTCAATAAGCTCGATCCGGCCAAAGGACCCTTCTACGAGCGCGCCGATGTGAGCCTGTTCCTGGCGCGCCAGGGCCGCCAGGTGGTGGGCAGCATTGCCGCCTTTGTCGACCATCGGCGTGTCGCTCACCTGAGCCAGCAGGTCGGCGGTTTTGGTTTCTTCGAAGTGATCGAAGAATACGCCGTCGCCGAAGCCCTGTTGGATGCTGCCGTGGATTGGCTGTACGAGCGTAACATCTCCTTGATGGTCGGCCCCACCAATTTCACCGAAAACGAATACCCGGGTGTCCTGGTGGAAGGCGTCGATTGCCCTCCGGTCATGCTGGCGGCGCACACCCCGCTGTATTACAAAGAATTCCTGGAACGCTATGGGATGGAGAAAGATCACGACCTGTATGCCTGGCGGGCCTTTCGCTCGCAAATCGGCGAAGAGTTAAAAAACATCCCTCCTGAGCTCAACCGCGTGGCCGACGTTGCACGCCGTTCCGCCAATGTCACCCTGCGCAAAGTGCGCATGGAGAATTGGGAGGCCGAGATTGCCGCTGCCCATCGCCTTTTTAATGATACTTTGAACCATCTCCCTGGCTTTGTCCCGATCGCCGAAGATGAGTTTCGCAGCCTTGCCAACCAGCTGCGACCTTTCCTCGACCCGGACACCGCCCTCTTTGCTGAGGATGATGGAAATCCAGTTGGCTTCTGCGTCGCTCTTCCCGATATCAACCGTGTGTTGATCCACCTCAACGGCCGGCTTTTCCCCTTCGGCTGGCTCAAAGCCAGGCGCCTCATCAGCCAGATCGACGTCGTTTCCTTCAAATTGATGGGCATCCTGGAAGAATACCGCCGCCGCGGGATCGACGCCATGCTTTACCTGGAAACCGTCAAGGCTGTCTACGAGAAAGGCTATACCTGGCTGGACGGTTCGATCACCTCCGAATACAATCCCATGATCAACCTGCTCGCCAACCGCCTGGGAGCCGAACGGTACAAACACTTCCGCCTGTACCAGCTGAAGCTTTAGACTGAGGGCATTTCCCTGTAACTTAATATGTACTTCCCAGGATTGTGAGGCTGTCGATGCTGCATGCCCAGCTGACCATGTATGAAGCCATCCGGCAGGTGGCCGCCACACGGCTGGATCAGGAGGCCCTGGCCTGCGGCGAGGCTCGCCTGTCCTACGGCCAGCTGCTGGAATGCA
>MGOK01000049.1:10222-12393 GCA_001795335.1 Chloroflexi bacterium RBG_19FT_COMBO_55_16
TCTTTGCTCTCGCCAGACTGGGGGCGGTCATCGTCCCTCTTGACCCGCAGCTCCGTCGCCAGGGCCTGGTGGACGTGTTGCAGGACGCCCAGCCTTTGGCCCTGGTGAGTTCTCAGCCCATCGATGAGGAACTCCTTTTCCAGCAGGTCCCCAGCCTGCGCCACTTCATCCTACCCGGTGGTCCGGAACGAAGTCTAAATGGTGAGGGCTCACTGTCCTCCCTCAACGTCCTCCCTCAGGACCTGCTCGCCCTGCTCTACACCTCTGGTACGACCGGCCGGCCGAAGGGCACAATGCACACCCATAGCAGCCTGATCGCACCGGTGGTCGCCAGCATCAAACTGCGCGAGGTATGGCTGCATAAGCCTAGCCTGAAGTCCATTGGGCAGACAGCGAAGGCCATTGGTCGATACAGGGCGCGCCTGTTGCGCGCCGCTGGCCGGCCTCAGACCTTCCTTTCTACGGTCGGCTGGCACACTATCACTGGCCTGGAAGTCGTGCTCCAGGCGCTGTTGATGGGGGATCGCCTGGTGGTGATGCCGCGCTTTCACCCTCGCCAGGCCCTGCAGCTGGTCGAGCAGGAGCATGTGACTGTCGTGATCGCCGTGCCATTAGCCTTCCAGATGATGTTAGGGATAGAGGAATTCGACCGTTATGACAGCTCCTCCCTGCTCATTTGCGGCACCGGGGCAGCGCCCTGCCCGCCGGATTTAGCGCGCCAGATTCAGCGCCGCTTTGGCTGCGCGGTGCATATTGGCTTCGGAGCGACTGAGACAGCCGGAGGGATCGCTGCCACCAGCCTGGCAGACTCTGCCGACCGCCAGGCTGCTACCGTAGGGCGGCCTATGCCCGGCATGCAGGTCAAGGTTGTGGACGAAGAGCGCCGCTCGCTGCCTCCTGGGCAGGTGGGGGAGCTGGCCGTGCGCAGCGACAGCCTGATGCTGGGTTATTATAATGCTCCTGATATGACCGCACAGGTGATCGATGAACATGGCTGGTATTACACTGGCGATCTGGCGCTGATCGACACCGCCGGCTACGTGCGCATCGTGGGCCGCAAAAAAGACGTGATCATCCGCGGCGGGCAAAACATCTACCCTGCTGAGATCGAAGCCTATCTGGCAGGCAATCCGCGCATCCGCGAGGCTGCTGTGGTTGGGATTCCCTCCCCACTGGGGGGCGAGAGCGTTTGGGCTTTTATCATTCTGGAAGAGGATGTGGCGATGACCTCGCAAGAGGTCCTGGACTACTGCCGCGCGGCGCTGGAGCTATATAAAATTCCCAGCCAGGTGCGGATCGTGGCAGATTTTCCCCGCACAGAGCTGGGTAAACCGCAGAAGTTCAAATTGCGTGAAAAAGTACTCCAAGGAGAAGATAAAGTCTGATGGACACCCCCGCCAAGAACCCCATGTCATTCGAGGATTTCAAACGCATCCTGGCTGAGGAGCTTCAAATTGAGGAAAGCAGGATAATCCCCGAGGCTACTTTTCTCGATGACCTGCTGATCGACTCGATCAAGCTGGTCGAGCTGATGCTGCGCTTGGAGGAGATGGGCTTCGCTCTCCCATTAGAGTCTGCCTGGGATGTAGAGACAATAGGGGATGCTTTTAAACTTTACACACAGCAATAAAAAAAGTCTCTTGGCGATGACCTACTCTCCCGGGAGGTCGCCCTCCGAGTACCATTGGCGCTGACGGGCTTAACTACCGGGTTCGGGATGTTACCGGGTGTACCTCCGTCGCTCCGATCACCAAGAGACCTTTTCGCGAATTAGTAACCGAATAGAGTGCAATTCGAAGAGTGTCGAGTTCTCCGCGTCACGCAGGGAAGTCCTCGGCCATTAGTACGGCTTGGCTGAACGCATTACTGCGCTTACACCGGCCGCCTATCAAGCAGGTGGTCTTCCTGCGGCCTTACTCCCGGACTTGCGTCCGGGATGAGGGACCTAATCTAGGAGCGAGTTTCCCACTTAGATGCTTTCAGCGGTTATCTCTGCCAGACATAGCTACCCAGCGATGCCGTTGGCACGACAACTGGCACACTAGCGGTCTGTCCACCCCGGTCCTCTCGTACTAGGGGCAGCTCTCCGCAAGTCCCTTACGCCCACAGCGGATAGAGACCGACCTGTCTCACGACGGTCTGAACCCAGCTCGCGTACCGCTTTAACGGGC
>MGOK01000050.1:0-227 GCA_001795335.1 Chloroflexi bacterium RBG_19FT_COMBO_55_16
GACGGCGACCACTACGCCGACCCCCCTCCCAGCCCAGGCTTTGCTCACCGGCATCCGCCACGAGTACCAGAAGTTCAACAACTGCGGGCCGGCCAACCTTTCCATGGCGCTCTCCTTTTGGGGCTGGCCAGGCGACCAGCGCGACACGGCCGCCTTCTTGAGGCCGGGTGAATATGATAAGAATGTCAACCCGGCCGAGATGGTCGCTTTCGTCGCAGAAACGACCG
>MGOK01000050.1:249-2561 GCA_001795335.1 Chloroflexi bacterium RBG_19FT_COMBO_55_16
CGGTGGCGACCTGCAGACCCTCAAGCGCTTCATCGCGGCTGGCTTCCCGGTGGTCATCGAAAAAGGTTACGACCCGCCCCACGACGACTGGATGGGACATTACCTGACCCTGAACGGCTATGATGACGCCCAGGGCCTTTTTACGGCCCAGGATTCGTTGATCATGCCGGATTTCCCACTGCCTTACGACCTGGTCGAGCAGCGTTGGCGGGATTTCAACTACGTCTACCTGGTGATCTACCCTCCCGGGCGGGAGGCCGAGGTCCTGTCTCTGCTCGGGCCCCAGGCCAGCCAGCGCTCCAACTATGAGTACGCCGCCCAACTGGCCTCCCAGGAAACAGCGACCTTGACCGGTCGCGACCAGTACTTCGCCTGGTTCAACCTGGGCAACAACCGGGTCGCCCTGGAGGATTACGCCGGGGCGGCCGAGGCCTATGACAACGCTTTCGCCGTATACCCCGCCATCCCGGAAGAGGAACGCCCCTGGCGGGCGATGTGGTACCTGGATGGCCCGTACGCCGCCTACTACCACACCGGCCGCTACCAGGACGTGATCAACCTGGCCAACAACACCTTCTTTGCCCTGGGAGAATACACCCTGGAAGAGTCCTTTTACTGGCGCGGTCTGGCCAAAGAGGCCCTGGAAGACCTGAACGGGGCCATCTTCGACCTGCGGAAGGCGGTAGAATTGAACCCGAATTACGCCCCACCAAGGGATGAACTCGACCGGCTGGGGGTCGTGAGTCCATAATGTTATAATCGCCTCCATGCGCAACCGCTTTATCGGCGTCTTATCGGTAGGCATCCCCCTGCTCTGCCTGCTCAGCGTTTTAGTCTATAACCTCCCCCCTGTAAATTCTCGGCTTGCCTGGCGCGTGGACGAGCTGCGCACGCGCATCAAGTACGCCCTCGACCCGCCCGAGCAGGCGATCTTCGTCCCTCAACAACAGGCGCAATTGACTGGGCTGCCTACTCCGCAGGTCGCCGTAACCTTCGCTCCCACCGCTACCGTTACCCCGACCCTGCCCGGGCCGACGGATACCCCCGCCCCGTCGGCGACCGCGACCATCTCCCCCACGCCGCTCCCCGATCAAGTCATGCTGGGCGGCGTCAAGTACGAGGACCAGCACGGCCGTTGGAATTACTGCGGCCCGGCCAACCTGTCCATGGCCCTGACCTTTTGGGGTTGGGATGGAAACCGGGACGTGGTCGGGCAATCTATCAAGCCCAAGGACAAAGACAAGAACGTCATGCCCTACGAGATGCAGGACTTCGTCGAAACCCAGACCACCGGCCTGTCCGCCATCGTCCGTTCTGGGGGCGATATTGACCTGCTCAAGCGCATGGTCGCCGCCGGCTTTCCGGTGGTCGCAGAAAAGGGTTATTACGAGGTCGACTACACCGGCAAGCTGGGCTGGCTCGGCCATTACCAGTTCGTCACCGGTTACGATGAAGCCAAAGACATCCTCATCGTCCAGGACACCTATGTCAAGGATGGCAAGGACCACAAGTTTCCTTATGCTGATTTCATTGAAGGCTGGCGTTCGTTTAACTATCTCTTCCTGGTTGTCTATCCCCAGGAACGCCAGGATGAGGTGATCACCCTGCTGGGTCCCTGGGCCGATCCCGCCTGGGCGTTCAGCCACGCCCTGGAGAAGTCCCAGGCTGAGGTGCAAACCTTGAGCGGCATAGACCAGTTCTTCGCCCAATTTAACATTGGCACTAACCAGGTCAACCTGCAGCAGTATGTGGATGCAGGTTACGCCTTCGATCAAGCTTTTAGCCTGTATGCCAACCTGCCCGACGACGGCACCCGTCCTTACCGCATCCTGTGGTACCAGACCTGGCCCTACTGGGCATACTATTACAGCGGTCGCTACCAGGATGTGATTAACCTGGCGAACACGACTTTAAACGATACGATTAGCGAGCCGGTTTTGGAAGAGAGCTTCTATTGGCGTGGCCTGGCGCTCGAAGCCCTGGGGGATACTCCCGGGGCGATCGCCGACTTTCAGGAATCGGTTCGTCTCAATCCTAACTTTTCACCTGGCTGGGAACAACTCGACCGGCTGGGCGTAGGAGGCGGTTAGGCGTGCCAACCATCCTGCATTTCGCCGACGCCCACATCGACATGGCCAATTACGGCCGCCACGACCCACAAAGCGGCCTGCCGATGCGGGTGATCGACTTCCTTAAATCCCTGGATACGATCATCGATACCGCCATCGCCGAAAAGGTGGACCTGGTGCTGTTCGCTGGAGACGCTTATAAGGACCGCAACCCGGCCCCTACCTTCCAGCGTGAGTGGGGAC
>MGOK01000050.1:2611-12056 GCA_001795335.1 Chloroflexi bacterium RBG_19FT_COMBO_55_16
GGCAACCATGACCTCTCCCCTGCCCTGGGACGCGCCCATGCCGTCGAGGAGTTCACCACGCTGGAAGTGCCGCATGTGCGCGTGATCGACAAGCCTGCCTTCCTCAAACCGGCTGACCTGGAAGGACTGCCGCTGCAAATCCTGGCCTTGCCATGGGTCTCACGCTCGGGTCTGATCGCTCACCTCGGGCTGCGAACAACCGATTCGGCGCAGGTGTACGCTGAGCTGGAAGAACGCCTGACAGAGTTGGTGCGTTCCTGGCTCGAGCAAGCTGACCCCGATCTGCCCATCGTGCTCACTGCGCACGCCTCGGTGCAGGGAGCCAAATTCGGCGCTGAGCGCACGGTCATGCTGGGCAGCGACCTGGTGCTGCCCGGTTCCCTGGTGCGCGATGCCAGGCTGGACTATGTCGCCCTGGGTCACATTCACAAGCCGCAAAACCTCAACGAAAACGGACACCCACCTGTAATTTATCCCGGCTCGATCGAACGGGTAGATTTCGGCGAAGTGGAAGACGAAAAGTTCTTCGTGATCGCGCATGTCGCCCGCGGCCAAACCCAGGTGGAGTGGCGGCAACTGCGGGACATCCGCCCGTTTGTAGACCGCTATGTCCGGTTGGAGTCAAAAGATGAAGTCAACACACGCTTACGCGCCGCCCTGCCCCCGCCTGAGGGACTGGAAGGGGCGGTTGTACGCCTGACGGTAGATTACCCGCGTGATTGGGAACCTCTGATCAACGATGGGGAATTGCGGGAATACGCCGCCAGCGCCTTCGAATTCCACCTGGTTAAACGCCCCCAGATCGAAGGGCGCGTGCGCCTTCCCGAAGACCAGGCCGTTGGCAGCCTGACCCCACTCGAGTTGCTCGACGTGTACTGGCGGGCCAGCCATACCTCCAAAGTTGAGAAAGAGGAGCTGAGCAAACTGGCTGCGCAAGTCATCGAGCATGTTCAGCGAGGACCAGGAGGCTAGGGTTACCTTTGTGATCCAGGCGCTGATCTTCGATTTCGATGGCCTGATCCTGGATACCGAAGGGCCAATCTTCCAATCCTGGCAGGAACTTTACCAGGCGCAGGGGGGCTACCTGCCCTTATCTACCTGGGCGGACTTCATCGGCACCGCCGAGAAGACCTTCAACCTGTTCGACCACCTGGAGCAGCAGCTCGGGCACCCGCTTGACCGGAATATGCTTGGCCCACGCCGCCGGGGGCGCGAGATGGAACTGGTCGCCATGCAGCCCGTTCTGCCAGGCGTGCAGGCCTACATCGAACGCGCCCGCCAGTTGGGTTTGAAGCTCGGCCTGGCGTCCAGCTCGGACTGCGGCTGGGTTACCGGGCATCTCGAGCGCCTGGGATTGCTCCCTGCTTTTGACTGCATCTGCGCCGCCGACGACGTTCAGGTTACCAAACCCAATCCCGCCCTTTATCTCTCGGTCCTGACGGGATTAAACCTCCGGGCAAACCAGGCGATTGCCCTGGAGGACTCGCCCAATGGTGTCCTGGCGGCGAAACGAGCCGGCATTTTCTGTGTCGCCGTGCCCAACCAACTCACCCGCCGGCTGCCCCTCGATCACGCCGACTTGCTGCTCACCTCGTTAGAGGAAATCTCCTTGGATGACCTGCTCGCCAGGGTTGAGAAAACGGGTTAACTCTGTTTTCATGCTGTCCATGGCGACCTCTTTAGCCCCACCAAAGTGATATCGTCTTCTTGTTCCCAATCCTTTCCGGTGAAGGCCTGAAGTTCGTTAAGCAGGCAATCGATGATTGTCTGGCCGTCTTCGAAGCCTTCCCCCAGGAGGGTCTGCACGCGTTCTGAGCCAAACATCTCGCGTTGGATGTTGTGAGCCTCCACCAGCCCATCGCTGTAGAAGATCACGCAATCCCCGGGCTCAATCACCATCTCTTTCTCTTCATAAAACATATCTGCAAATAAACCCAAAGGCATACCGGTGGCGTGCAACTCGATGACGCCGTCTCGGGTGCGGCGGTAGGGCAGGTTATGACCAGCGTTGGCGTATTGCAACCTGCCGCTCGCCGGATCGAGGATGGCAACCAGGCAGGTGACAAACATATTGGCCGGGATATCCGGCATGAGCAAATTGTTAACCCTCTCCAGTACCCGCCCGGCTGAGAGGGCTTCCAGTGCCACAGCCCGCAACAGGGTGCGCGTGGTCGCCATCACCAGAGCCGCCGGCACTCCTTTATCAGTGACATCACCGATGAAAAGACCCATGCGACCGTCTTCGAAGCTTACGAAGTCGTAGAAATCTCCGCCTACGGCGCGGGCGGGCTGGTAGTAAGCCGCCAGACGCCAGTCTTCCAGTTTGGGCAGCTCTTTCGGCAAAAGGGCATGTTGAATGCGACGGGCGACGTTCATCTCTTGCTCCAGTCGCTCGCGTTGCAGGGCTTCAGCCTGCTGCTCGACGACCAGCTGGGCAACGTGCACAGCCGGAGCAGCCTGGACTGCCAGATTAGAGAGCAGGGCACGATCGTCAGCAGAATACTCCTGGCCGCTAAGGCGAGGTCCCAGGCTAATCCACCCCACTAGTTCCCCGTGTGTTACCAAGGGCACGACCATTTCCACACCCGTTGATTTCAAGGTTTCAAGCCCGGGCGACACCAGATCCAGACCCCCGATTTCCGCTGCATTCGAGGCGTTACAAAAAAAGCCAATAACCGGATCTTGGATTGGGATTTCAGCCACAGCCTGAATCGAGTTGGCCAGTTCAGGGGGTGATTCGTGATTCGTCTGCCCAACCCAGTCCCCTGGGCCAACCCAGTCCCCCGGGCCAACCCGGTACCCCAATCCGGAACGCAACCAGGTTTGGACATAGGCTGGCATGATCGTTTCACCGATCACGATCTGCAATTGATCGACGAGCGCAGGTAAGTCCACCTCATCGCGCAACGTCTGGCTGAAAGCGCTCAAGGTCTTGGCTGTATCGTACTTCCGGCGATAGAAGCGGCTATCGATAAAGTTCTGCAAGTTCTTCCGCAGAGGAGTAAACACGGCGACGATCACCAACACCGAGGCAACACTCGCCAGTTCTGAAGCCTGGCCGATCAAGGTACGGAAGATCTCGAACAATGCGAACACACTGCCAAAGTAGATCGCAGCCAGCAAGACCGTCAAAAGACTATAGACCAGGGTGCGATTGATGATGACATCGATATCCCACAGCCGGTAGCGCAAAATGGAAATTCCAATCGAAATTGGAAATAACAATAGGAAAGGCGTAAAGATCGCCGTATTCCACAGAACATTCATTCTGAGCAAAGGCGCTCCCAGGTATATGCTAACCGGGCCGAAGGCCAACAAACTACCCCATAAGACGATGCGCGCCTGCTGACGGGCGATATCCGAACGGACAGTGGCCTGCCGGTAAAACATAATGCCCAGAAAAATGAAGATACCCAAAGCCGCATAAACATAGCTGAAGCGCCAGGCCGTGATATAAGCCCAGGGATTTTCCTTGCTGTTCACCACAACCACACCCCAGACCATTAATATGATTGAGATACTGTATGGTAACAGGCGCATCACCGGCCAGCGCTTCACTGGCGCCCACTCCTCTGGAAAAACCAAGCCTAAACTGATCAGCGCGCCGCCGACTTGAGAGATCGCCACGGTCCAGAGGAAGGGGGCGGCATGGGTCGTGCTCAAGTCAAACAATAACCCATTGGCCAGCGCCGCGCAAACACTAAGAAAAGTGAAAGCGCGTACCGCTAAGGTTAATCCTCGTATTCGATATACCCACGCGCCGACAGCCAAATACGCTAAACCAACGACGTAAGGCAGCCAAAACAAGCGTATCAAATCAGAAGTGGGGAATCGTCCAACCTCGATAAATGGGAACGTGTGCGTCTCACCATCCGGTAAGACGGTCCTCACCTCAGTGACTTCGCCGACCCTCAACGAGGATAAAACCATGTGATAATCGTCCGGCGAACGGACTGCTTTATCCCCAACCTGGATCACACGCTGAGGATAGCCTAATCCCATGGATGGGTTAATCCACCCCTTCCCTGTAGAGCTCGATACGACCAAGGTCTGTTCTACAATAAAACCGACGAAAGGCTTGTTACTCCATGTCATAGCCAGGATCGGCGCGTCAAGGAAGACAATTGCGCAGAGGGCAAAAAGGGCCAGATGAAACCAATGCCCGGGGTTAGAGCGCTGCATTGCTCCGCTCCCACTCGGCGGCGTGCGGCTTCCCCAGCGCACGCCACTGCGGCGTAAGCGGCATCACACCCAACTCTCGCACCATCTGGCGGGCGGCCAGCCCAACGATCGCTGTGTAGGTCGGATACGCCAATTCCAGCTCAGCCAACTGCTCTACCCACATATCCCCAGCCATGCTGGCTGCCACCAGCTGGATAACCTCCAAAGCCTGTTCCCCTAGTACGTGTGCGCCCAATATTCGGTGAGTCTCCTGAGAGACGATCAACTTGCAAAAGCCTTGCGGGTGATCATCGATCACTGCCCGGTCCAGGTCGGTGTAGGAGACAACGGTCACCAGGCAATCGCTTTCGAGAGAACGCGCCCGCTCTTCGGTCAGGCCTACACTGCCATATTCAGGATCAGTAAAGCCTCCATGGGGGACAATCTTGTGCGAATAAGGCATGCCGATACCAAGCACAGCATTTTCTGCAGCGATGCGCGCCTCGTAACTAGCGCTTTGCACCAACATCATGCGCCCCGTGATATCACCGGCGGCAAAGATATGCTCTGCCGACGTGCGTAAATAATCGTCTACCACGACATAGCCCCGCTCGCTCTGCACTCCTGCAGCAGTCAGGTTAAGCCCATCGGCGTTGCCAGGCCAACCCGTCGCCATAACCACGATCTCGGCCTCAATTTGCTGCGTCTGATCCTGGTGACTATACCAAAGGCTTATTTGGTTCTCTTTTGATTCGAGCCGTTCCACGCTGCTGATGCCAGTGATCACGTGGATGCCGCGCCCATGAAAGGCTTCGCCGAGCGCCTGTGAAACCAAAGCATCCTCCATGGCCAGGAGGCGCGGGGCGACCTCGAGCAGCCTCACCTGCGTGCCAAGGGCGGCAAAAATGGAGGCCAGCTGGCATCCTGTCGCGGCGCCGCCCACAACGATCATAGATTTAGGTAGCCTGGTCAACGACCAGACATCGCTATGGGTGAGGGCATGTTCGCTGCCTGGGAAGGAGAGCCGGCGCGGGCGGCCTCCTGCGCAAAGAATAAACTTCTCCGCCTGTAACCGGGTGCCGTCGCCCGCAGTGAGGGTGTGCGCATCGGCAAATTGCACCGCCCCGAGGTTGGCGTATACACTCACACTGGCCTGTTCCAGATGGCTGATCAATTGCTTTTTCTCATGGATTCTATAGACAATCTGCTGGGTACGCTGCAACAAACGTGCGAAATCCACGTGCGGTTGCTCACCCATCAAGCCATAATCCTCGAAATGCTCCGCTTCGCGCGCCAGTCGGGCTGCCCTGGCCAGGACGCGGGTGGGCACACAGCCATCGTTGGTACAGGTGCCACCCAGGCGCGTGCGCTCCACCAGGGCTACTTTTGCACCCAATTCACTGGCGCGCAGCGCGGCGACTACTCCCGCCGGCCCTCCCCCAACCACGATGATGTCAAACATTTTCAACCTCCTCGATTCGAACTTAAAACAAGATTGCCACCCTAATTTTAACATCTATATTGAGTTTTTATCTCACTTTTATCTAATTTGTATTCCCGAGAGAAACTTCTACCGCTGAGAGACTAAAATTGATTAAAAAGTTTGTCCGAATTGGTGATTTTTGCGGCCGCAATTTTCTCCACAAAAAGTGAGTCAAAAAAATTGGGGTTTCAGGCAGGATTCAACAGTCCGAAACCCCAATCATTTATCAGGATTCTGGTTTCAATCGGTGATGCGCGGGGAGAGCCAGAGAGCTTGGTCGTCATTGGCTGAACCATTTGCCAATACGCCCAATAAAAACTTAACTTTCTGCCCCGCCAGGGGTCTTAGGTCGAGATCCACCTTCGTAAGAGAGTCGTCATATACTTCGCGCGAATCCCAAAATATTTGCACAGGGCCATCGCCAATCCGGTAACTGAACTGGAAGATAACGTCACACCTCTTAGCGCCATCCTGGCAGCCGACAACAGCTTTGAATCGGTCCCCTTCCTCAACTTTGAATTCCGGATATTCGCCCGTGATCCAGCCATCGTCCACATCTTCAGGGTTGGTCCACAAGGCTGGCTCGTTCTCCACGCGACCGATCTCGAACTCCGGTCTATCCACCAGGATCACGAAGCCATCGTTATCGCCCACGTCACCTGGGCAAGTCAGGCGGCCGGCATCGCTGCTCCACCGCGCCAGGCAAAAGTTCAAGGCGAAGTCATAAGCGAATTCACCCGATCCTATCACCCTGATCTCGACCCAGAAGGCATCGGCTGCATCGGCGCCGATGCCAAACTCATCCCCGGAAGGATTGCTCATCATCCAGTAGCCGCGATATCTGCCACCTTTCTCCGGAGCAACCAGCTCAACCGAGACGTCGACCGTCTCTCCAGGATCGACATTCTCTTCCAGCTGGCTGACCCTGGGGCCATCCATCCTTTCCCCATTGACGAACACCAGGCGGTAATCGCGACTCCAGGTGCAGGAGCCGGTGTTTTTGAGCCGCCAGGTCTTGAGGAATTCAGCGTTCGGAGGAAAGACAGTGCCGTCCTTAACCGTCACATCCTCGATGAACTTGGCCCGATTGCAGGGGATTGGTGTGGGAGTGGGTGTCGGAGGCAGCGGTGTAGCCGTGGACGGAACAGGGGTAACCGTAGGGGGCGGCGGAACGGTCGGCGTGTCAGTCGGCAAGGACGTGGCAGATGCAGCCATAGCTGTCGGGACCACTGGGGAAACCGCCGCCGCCGTCAGGGTGAACTGCGCCGACACCGTTTGGGCAGCCTGCGTGTAGAGCGCCTCCGTACCAGGTTGGGTGGGCTGTTGCGCTGGCCGGATAAAATAGATAAACAAGCAAGCGCCTCCAATAATCAGGACGAAAATCACCAGCGCAATGGCGATCCCGAACACATATTGAGAATAGTTCCTTTCCATATCCTTCTCTCCTCTCAATTTATCAATCAATAAAAGAAGTCGTTATGGGGATAATATCACCGACATAAGCCAATCATGAAGAAGACGTACGACTAAATAGATTTGTTCCAGGAATAAATTGAGACATATTAATTGTAACTGGGTATTCTCCTTTCGTCACGTCCGGAATTTTATCGCTTGCCCTTCCGGGACGATCAAGGTAATATAAATCACCATGAACAATAGGCTGATGGGAAGGGTTTGTTTAGTGACGGGCGCGACGGCAGGCATCGGTGCGGTGACGGCGCGCGAGCTGGCACGCATGGGGGCCACGGTCGTCGGGGTTGGCCGAAATCCAGATAAATGCGCGACGGTCGGAGAGCGCGTTAAATCTGAGACCGGCAACCCACAGGTGGAATTCCTCAGCGCTGATCTCTCCTCCCAGGCGCAGGTCAGGCGGCTGGCTGAAGCGTTCAAACAAAAATACGACCGCCTGGAGGTGCTGGTCAACAACGCCGGCGCGTATTACTTAACCCGCCAGGATTGCGTGGATGGCATCGAACTGACCTTTGCCCTCAATCACCTGGGCTATTTCCTGCTGACCAACCTTTTACTCGACCTGATCAAAGCCAGCGCCCCGGCGCGTATCGTGAATGTCTCTTCGAACGCTCACCAATCCGCCAGGATGGACTTTGCCAGCCTGAAAGGCGGGGGGTTCTATAACAGCTGGGCAGCTTACAGCCAGTCTAAACTGGCGAACCTGCTCTTCACCTACGAGCTCGCCCGGCGGCTGGAGGGGACAGGTGTCACGGTCAACGCACTCCATCCTGGCTTCGTGGCGTCCAGCTTCGCCCACAACAATGGTTGGTTGGTGGCCTGGGGGACGAAGGTCGCCCAGAAGCTGGCCGGCCGCACCCCGGAAGACGGGGCGCGGACGGTAATCTACCTGGCAACCTCGCCGGAAGTCGAGGGGATCTCCGGTAAGTATTTTATCGACGAGAAAGTAGTGGATTCTTCCCCCGTATCCTATGATGAAACCAGCGCCAAGCGGTTATGGGTAGTCAGTGAGCAAATGACCGGGTTGCGGACGGTAGTCTAACGCATCGATTGGGGGTCATGTGCAATCCCCTGGCTTTTCTGGGCCTTCCATCCGGACGATCTCCCCCCGCAGAAAGGCGATCAACGCCTCCAGCGAGGCAAACCCTCGCCGTTCGCCCGTGAGTGGACTTTCCAGGGAGGCTCTCCAGACGATTTCTCCATCCTGTTCGACCGGCCACAGGCGCAGCATGAAAGCCAGGTAACTCCCTTTCCCTGAATTCATGGTTTCGTTTCGGAGGTGAATGACGCGCCTTTCAAGCGCATCACTCACCTTGAGATCGATATGCCTTATGGTTCAACCCGGGTATGGGTTTTCCCATCCAGGAAATCTTTACGATCTACGCAATTTTCTTCGCTCGCCAGCACAAACCTAAGCTTGACAGATTGGTCACCGCGTTTGGTAACATAAACTTCATAGATGGCGCTAGGGTTCTGCACGCATCGGTCGGCGGCCGCCCCCTTAACACTCTCGTATCGGATCTGCCCTCCTTCAAACGAGAACCGCCCGGATGAGATCTCGTCCCCATTTGGGAAAAAGACCCGGTAGGTCCCATCCTCGGTGAACTCCTGGTAGATCGAGGTTGTATCGCTCCACCTTCCCTTCCAGGTGCCAACCAAGTCAGTGATAGAACCGGCCAGGGCTTCGGGTGACAAGGTTGGCGTCGGGGGCGGCAAGGTAGGTTCGGGGGTGGGCATGGGGGTCTCGGTGGGAGGGGCCGTTGGTGTCGCTGCCTCTGCCTGGGAAACAGCCGTCGGCCGCGCCTGGGCCGCGGATTCGCCGGCGCCAACCGCTTCCGTGCTGCTCAGGGCAGTTTCATTGGTTTTGGGCTGGCAGCCAGCCAACAAGATCAAAACCAGACTCAGCACGAATAGAATTTTCTTCATTTTTCACGAACTCCTTCTTGGTCGAATAGTCTAATAGTCTATTAGTCACATCGTCGCATGGCACGATTGGGTTGCCTGGCCTGTGTATGACCGCATTCGTCTTAGAGAAAATCCAAATATTCGTTGCCTCCTTCTTTCTATCCTAGATTGACTTGAGTTTAGCAATCAACTGTGACGAGATCGTGACGCGCCACGAATACTCCTTGAGCTGCGGAGACAAGTTCGGATAACTTGGTAAAAACCACTATAATAGACTCAGACTGGATGAGCGCAAAACCTTAATCGGGAGGGCGGATGGCTCGCTTGTCAATGCGCTTCCTGGGACCTTTCCGGGTAGCGTTGGATGGGAAGCCGGTCGACGGTTTCAAGTCGGATAAGGCGCGCGCCTTACTGGCCTACCTGGCC
>MGOK01000050.1:12083-27632 GCA_001795335.1 Chloroflexi bacterium RBG_19FT_COMBO_55_16
CAAACCCTGGCCGGACTGTTGTGGCCCGACTGGCCTGAGCAGGCCGCCCATACCAGCCTGCGCAGCGCCCTCTCCAATTTGCGCAAGATTATCGGCGATAGCCGCGCCTCACCCCCTTTTCTATCTATCACCCGCGAGACAATCCAATTCAACCCCGCCAGCGATTATTGGCTCGACGTAACCGCTTTCAGGGCATCACTGGCGGAAGATCGATTCCCGCAAGCTGGGATAGCTCAATTAGAACAGGCGGCTGCTTTATATTGCGGAGGGTTCCTGGAAGGATTTGGACTCAAAGATAGCCCAGCCTTCGAAGAATGGGTTCTGCTCAAACGGGAACAGCTCAACCAGCAGGCGCTGTCCGTTTTGCATCGCCTGGGGGTGATCTATGAAGCGCGCCGCGAATACGAACGCGCCATCCCCTATGCCTGGCGGCAGGTCGAATTGGAACCCTGGCTGGATGAATCTCACCAGCAGCTGATGCGCCTGCTGGCGCTCAATGGCCAGCGTGGCGCGGCGTTAGCCCAATATGAATCCTGCTGCAAGCTGCTGGCCAAAGAACTGGGCGTCGAGCCAGCCGCAGAGACCATCCTGCTCTACGAGAATATTCGGGACGGGTCACTCGTCAAGGCCGTTGAAGCACAAAGAGGCCTGCCAGCCCCCGGCAGACCGCCCTATAAAGGACTGGAATATTTCAACGAAGACGACGCCGATTTCTTTTTCGGCCGGGAGCTGCTGACAGCAAAACTGATCGCCCGCTTGCAGGAAACGCTCCTGCCTGGCCCAGAAGCTACCCAGGAGGGGATCCGTTTCCTGGCGGTGCTCGGCGCCTCGGGCAGCGGCAAATCGTCCATCGTGCGCGCCGGACTGATCCCCGCCCTAAAAAGCGGCCAGCCGCTCGCCAACGGAATGCTCCCCCCCACTAGCTCGGCCCGCTGGCCGATCCACGTGATCACCCCGACCGCTCATCCCCTGGCAGCCCTCGCCGCCAGCCTGACCTCCCGCTCCAGGTCCACGACCGCCTCTGCCAGGCTGCGCGCCGACTTGGCCCGCGACCCACGTAGCCTCCACCGATCTGCATTAAGCATGCTTACCCCTGACCCTTATCCCTTACCCCTCAGTAGGATAGATGCTGAAAGAAAAGGGAACTTGCTGTTGGTGGTCGATCAATTCGAGGAGCTCTTCACTCTGTGCCGGGATGAGGCTGAACGTAAGGCTTTTGTCGACAACCTGCTCTATGCTGCGGGCGCTAGGCGGGCAGAATCTGAGCCAACTGGCGGAGGAGATGATGGCTTGGTAATCGTGGTGATCGCCCTGCGCGCCGATTTCTACGCCGGCCGGGAGCTGCTGACAGCAAAACTGATCGCCCGCTTGCAGGAAACGCTCCTGCCTGGCCCAGAAGCTACCCAGGAGGGGATCCGTTTCCTGGCGGTGCTCGGCGCCTCGGGCAGCGGCAAATCGTCCATCGTGCGCGCCGGACTGATCCCCGCCCTAAAAAGCGGCCAGCCGCTCGCCAACGGAATGCTCCCCCCCACTAGCTCGGCCCGCTGGCCGATCCACGTGATCACCCCGACCGCTCATCCCCTGGCAGCCCTCGCCGCCAGCCTGACCTCCCGCTCCAGGTCCACGACCGCCTCTGCCAGGCTGAGCGCCGACTTGGCCCGCGACCCACGTAGCCTCCACCGATCTGCATTAAGCATGCTTACCCCTGACCCTTATCCCTTACCCCTCAGTAGGATAGATACTGAAAGAAAAGGGAACTTGCTGTTGGTGGTCGATCAATTCGAGGAGCTCTTCACTCTGTGCCGGGATGAGGCTGAACGTAAGGCTTTTGTCGACAACCTGCTCTATGCTGCGGGCGCTAGGCGGGCAGAATCTGAGCCAACTGGCGGAGGAGATGATGGCTTGGTAATCGTGGTGATCGCCCTGCGCGCCGATTTCTACGCCCACTGCGCGCCGTATCCCGACCTTCGCCAGGCGTTGAGCCAGCGGCAGGAATACATTGGCCCGATGAACGCTACGGAACTGCGCCAGGCGATCGAGAAACCCGCCCAACGCGGTGTATGGAGCCTGGAGCCCGGATTGGTCGACCTGCTCTTGCACGACAGCGGAGCTGAAGAGGGCAAGCAGCCTGAGCCTGGTGCATTGCCCCTGCTCTCCCACGCCCTGCTCGAAACCTGGGAGCGCCGGCGCGGTCGGACCCTCACCCTCTCCGGTTATGCTGAGGCAGGCGGTATACGCGGGGCGATCACGCACACCGCTGAGACGACTTTCGCCCGCCTATCGCCTGAGGAACAAGCGATTGCGCGCAGTATCTTCCTGCAGCTGACCGAGCTGGGAGAGGCAGGGGCAGATACCCGCCGCCGCGCCACCCTGACCGAGCTGGTTCCCCCACCGGAGGAAGCACCGGCGCAGAGTGCGGCGACAGCCACCACCCTGAAAGCCCTGGTTGAGGCTCGCCTGATCACCACTTCTGCTGAGACTGCCGAAGTGGCCCACGAGGCCTTGATCCGTGAATGGGCCCGGCTGCGCCAATGGTTAGAGGAAAACCGGGCCAGCTTGCGGCTGCACCGCCAGATCACCGCCGCCGCTCAGGCGTGGGAACGGCTACAGCGCGATCCGGGGGCGCTATATCGCGGGACGCAGCTGGCCCAAGCTTTGGATTGGGCCAAGGCCCATGCAAAGGACCTGAACGTCCTGGAACGGGCTTTTCTGGAGCAGTCCAACGCTTGGGCTGAGAAAGAAGCCGCCGAGCGCGAAGCGCAGCGCCAGCGAGAGCTGGAAGCGGCGCGCAAACTGGCCGAGGCGGAGCGACAGCGCGCGCAAGAAGAAGCCCGCAACGCTGAGCAACTCAGGCGCCGCGCCTTGTTCCTGATCGGTGCGTTCATCCTCGCCGCAATTCTGGCAGCCGCAGCGCTTTTCCTTGGCCGCCAGGCCAGATTGAACGCCAACCAGGCAGAGCAAGAAGCCTTAACCGCTCGCTCGCAAGAATTGGCGGCGCAAGCGATTAACAACCTGGAAACGGACCCTGAACGGAGCATCTTACTGGCGCTGCAGGCCGTGTCAGCTGCGAAAACACTGGAGGCAGAAAATGCCTTGCACCGCGCCGTCCAGGCTTCGCGCGCGGTGTTGACCCTTTCAGGGCACACGGGTGATGTTTGGGCAGTGGCCTTCAGCCCGGATGGGAAACGCATTGCCACCGCCAGCGCGGACGGAACTGCAATGATCTGGGACGCCTCTACCGGCGTAGTTTTATCCACCCTGACCGGTCATTCCGATGAGGTGGTCAACCTGGCCTATAGCCCGGATGGGGAGCGCCTGGCGACTGCCAGTCTCGGCGGCACAATCAGGTTGTGGAATGCCTCGACAGGAGAGGCGTTGTTCACTTTCTCAATCTCTACAGGCGATTCCGGGGCCATCGCTTTTAGCCCGGATGGGGCGCACCTCGTCACAGCCGGCGAAGCCGGGGCGATCATCTTCTGGAATTCCTCGAGCGGAGAGCGGCTGCTCACGCTTTCGGCCCACGCCAGCCAAGTCAGTGATCTCGCTTTCAGCCCGGACGGGGAACGCCTGGCCACCGCTTCCGAAGGGGGCGAGGCGAAGGTATGGAACGTGGCAGGTCTGCTCGCCTTGGCTGAGAAGCCGGGGACCTCCCCGCCCACTGGCCAGGAGCTGCTCACCTTGACCGGTCATACAAATACCATCAGCGACCTGGCCTTCAGCCCGGATGGCACCCGCCTGGCCACTGCCAGCTTTGACCTCACGGCCAAAGTGTGGGATGCCTCCAATGGAGAACTGTTCTTGACCCTTTCCGGCCACACCAATGGGCTGCGTGGGGTCGTTTATAGCCCGGAGGGGAGCATCCTGGTCACAGGTGGCCAGGATGGCATCGCCAAAGTGTGGGACGCGACCTCAGGAGAGGCGCTTTTCACCCTGGCCGGCCAGCCCGGCGCGGTCAATGCTGTCGCCATCAGCCCGGATGGGAGCCGCGCAGCAACCGCCGGGCGGGATGGAACCGCCAAGGTGTGGGACATTTCCCCCACAGGTCGTGGGGAGCTGCTGACTGCGACTGGTTTTGCTGGCATCTTTGGCCCTGCCGGGGCGCGCTTGACCACAGTGGACTTCGAGGGAAGCAACACGCTCAAGATTCAAGAATGGGACCTCTCTCCGGCGATACCTCTGGCGCCCATTCACACCGCTACGCTAAACCACGCTGCACCGGTTGTGGCCGGCACATTCAGTCCCGATCGAAAGCGCGTGGCAACAGCCAGTGCAGATATGCTGGCCCATGTTTGGGATTTAGCCTCCGGTCAAGAACTATATACTTTCTCCATAGGTTCTCACACGGACGGGGTGGCGGCGATTGATGTCAGCCCGAATGGCGCTCGTCTGGCAACCGCCAGCTATGATGGTACGGCCCGCATCTGGGACATGACCAGCGGGAAGGAATTGCTTTCCCTATCCGGCGAGACCGACCAAGTCTGGGGGGTAGCCTTCAGCCCGGATGGGAAACGCATTGCCACAGGAAACACAGATAATACGGCCGTTGTTTGGGACGCGGCGAGCGGCCAACCGCTGCTCACTTTGAGGGGGCATGGGATGGTTGTGACGAGCGTGGCCTTCAGCCCGTATGGGAATTTCCTGGCCACGGGCAGCATGGATGGCACAGCCAAAATCTGGGACACACTGACCGGCCAGGTACTGCACACCCTCTCCGGGCACACAGCCACGCTGCTTGGCGTCACTTTCAGCCCGGATGGAGAATACCTGGTCACAGCCAGCAACGATGGGACTGCTAAGGTATGGGATGTGGAGCGTGGCCAGGTATTACTTACCCTCACCGGCCACGCTGGCATGGTGAATTCCGTCGCATTCAGCCCGGATGGAAATCGCCTGGCCACGGGCAGCTATCAAGACGGGACGGTGCGCGTTTATTTCTTGCGCATCGAAGACCTGGTGGCTTTGGCCAAGACTCGCCTGACGCGCTGGTTCACACCAGAGGAATGCCGCCAGTATCTCCACACGGAGCAGTGCCCCGCCGGGCCATAATCTGGCTTAATCGTAAGGCTTTACCTGAACTTTCTCAACCAAAGCAATAACCAGGCTTTTCTCCACCAGGCCGGTGCCCAGCGTTTGGGTATTAGCTGCGCCGGCCGCCGTGCCCAGGCGCAGCGCGTCTGGAAATGATATCCCCCGGGCTATCCCCAGGATCAAGCCGCCAAAGAACGCATCCCCGCTGCCGACCGGAGCGAGGGCCTCGACCGGGGGCGGCGAGGCGACCCAGACGCCAGCCGCATCCCCAGCTACCGCTCCGTCCACACCCAAAGTGATCACAGCCGACGACGCCCCTATCTGGCGCAGCTTCTGGAGTGCAGCGACAGCCTTTGCCAGGGAGTCGATCTCTTCCCCAAGCAGCTCACCAGCCTCGGCGGCGTTCAGCTTGATCAACCACGGATTTAGATTCAGGACCTGGCGCAAAGGATCGCCGTGGGTGTCAACCAGGACGGGCACTCCCTGCGCGTGGGCCAGTTGGTGCAGGCGGGCGTAACTATCCTGTGGGGCGCCGGGGGGGAGACTACCGGATAAAGCCACCCAATTGGCGCCGACTAAACTTGCCTCAAAGACCGATTCAAATTTCCGCCAAGTCGCTAGATCGATCGTTGGGCCCTTCTCATACACCTCAGTCAATTGCCTGTTCAAAGGGTCAATCACCGAATAGCAGCTACGTGTCTCCCCTTCAGCCCAGGCGATGCTGGCTGGAATTTCTTCGCCCGCCAACTGTTCTTCGATCCAGTGACCGTTATGACCAGCTAACAAAACACAGGCGCGCACCTCGCCACCCAGCTGTTTAATGGTGCGGGACACATTCAGCCCCTTCCCACCCGCCACCGCGACGACGCGTTCAGGCCGGTGAATGCCGCCCAGGCGATAGCCTGGCACCAGGATGGCCTTGTCGATCGATGGGTTTGGCGTAACGGTTAGGATCATCACACCGCCATGGCTTCCTGAAGCGTGGGTTGAGCTGCGGTGCCGCCGTGGGCGCGGGTCGAAAGTGAACCACAGGCTACGGCTAAGCGCAGCGTAGCTTCCAAAGACCAGCCTTGCAGAAAGCCATAAATAAAGCCTGCGTCGAAGGAATCCCCGGCCCCAACGGTATCCACCACCTCTACTGAAAGAGCGGGGATATGTATGATCTCATTCCCGCGCTGTGCGATCGCCCCCCGTTCCCCGAGCTTGACGGCGACAATTGGCACATCTTCGGCGAGCGCTTTTAGAGCCCCCTCCAAGCTTGAGGCTTGCGTCAGGGCTAGGGCTTCCACCTCATTCGGAAAAAAGACAGTGGTGGAGTTGAGGGATGCGGCGACTCCAGCCCATTGCCCTGAAGGGTCCCAGTTTGTATCCAGGGAGGTTGAGGCTCCCAAAGCATGCGCCCTGTGGAACAGATCTGGTAGACCAGGCAACAACGC
Source organism: Chloroflexi bacterium RBG_19FT_COMBO_55_16 (assembly GCA_001795335.1). The sequence goes on from MGOK01000050.1 coordinate 18,548, forward strand.
GGTCTGTAAGAAATAACTGGCGACATGCAGATGGCGCGCCCTGCGTAAAAGATTATCAGTCACCTGGTCAGCGCGCAGGGCATTCATCGTCCCGATATGGGTCAAGATCGCCCGGTCAACTCCTCGGTCCAGGATCACGCTCACCCCGGTTTTTTGGTCAGGATAGGCAATGACCTGGCCGACGTCGACGCCCCGGCTGGCGAGCGCTTCCAACATGAAATTCCCAAAAATGTCCTTCCCGACGATGCCAATGAAAGCCACCTTCAGTCCCAAGCGTGCCGCCCCACAGGCAAAGATGGCCGAAGAGGATCCAATTGTCAGGGTAGCATCTTCAGCCAGGGTCTCTTGCTGTCCAAAACGCGGTTCTAGATTGGGGTCAGAGAGGATCAGATCGGGGTTGATCTCCCCCGCTACCAGGAGGTCGACCTCTTTAGCCATTATGCTTGGTAAGCTGTATGCCAGCCTTCCCGAACCGAGTCCGCCAGACCTGGGAAAAAATCCCTCCACGGACGTGCATAACGCTCGGCGATTTCTGCCAGCCGGTCGAGACGCTTGGCGGCCACGGCGATCATCCAGGCCCGCCTCTCCTGAGGAGGTAAGGGGATGCCCTCTTTCCACAAGGCGCGCCCGGCGATGTACCCCGACGCTCCCGAGCGACAAGCGACTGTCACCTGGCGGGTAAACACCTCGAAGTCCACCCCCGCGCTGAGAACCGTCCAGGGACAAGGGGAGGCCGCCGAGACGGCTCGGCACGCCCGCCCCCAGCTGGCTTCATCGCGGTCGAAATTGGCATCCACTGGAAATTCTAGCTTTAACACATCTGGCCCTAAGGTGCCCAGCCTCCGGGCGATCTCGGCGATCAACTGGGGTCGCTGAGCTGCGAACTCGGCAGAATTTTTATCCGCGTCCTGATCGATGCTGTAGGAAACCGGTTCCAGGAAAAAGGCGATATCAGCGTGCCAACAGGCCTGAATCAGCTCGGCGATCGACTCTTCCTGTCGTTTGGTCAATTCGCCAGCTCCAGGATGGTAGTAAACGAGAAACTTAACTGCATTCGCTCCCATGCGCTTGGCTTTCTCCACCCCCCAATCGGCCAGCAGGCTGGAAGCGCGGGCCGTGTCAGAGCCGGTGTAGCCTGTCTCCTCGACAGCGACAAGCAGCCCTGTTCGTCCAGGTAAGGCTCCACTGGCGATGCTCTGCGCTGCGCCATAGACCGGATCGAGCAGGACGGCGCTCGCATGGGGGGCCAGAGCCTCCACCACCGCGGCTTTGGCAGCCACGACTTGCTCATAGGTCACCTGCCCTGGCGCTCCGGGGTTGATCATCTTAATAAACGATTGGCGATGATCAAAAGCCAGGATACTGAAGATGCCGGCCAGGCTCGAAGTGGCAGCCAGACCACGAATTTTTCCAATGGAGAGGTTGTTTTCAGGCATATAAAAACTCCCGTAGATCGAACATCTATCCTACCTGAATGTGTCGATCTTGATCACCGCGGCTAAATTATTCGGCCGGTCCGGATTCTGGCCGCGAGCTATCGCCCGGTAATAAGCCATCAGTTGTAAATTGGGCAGGTAAAGCGCTGACCGAGCCCAGGGAGGCAGATCAGACTGCAACCGGATCACTTCACCCAAGGCGTTGATTTCATTCCCCGCAAAATCGGCGATGGCGAGGATGTCTCCGCCTAATCGGCGCATGTGGTTTAGTACCACCACCTCCTGCCGGTGCGCTTCGTCTGAGATCAACCCGACTACCAGCGTGTTTTCATTGACCATGGACATTGGGCCGTGCCGGAACTCGAGCGGGTGGAAGGCTTCGCTGTAGGATAAAGACATCTCTTTCATTTTTAACATGGCTTCGCAAGCGAGGCCGTACTGGTAACCGGCTCCAAGGAAGAAGAAACGGTCAATCTTCTCAGCTTCCCCCCTCTGGCGTGAAAGGTCGTGGTATTCAGACAATAAACGATCACAAATTTCCGGCAGGGACGATAGAAGCATCTTGACATCCTGTCCGGCCAAATGTCCCGCTAAAGCCTGAGCCAGAATCAGCATGCTGGAAAAGGAACGCGTCTGAGCGAAACTTTGCTCCTGGGCAAAGTCTGCTGCCAATACGATGTCAGCCGCCTTCGCCAGCGTACTTTGGCTGTCACAGGTTATCGCCAAGACCCGGCCTCCAGTGCGCTCTCGGAAAACCGATACCGCTTCAATTGTCTCGGTTGTTTCCCCAGATCGTGAGATCACACTCAGCATGAGTCGCTGATCCGGCGGGTACACCAGGTCAGGGAAGAGAGCCAGCTCCGAAGCAGGTCGCGCCACACTAGGGATCCCCGTCAGGGTCTGGAACAGTGCGGCTGCGGTGAGCGAAAGATAATATGTCGAGCCGCAGCCGGTAAAGACCATCTGATCTACCGGCTGGCTTTGCCAAAATTGAGTGAGCCCTTTTGCCTGAGCGTGGTAGGTTTGTAAAGCCTGGGCCCAGACAGACGGCTGGCTGATGATTTCATTATGGGTAAAAGCGCCTGGTTCGTTCATATTTCATCCAATACTCCCAAAAGCTCTAAGACGGCCAGTTTCAGACCTGAAGGACTTCTATCCCTAATCCCCGGAGCTCTAAGATAAATTCTTCCGAAGTGGCTTTGTCGGTGATCACCAGGTGAGCCACCGTCACAGGACCTACCAGGACAGAACTTACGCGGCCAAACTTGCGGTGATCGGCCAACACAATAATACGCGGGGCGATGTTGAGGATCGCCCGATCCGTCATGGTTTCGGGCAGATAATCGTTTGTGAACCCGTGCCGCGCGTCGATGGCGCGCATCCCCATGAAAGCCTGGTCGGCCCGAAATTCACGGATGGCCTGTTCTGCAATATGCCCAACCATCGACAGCTCGCTATGCCGCAAAAGACCACCGATCACGATCAGATCGACATTGGGCCGGTCAGTGAGTTCATTGACAACCGGCAATGAGTTGGTAATCACCGTCAGATTTAGATCCATGGGCAGGTGGCGGGCGATTTCGAGTACAGTCGTGCCGCTGCCCAAGAATATCGTTTCTCCATCCTTAACCAAACCTGCGGCAGCCTGTCCAATCCGCTGCTTCTCAGCGTGCTGCTCAGTCGTACGCCGCAGCATCGGCGGCTCTCTGTTTACCCGCTCGACGCGCACTGCACCACCATGAGTCCTCTGAATCCAACCTTGCCCGTCAAGCTCTTCCAGGTCTCGCCGGATCGTGGCTTCACTGACCTCGAGCTGGGTGCTCAGTTCGGCGACCATCACGCGTCCTTTTCGCTCGACCAATTTACGAATGCGGTTAAGTCTTTCGGCTTTGAGAAGCGTTTCGTTTTCGAGCATATATGCTTGTTTATGTTCGTTTAATGTTCATTCTAGCAAAAATACAAACGACCGTCAAGTTAAAATTGCTCATTCAAGCATAATTTACAGGTGTGGAACATACCATCGTCTTGACTCAAATGATAAAGTGACAGTGATAGCTCACTTGGTGTTAAAATGGACCAAGAGATCGATAAGCAAATGCCTCCCCCCTTACTTGTGATCGTAACCGGCGCGCCATGCACGGGCAAGACAACCCTGGGGTTGCGCCTGGCGGCGGACTTCCGCCTCCCATTCATCTACAAGGATGGCATCAAGGAAATCCTATTCGACCGTCTGGGGTGGAAAGATAAGCAATGGTCGAAATTATTAAGCCTGGCCAGCTACGATCTGCAATACTACTTCGTAGAATCGCTTCTCAAGTCTGGTAAGTCCCTGATCGTTGAGGCCAACTTTAAGACCCAGGTCGACACCAATAAATTTTTGGCCTTGAAAAGCCAATCCAAATTCGTACCATTTCAGATTCTCTGTCACGCCGAGCCCGAAATCCTGCTGGAGCGCTTCAGGAGCCGCGCCAGCGCCCCAGAGCGTCACCCCGGCCATATCGACCACCTGACCGAGGGCGATATCCGCGAGTCGCTCTGGCGCGGTGAATACCAGGCCCTGGCGATCGGCGGGCAGCTGGTCGAGATCGACACTACCGATTTTACCCAAGTAAACTACTCGGGTATATCCACTGCCCTGAATTCAGCGCTTGGGAAACCCCTGCACGAGGTTGCATCATGATCCGTTCCCTGTACTTTCCTAAAGACGGAAATCTTCAGACTGATTTAAATATTGAAGAGTTTAGAACCGCGTTGCAAGATCCGGACGGACTGTTATGGGTCGACTTTGAGGCCACACCGCCGGAAGATGACGAGCCGATCTTGCGGGATGTCTTCGGTTTTCATCCACTCGCCATCGACGACGCCTTGCAAGAATCCCACGTACCTAAGATCGACGACTGGGTGGAATACATATACATTGTTTTGCATGCCATAGCATTCGATAAATCAGAGGGGGGGCGTCTCGACACCCTCGAACTGGATGTTTTTCTCGGCAAGAACTATATGGTTACCCACCATGATCAACCGATCGCGGCCATCGAACGTGTTTGGGATATCTCTCACCGTGATGAGCGCCAATTGCTCAATGGGTCCGATCACCTGTTGTACCGTTTGTCCGACGAGGTGGTCGCCAGCTATATGCCGGTGGTGGAGGAAATCGACGACGCGATCGACCAGACCGAAGACCAGGTCTTCGACCGGCCGACACCGGAGACATTGGAGCATATCTTCATGCTCAAAAGGGCAACCTTGCACTTGCGCCGCATCATCGGGCCGCAGCGCGAAGTGCTCAACAAGCTGGCCCGCGATGATTATCCGGTGATCGACTCCCGGGCACGCATCTATTTTCGCGACGTGTACGATCACCTGGTACGGCTGCACGACATTACCGAGAGCATCCGTGACCTGGTAGGCGGCGCGCTGGACACCTATCTTTCGGTGATCAACAACCGCATGAACGAAATAATGAAGACACTGACCATCATTACTACTTTGTTCATGCCGATCTCATTTGTCGCCGGTTTTTTTGGAATGAATTTCTTCGCCCCGGTTATCCCCATGAGTGTGTGGACCCGCTTACCTGCATTCATGATCATGCTTATCATTACTATAGTTACGCCGGCTATTATGTTCCTGTGGGTTAGACGGCGCGGGTGGTGGGGGTAAGGATTCGACCATGTTGAGATCCAGTGCTCAGAAAGTCCAGGATGCGCTGCGCGCCGCGGGCTTCCGGGTTCAAGTTGTGGAACTCCCTGCCTCAACGCGCAGCGCCGCTGAGGCGGCTCATGCCGTCGGCTGCCAGATCGGGCAGATCGCCAAGTCCCTGGTCTTCAGAACCAGGAATACGCAGCGACCTGTGCTGGTGATCGCCAGCGGAGCCAACCGGGTGGATGAGGCCAAAATCGGAGAGCTGGCCGGGGAGCCGATTGAAAAAGCCGACGCCGATTTCGTGCGTGAGCACACCGGCTTTGTAATCGGCGGCGTTCCTCCGGTTGGTCACCTTGAGACATTAATGACTTTCATCGATGAGGATCTCTTACTATACAAGGAGATCTGGGCGGCAGCCGGTACACCGCACGCCGTCTTTTGCCTGAGTCCTCAGGATCTGGTGAAATTGACCGGCGGGCAAGTCGTAAATATTAGCTGAGGAGGATGAACCTTGTATTTCAAAATCGGCTTGGAAAATGGTGTGGAAGGTCGCTCCCTGGCCTGGGTGCTTGATCACCCAGGTTGTTTTGCCTATGGACAGGACGGACACGATGCCCTTCATCACTTGCCGGCGGCAATCCAAAATTATATCGATTGGATCGCCCTGCACGACCACCAACCCTGGCTTAGGAGACCCGAAGCCGAATTAGAGGCAGATGAAATTTGGGAGGTTTATACCATCGACGAGGATTATGAACTTGCCGAAGAAGGTTATCAGGTCGATGCCTGGTTTCGCCACGATTGGAGGCCCCTCACCGAATTGGATATTGAACGCGGCCTGAAATTACTTGCCTGGAGCCGCGCCGATCTGCTCAAAAGCGTGCGCGGCCTGAGCCAGGAAACACTGGATGCCGGGCAGCCTGGCGAGCGATGGAGCATCGCCAACATCCTGAAACACGTTGGTGGGGCTGAGTGGTGGTATCTGGACCGGCTGGCGTTGGCTTTCCCGCGCGAAGAGGTCCCCAGCGATCCCTTCGAACGCCTGGAAAAAGTGCGCACCCACCTGCTCAAAACACTGCCAGGTCTGGCCGGCTCGCGTCAGGTGGTGGGCATCGATGGCGAATTCTGGAGTTCACGCAAACTGCTGCGGCGAGCAATATGGCATGAACGCGATCATACTTTCCACATCCGCAAACTCATTTAATTCCGATCTCCTCCCAGATGCGGCAATTGAAGGTATAATTTTGACTAGATTTATCATAAAAATTGCGCGGCTGTTTTCATAGCAAACCTCATGGCCTTAGACCGTTTTGGACGTTCGATCTCTTATTTGCGTATCAGCCTGACCGATCACTGCAACCTGCGCTGTGTGTATTGCATGCCGGAGGACATGACCTTCCGTCCCAACGCCGAGTTGATGCAGGATGACGAGCTCTTGCTCTTGGTAAGCCTGTTCGCCAGCCTGGGTTTCCACAAGTATCGGTTGACTGGCGGAGAACCAACGGTACGGGCGCACATTGTAGACCTGGTGCGCGCCATCGCAAACACACCCGGCGTTCACTCGCTGACCATGACCACGAACGGTATTTTGCTCTCCCGCCTGGCACACCTCCTGGCAGAGGCCGGTTTGCAGCGCGTCAATATCAGCCTGGACACGCTGAACCCGGAGAAGTTCCGCCGCCTGACTCGCTGGGGGAGGCTGGAGGACGTTTGGGAAGGCATTCAGGCCACCGAGCAGGCCGGGCTTACCCCGATCAAGATCAACGCCGTAATTGTGCGGGGTTATAACGAGGCCGACGTCGTCGATCTCTCGCGCCTGACTCTGGATCACCCCTGGCAGGTGCGCTTTATCGAAATGATGCCCTTTGCCGGCGCCACAGAACTGCAGACTACTCAAGTAGTGACGGCGGAAGAAATGCAGCAGCGCATCGAAATGACACTGGGCAGCATGCAACTTGCCAATGGCGGGGAGCTGGATGGAGAGGCGCGTCTCTACCACCTGCCGGGCGCCCTGGGCGACATTGGCTTCATCTCATCGGTAACCCAACCGTTCTGCGCTTCTTGCAACCGTGCCCGCCTGACCTCCGACGGTCGCTTACGTTTATGCTTGTTGCGCGAAGGGGAAGTGGATTTGCTTACACCTCTGCGCGCAGGGGCGAGCCTCGAGGAGCTGCGCCAGATGATCCTGGATGGGATCTGGTACAAACCCTGGGGGCATGGCTTAGCCGAGGGTCTCATCCCCCTCAACCGGGTGATGAGTGAAATTGGTGGATAATAATAATTAAGGAGGGGTATTTTTGTTTTCCCCAAACGGTATCAAAAACATTTTATTTGACCTGGATGGCACACTGCGGCACAACCGGCCTTCGTTCAACCAGGCATTCTTCGATTTTGCCAGAAAGTTGGGAGTGCCAGATGATACAGAAATCCGCCAGCAGGCCATGCGTTGGTTGCACTATTACTGGGCGCAATCCCCTGAGATGTTATCCGACAAGGAATCTTTTGGCGAGCGGCTCGACCTGTTCTGGATCAATCACGCCCGTGCCCACCTACTTGCCACCGGCTGCCACCCTGAGCAGGCAGAAGCGCTGGCTCCGGAACTACACCGCTGCATGGAGCAGGAGTATACCCCCGAAGATTGGGTGTCCCCAGAAGTCCCCCAGACACTGCAGGCCTTGAAGGACGGTGGTTTCAGACTGGCCGTTGTCTCCAATCGAACGCATGCCTACGACGAGCAGTTGGAGACACTTGGTTTGCGTGGCTACTTTGAGTTTGCCCTGGCAGCCGGGGAGGTCAACACCTGGAAACCGGAGCCGGCGATCTTTCAGTACGCCTTACGACAATTGGAAGCCAAACCTGGCGAAACCCTCTATGTGGGGGACAATTACTTTGCCGATGTGGTTGGCGCCCGGCGAGCTGGCCTGGGGGCGGTGCTCTTCGACGCAGAAGGCACTTTCCCCGAGGCCGATTGCCCTGTCATCCAAACCCTGGAAGAACTAGGAATGTTTTTAAAATAGTAGCCCCCAGATAGCCACTGCGACGCTGGCCCCAACCAACGAGCAGGAGAAATTCACCAGGTCGTTGTTTAGCCACCGCCAGCCACGCACCTGGACGGTTTCGTTTCCGCACCTGTGGTGGGGATGGCTTTCCGTTTCCTTCTGGCATTGCGGACAATAGTAGATCGCCTGCACGGAAGCCCCCAGGAATGAATCAAAGGCAGCCCCGGCGAATCCTGCGACGGTGAAGACCGCCATCAAGCGTGACGCCGGAGTGCTGGGGGTGAACAATGCCGCCCCGAATCCGATTAAAGCCGCGCCGGCCAGGGCCGACAAATTGCCGAACAGGGTGATGCCTCCCGAAGTGCCTCGCTCCACAACTTTCCGGTTCGTTATCAGCCGCGGGGACGTGGTACTCAACACGCCCAACTCGGTTGCCCAGGTATCGGCGGTCACGGCAGCCATCGCCCCAGCGAAGGCGATCCATAGCCATTCCTTGAGAGGGAATAAAGCCAATACCAGGGCAAGCAAGGCACCCAGGCCTCCGTTAGCCAGCACCTGGCCGTAGTCGCGCCGGGAGCCTTTATCAAATTTCTCGGCCAATCCAGATTTTCTCGCCGCGAAGGCGCGAGAAAGCAGGCTCGAAGAGATGAAGAAGGTCAGCAGCAATACAGCCCAAGGAATACCTCCCAGACCGAAGATCAACCCACCAGTAAGTACAGCAGCCCAGGCTCCGCTCGGAGCAAGCGCACCGGCTCGGAAAGCTAGGTATGCGATCAACGCGCTGAACAGGAAACCAAGAAAAATTTGCGGCACGGGTTTAGGTATTCGAAAAGGCAAGCCCTGAAAGAGTAGAAGATGTGGATAAGTGGCTGGAATCTGTGGAAAACTGGTCAGATCCGGTGGATAATTCCTGAAAATCCGGGGGAAATTACCCTGTCCCCAGGATAAAGATAACAGCACTTAGAAAGAATAGCGCAGTGAGAACGCCGCTGCCCCATAACA
>MGOK01000051.1:0-8432 GCA_001795335.1 Chloroflexi bacterium RBG_19FT_COMBO_55_16
GTTGAGGGTTCCCGAATCCGTTTTTTCACAAGCCCAGGTGATGCGATCGTAGACTTGCCTATCCACTGTAAAGTACTTGGATTCGCCCGCCGGGACGGTCAGGTAATAGAATGTGTCTCCCTTGGTGAGACTCATCGCAACCGGGAGATGGGTATTGTTCGTGATCGTAAGCCGGGCGAGCTCAGTTTTTGCGATGACAACCGCAGTTGCAATGAATAGAGAGATCAGCAAGATAGTCATTCCTGCGAAGATGAGTTTCTTCTTCATGATAAGGCTCCTTCACTTCGAAGTAAGATTGGATTGGTTTAAATATGCAAAGGATTATTTTGCGCGAATTATTCGTTATCGATATATCACCTCCCTCCAAAGATATATGTCCAAAACGAATAACGATACTTATTGAGGCTGCATGACTACTTCCTGGACCGCCCCGGATTCCGTCTTGTGTTAATTATAGCCTAACACATTATTAATGTCAAATTAATAAAATTGCAAGCTAAACATTGGCCGATTTCAATCTTAAAATCGTAACAATTTCCGATTACCATCGTTATTATTCGCTGAAGCAAAATTGTGAGGCAAAGTAAGCATTAAGAAGGGCTTGCAGTCTGTCATTTTGCATGCTATAATGCGTGTGCATTTCCCCCTAAGATCCCCAGAAAGCTTGATTTTTGCTCCTTGGCCCCCACTGCGCTTATCGATAGAATTTAGTTAAGATATCTGCCGACCTATGTGTCACAGGCGATTTGTGTCGCCTTTATTATCCTGATCGGTGGTGGTCCAAAATCACCACTGGGATTAGCCCATATTAGATATTAATAATCAAAGAGTTGAAAAAAATGAAAGTACTTGAATTGGAAAACACTCCCCTGCCCTCCTTACGCCAGATGGCCAGGGACCTGAACGTCCAAAACGCAAACCGACTAAAGAAAGAAGACCTCATCTTAAAAATCCAGCAGGCTGAGGCCGAACGCGAAGGGTTGGAACTGCGTGGCGGTATCCTGGAGATCATGAGCGAAGGTATTGGCTTCTTGCGTTCCGGCCATTACCAGCCTGGTCCTTATGACGTTTATGTTTCGCAATCACAAATTCGTCGTTATGGCTTAAGGAATGGCGACTTGGTGATTGGCCATGTCCGCCCGCCGCGTGAGTCGGAGAGGCATTATGGATTGCTGAAAGTTGAGACCGTCAACGGAATAGATCCAGAAGAAGCCAAACGTAGGCCGGTTTTTGAGGCGCTCACACCGATCTTCCCTGATGTTCGGTTTGATTTGGAAACCGACCGGCATACGCTGGCCACGCGTTTGATCAACCTGGTCACACCGGTTGGGCGAGGCCAGCGTGGGTTAATCGTCTCCCCCCCCAAGGCAGGTAAGACCACGATACTTAAGCAGATGGCCAACGCAATTTCGGTGAAAAACCCCGAAGTGCACCTGATGGTGGCCTTAATCGGCGAGCGTCCTGAGGAGGTCACCGATATGGATCGCTCGGTGGAGGCTGAGGTGATCTCATCAACTTTCGATGAACCAGTCACTTCCCATGTGAGGGTTGCCGAAATGGTCCTGGAGCGGGCTAAGCGCCTCGTAGAAATCGGACGGGATGTGGTGATCTTGATGGACTCGATCACCCGCCTGGCGCGCGCTTATAACTTGGTGGTAACACCATCTGGGCGCACTTTGTCAGGCGGTATTGACCCATCCGCTTTATATCCCCCGAAACGTTTCTTTGGAGCAGCTCGGAATATTGAAGAAGGCGGATCGCTTACCATCCTGGCAACCTGCTTGATCGATACTGGTTCCCGGATGGATGATGTGGTCTATGAAGAGTTTAAGGGAACGGGCAACATGGAGTTACACCTTTCCCGTAAGCTTCAAGAGCGACGCATCTTCCCAGCGATCGATATCGAACGATCTTCCACCCGTCGCGAAGAATTATTACTCGGACCTGATATTACCCCGCGCGTCTGGCTAATGAGACGGATGTTCGACCAGATGATCACCTCTCCTCCGCATGGGGCTGGAATGGACTCGGCTACGGCGACAGAAGCTATTTTGCAACGCCTGGCCAAGACAACCGATAACCAGGGATTTCTCGAAACCTTGCATGAGGCCAATTTGTGAGTAATTCCCCCTCCTCAGCGCCTCTCAGAGAGGGGCGTTGGTTGTATTGGGGGGCGTGGGTGCTTGCCATTGGACTAGTGCTCTTTGCTGGTTACCTTGGCTGGCGAGTACGTTCAGCACGGGCCGAGGTCCCAATCCAGGCGGAGGCCCCAGTACAGGCGGTTGCAGAGAGGGTCAGGTTGGCTTTGCCTCAACTGAAACCCAATGTTGAGCTGCCAGCGATCCCAAGGTATACCAAACTGCATACTGTTATTCCCAGTAGACCGCGCCAGGATGTATTAGATTATTCGGTCGTGGCGGGCGATTCTGTATTTGGACTCGCTAAATCTTTCGGAATCAAGCCAGAATCCATTCTCTGGTCAAACTATGACACTCTGAACGATAATCCTGACCAGCTTTCACCAGGAATGTCGTTAAAAATCCCACCAGTCGATGGCGTCCTGTACCAATGGCAGGAAGGGGATATGCTCCAGGGTGTGGCGGAACGCTTCAAAGCTAAAGTAGATGAGATCCTTGGGTGGTCTGGAAACAAGCTGGATATGACTAACCCTGTAATTGATCCTGGTACATTCGTAATGGTTCCTGGCGGGGAAAGAGAGTATCGCCAGTGGCTGGTCCCCACGATCCCACGTGGCAAGGCTGGTGTATCAAGTTCTTTATTAGGGCCGGGGACTTGCCCGGGTGGCTATGATGGCGCGTATGGGACTGGGGGATTCATCTGGCCAGCTGATAACCATACCATCTCTGGGAACGACTACTGGTCAGGACATTTGGGGATCGATCTCGCGGCTGGTCTGGGCGCGCCGATCTATGCAGCCGACAGCGGTGTGGTAGTCTTTGCGGGGGGCGCTTTTGGTGGCTATGGCAACATGATCATGATCGACCATGGCAATGGATACCAAACTCTGTACGCCCATCTCAACTCGGTGAGGGCAGGTTGCGGGAGCAGCGTATACCAAGGTCAAACTATTGGGTTTGCTGGGAACTCTGGAAACTCGACGGGCGCTCATCTGCATTTTGAGGTACGGTATCTGGGTGGTTTTGTCAGTCCTTGGTTCGTCTTACCCGCCCCTTAATTTAAACCAACTAAAGGAATCGGTTTGATGACGGTCCTTTTTTGCCCCGATCCTGAATTAATCAACCATAAATGCCTGTGATGTCCTGGAGAGAAAAGAGATGGCGAAAGACGATCCTGAATTAGCGACCAATACAATCGCTGAAACCGAGAACTTTATCGCTTGGCGCGCCGAAGAACCCGATGGGGAAATCACCTACCACTTGGAACTGAATAACGTGACCCTACATTTCTTTACAGAAGAATGGGAGGAATTCCTCGATCTGGTAAGGGCACTGAAATAATCGCCTTATCGGGCGACCAGATCGACGTAGGCGATCATGCCCTGGCAGGCTGGGGTGAGGTGACCTGAGACATGCTCCCAATCCATGGGTTCGCGCAAGCCCCAAGCGGAGTGGATGGCAAATGAAAGACAGCCTGGTCCACCGTTGTAATTCGCCAGTGTAAAGCGCCATAAATCTTCATAACTGCTGATTTGGCCAGGCATGCTGAGGGTGGCATTGACAATCGTCTGGCCGACTTGTTCGCAGTTCGCCAATATCCCCTGTGCGAAAAGCATTATAGTTGAATCGGCGCGCGTTAGATCGATCCCAGAAGAGCAATCTTTACAATCTGCATTCGCCTGAGTCGCCAGCGCTCCGCGCAAGATAGCGCGCTCATCCTCTTCCATTCCAAGGTATCCCTGGGCGCAGACTTCACCAGCGAGCACCAGGGGGCAGAATTGGCCGAAGAAAGCCGGGTTCCACAATAAGACCGTATCTGCCCCTAAATCAGTAAGCTGGCCCAACCCAAATTCTTGGGCGACGCGGAAAATACCTGGCCAGAATTGGCTTTCCTGGGCGAATACGTTCTTCAATAACTGTGCTGGTATACCAAGTTCTTGAGCGACCTGCAGGATGCGCGGGTCAAATTGATTTTGCCATGTGTCCACTAATGGCCGAGCTTTACTCAATCCACAAGCGTCGGCGTATCCATTGGTGAGCAGACCGTTCCCGGGGCATTCCGACGCATTGACCAATCCCCGAGAAATTAACCGGCCTGCCAGGTATTGGTAAGGCTCATCTGAAGCCAGGAGCTGTTCTTGAGTTGGGGTTGAAAGCCAGAAAGGTGGTCCCCCGATGGGTGGAAAAGCCTGCCAGATTTGGGCGCAGCTCTCCACCGGTCCACCACGCCACTGGCTGCTTAAGACATCTACATACCATCCGCCCATGCCTGGAGAATCGGGAACACCGCTCTCGAGCACACGCAGCTGGGCGGTGAAATGCTCGCTGGAATCTCCAAAGCTAGAGTCAGCCCAGAATTCCACCCGCATCCCGCTTAAGGGAGTCGGTTGGAGGGGGATTTCGCAGACTTCTGCATCACAAGTAATGGATTGATCTTCGAAATCAATATGGATGGCTGTGATATGCTCGTTGGGGAGAGGTTCTTCACCAGTGAGTAGAAGGTTTGGGACTCCCGCGCAAAGGTTTTGGGGAGGAGTGGGTGAGCAACCCGTTAAGGTAAGCCATACGGACGGAGCGGGTAGATCGATGGTTACATTCTGTTCCCCGGCCTGGTATCCTACTTTGTAGAGATAAAAACCTAGGCATAAGAAGGTCGACTCACCCTTCTGAGATTGCTCACACGGAGGGGTTGTGATCCATTCGCCGTACACCTCTTGACTACAATCCGCGTTGACTTCCTCACCGGTTGGTACACCGTCGTGGTCGATGAGCACCTGGCAGACGATCAGGTTATCCGTCCAACGGATCAACCACCATTCATACTCATTGACCGCAACCACAGATGTGGTTTGGCGTTTGGGAGGCTCTTCTTCTTGCGCGGCAACAGGATTACCCACCCACACGGCCAGGCTGAGGAGCAGAATAAAAGCGAAGGAGATGTGATGCGTCCGCTTGGCCTTGACCATCCTACAACAAAAATATCACGTTACAAGTTTATTGTCAACAGTCTTGCACCCATAGAGGGCCCATGATACACTCTGAGTATGCCTCCTACATTATACCTGATCGATGGGCATGCCCTGGCTTACCGGACCTACTTTGCCTTGACGCGGGGCAGTGGAGGAGATCGCTGGACAACGCGCGGCGGGGAACCAACTGCGGGCGTGTATGGCTTTGCCAGCGTTTTGCTACGCATCCTTGAGCAAGAAAGACCAGATTATTTGATGGTCGCCTTCGACACCGGCAAAACATTCCGAGACGATCTATTCCCGGATTATAAAGGGACGCGTGCCAAGATGCCAGATGACTTAGTGGTGCAGATTAAACGGGTACGCCAGCTGGTGGATGCGTTCAACATTCCACGGCTCGAAGTAGAAGGTTATGAGGCTGACGATGTTTTAGGCAGCGTGGCGAAGAAAGCGGTCGAGCAAGGCATGGGTGTCAAAATCATCACCGGCGATCGCGATCTGTTGCAGCTAGTTGATGAACGCATCGTCGTCAGCTTGCCCGGCAAATCCCTATCTGACGCGAAGGATTATCTTCCCTCGGACGTATTCGATTTCCTGGGTGTAAGGCCTGACCAGGTGGTAGATTTCAAAGCGCTGGTTGGCGACAAATCCGATAATATCCCGGGTGTCACTGGTATCGGTGATAAGACGGCAGCAACCTTATTGGCCAATTATGGTACCCTGGATAATGTTTACGCACACCTGGATGATATTCCAGATAGCCAGCGGAAGAAATTAGAAGCGGGACGCGACTCAGCTTATTTGAGTCAGCATCTTTCTCGGATCGTGAGCGAATTGGAGATTTCTTTTGACCTCGAGCAAGCTCGTTCCGATCATTTTGACCCACGTCAAGTCGAGTCGTTGTTCCGTGAATTGGAATTCCGCTCATTATTCGACCGGTTGATGGCTTTAGTAGATGCTTATGGACCGACTCCAGCAAGCCGCGGGCGACAACTTTCACTCTTCACTGAGCCAGCGCAGGTTAAGGAGGCCAAGCGCGCGGAGGGTAGAGCAAACGCCCAGATTGTCAATACGCCGCAGACTTTGAATGAATTAATAACACGCCTGGAGCATGCCAAGCAGATATCGTTCGATACGGAAACCACTTCTACCGACCAGATGAGCGCCGAGCTGGTTGGAATCTCCCTGGCTGTCGAAGAGGAAGTTGGGTATTACATTCCGGTAGGGCACCACGCGGGTCAGGACGGGCAACTCCCGCTCGATTTGATCTTGGAGGCGTTGCGTGTCCCGCTCACGACCCCGGGACTTCCGAAGGTCGGTCATAATGTTAAGTATGATTTTGTGATCCTGGCACGGCAAGGCCTGAGAGTCGCGCCGCTTACCTTCGACACCATGATCGCTGAATGGCTGATCAACCCCGCTTCCAGGTTTCTCGGATTGAAGAATCTTGCCTGGGATCGCCTGAATATGCAGATGACCGAGATTGAAGAGCTGATTGGAAAGGGCAGGAATCAACGCAGTATGGCAGAAGTACCCATCCAACTCGCAGCAGCCTACGCAGTCGATGATGCGGTCGCTCCCCTACGTCTGATCCCACAATTGAAAGAGGAATTGGAGAACAACCAGGCAAACCGGTTATTCAAAGAAGTTGAGATGCCCCTGGTGCCGGTATTGGCTGATATGGAAATGGCTGGGATTGCTCTGGATATTGAGTTTCTTGGCCAGATGTCAGCTGAGCTAAACGAACGGATGCGAACGATTGAAGCCCAAATCTACAAGATTGTAGGAGTGAATTTTAATTTAAATTCGCCACAGCAACTTTCGGATGCGTTATTCGATCGATTGAAGTTAACTCCTCCCGACCGAACACAACGCACTTCGACCGGCTTTTATTCCACCGCGGCCGGTACCTTGGAAGCAATGAGTGGGTCGCATCCAGTGATCGATTGGGTGTTGGAGTATCGAGAACTGTCCAAGCTGAAGTCGACATACGTGGATGCTCTGCCGGGACAGGTGAACCAGCGCACTGGGCGAGTGCACACCTCCTATAACCAGACGGGTTCAGTCACTGGCCGGATTGCCTCATCCGATCCGAATTTACAAAACATTCCTATCCGTACTGACCTAGGCCGGCAGGTAAGGCGTGCTTTCATAGCCGACCCGGGATATCTCCTCCTTACAGTAGATTATTCCCAAGTTGAGCTGCGCATTGCGGCTCATATGGCGAATGACCAGACGATGCTTGCCGCTTTTCAATCAGGTCAAGACATCCATGCTGCAACCGCAGCAGCTATCTTTGGAGTAGCGTTAGACCAGGTGACCAGCGCCCAACGCAGCCGGGCGAAAGGGATCAATTTTGGGCTTATTTACGGTATGAGCCCGTTTGGCCTGACCCGGGCGACAGATTTGACGTTGGCGGAAGCCGAGAACTTTGTCCAGACATACTTCCAGCAGTTCCCTGGAATAAAAAATTACCTGGATGGAATCCGGAGATTGGCGGCTGAACAGGGATTTGTGGAAACGCTCCTGGGACGGCGGCGTTACTTCCCAGGACTGAAGAATCCGAGCAACCAGACTATCCGCAACCGGGAAGAACGAGAAGCGATCAACGCGCCTATTCAAGGAACTGCGGCTGATATCATGAAGATCGCCATGTTGAGAGTACCGGTAGCCCTCGCACAGGCTGGATTGTCAGCCAAAATGCTTCTCCAGGTGCATGACGAACTTGTGTTGGAGTGCCCAACTGAAGAACACCAGGCGACGGCGGCCGTGGTGCGCCGGGTAATGCAAGATGCTTATACCTTGAATGTGCCCTTACTGACCGAAGCGCGCTGCGGCCCTAACTGGTACGAGATGTGGCCGGTGAGAGATTGAAGTATTTCTAAAGGAAGTAAAGATGAGTGGACGCCAGGACCTCTTCCAGCAAGCAATGCATCAAGGCCATTCGGCAGCTTGGGATCAGGATTGGGAGCAGGCAGCGACTTGTTACCGTCAGGCGTTGCAGGAATTTCCAGATCACCCTTCGGCGCTCACCAGTCTGGGTCTGGCCTTATTTGAACTTGAGCGGTTCGGCGAGGCATTGCCTTATTATTCCCGCGCCGCCGAGCTTTCTCCAAATGAGCCTTTGCCTTTGGAAAAGATCGCCCAGATCGGTGAACAACTCAATCAAGTCCAATACAGCGCCAAAGCTGCTCTGCGGGCGGCTGAGCTTTATCTGGCCAGGGGTGAGGTGGGTAAAGCGATCGCCAGCTTGACCCAAGTGACGCGCTTGGACGAGAAAAACCTGGCAGCCCACTCGAGACTGGCTTTGATTTATGACCGGCGG
>MGOK01000051.1:8442-13810 GCA_001795335.1 Chloroflexi bacterium RBG_19FT_COMBO_55_16
GTTACGGAGTATCTGATCGTTGCTAGCTTGCTTCAGCATAAAGGAGAGGTTGAAAAAGCTATCCAGGCAGTTAATCATGCGCTCCAGATATTGCCTCAAAGCCGGGAAGCCCAACAATCCCAGGTCATGCTCAAGGAGGGGAAATTGCTTCCAACACCTATCCGCTCGCCAAGGGTCACAAGTCAACTTCAGACGGCTCCGCCGCCCTCGAGCCCGGGACTACGCCCTGCCGAACAGGCGATTTCTGGGATGGATCCGATCCTAGAAGCCCGGGAGAAGGCTTTAGCGACCCTGGCGGAGATAGTGTTATCGCAGATGGAGGATGAGCAACCATCCGAAACGTACCGTGGATTGCAAGCTCTTATGCACGGCACCCAGAAACACCTGTTTTCAAAACCATCCAGCCAGGCGAAGATTTTACAGCACTTAAGCCAGGCAGTGGATCTACAATCGCGCCAGCAAGAGGAGAAGGCGGTAGAAGAATTGGAACGTGCGATAGACGCTGGCCTCGACACACCCGCGGCTTACTTTGATCTCGGCCTGATCCGCTTGCAAGGAGAGCGGCTGGAGAGCGCGGTTCGCTTTCTGAATCGCGCGGCGATACATGTTGACTTTGCTTTGGCAGCGCACCTGCTATTGGGACAGGCGTTTCGGAAAACAGACCGTTTGCACGAAGCCGCTCACGAGTACATGGAAGCGCTGAAGTGGGCTGATTCTCAAGTCGTACCACTAGAGCAGGCTGATGAATTGATCCAGCTATACGAACCGTTGGTCGAGGCAGAGGCTGAGCAAACCGATCTGGAGGCGAAAGGCAGGTTGTGTGATAGCATTGCGGGTCTATTGCTCCGCACAGACTGGCGAGAACATATGGCTCAAGCCCGGAAAGAACTGCAAGCTGATATTAAAGGAGCCCCTCCGATTCCTCTGGGTGAGCTGCTCAGCCAGGCGCGCAGCGGGCAGATCGTCGAAGCGATTATGTTGATCCACAAATTGGCTCGTTTAGGGTATGAGCGTACTGCTATGGAAGAGGCTTTCTTTACGCTGCAATACGCCCCGACATTCTTACCCTTACATATTTATATGGGTGAGTTATTATTGCAGCAAGATCGCCTGCCTGAGGCGATAGAAAAATTCACCGTCGTCGCCGATTCTTACAGCGCCCGAGGCGAAGTCCCCCGCGCCATGCAAATATTACGTCGCATCCTCCGAGCTGCGCCGATGGAACAGGCGGCGCGTTACCATTTAATCACTCTTCTCAACGCCAGTGGGCAAGTGGTTGAAGCGATCCAGGAATATCAGCATCTGGCTGGCGTGTATTACAACCTGGCAGATTTGAGTCGCTCGCGCGAAGCTTATATGGAAGCCTTGCGGTTAGCAAACCAGTCGAAGCAATATCCGGCTTTGATTGTGCAGATCCTCCACCGGATCGCCGATATTGATCTGCAAAGCATGGATTGGAGAGAGGCGTTGCGAGTATACGAACAAATCCGGACGTTACAACCTGACGATCAGCGGGCAAGAGTAAACCTGATCGAGTTAAACCTGCGCTTGATGCAGGCAACCCAGGCCCAAGCAGAACTCGCCAATTATCTCTCTTATCTGGCTAGTGCTGGACAGATTGGAGATGCGATTCCCTTCCTGGAAGGGTTGGCAGCCGAGAACCCAGATCAGTTATTCATCCGCCGCTATCTAGAAGAAGTCTACCGCCAGGTGGAGCGAAAAAAGTAAAGCGTGAATTTGGAATTTCTCGCTTTACCCCTCATGGATCATGATTAATGGCTCACCAAGGTGTCGTAGATGGCTTGTGCGGTGGAGGAGTCTGGAGCCAGGATCCAGGTAGTCTCCACACCATTCTTTCGAAATAGATTGGAACTATCTGGAGAATCCCAGATCTTCAAGCTGGCTTGCGTACCGGTGGGGGTGTCAAACCGGGCGGATGCGTATTTTTCAAAGGCCTGACTAAACTCATCCGCCTCGCGGGCTGAGTCCCAAATAGATTGCAGTATCAGAGCAGTTGCTTTAATCTGGTCGTTATAATAAACGACATAGGCATCGCCACCCCAACCCTCACTTGCGGTCTGAGCTTCTAACGTTTTTAACCGGCTGGCCGGGTCAAGCCCCTCGGCCAGGATGAGATAGGTATACCATTCGCCCATCGCGCCGCGATCGATCTCTCGCCAACCATCGCCTAAGGCAGGTGTCAGATCAGGCAGGTCGACAGGCACTGGTTTATCAACGGGATAACGGTCTGGGTGCAAGATTTGCTCGGTTGAGAGGGGCTGGTTATGATAGGCCTGGTCAACGGCATCCCATCCACCTTGCTTATACAAGTGCTCGACAAAAAGTTGGCCGTAGGAATATGGAAATAAGAAATCCTCTCGCATAAAGGACGGCGCGCGATCAAACACTGGGCTCTCTAGATTGGCGTAGAATTGCTCGATTTCCCGCCTGTCCTGGCGCGTGGCGTCATTAATGAGCCACGTAATCTCCAGGAGCGTGGCGTCACCCTCGATCAAAGCCTGAAGGGCGGCACAGCCTTCAGAATCTTGTTCCCAGGCCTCGTCATTACAGCCCAATCCATCCTTTGTCCCAAAGTGCTGGTCCTGGAGGGCGTGGGTATATTCATGAGAATAAGTCAGACGTTCCGGACCTTGGAAACCTTCGCCCTGGATAACATACATTTCATTGGTTTCATCGTCATAGAAACCGGCGACTTGTTCGCTATAGAGCTCTACATAAAAATCGTAGAGGTCGAAATCCGGCGCGAGCAAGCCGAGAGTAGCCAAAACGAGCGCGTCTTCTTGCGATTCTACTTGCGTATAGTCTTTGAGGAAGTCATTGACCACATGCTGGTGCAGTCCTTCTTGTGTGATCAAGGAGCGAGTCACAGATCCGGTGGATGCCAGGCCGCGCAACTTGATCACCTGTTCCTGAATTTTATCCATCTGGTTGGAGATGTCAGCCGGCAGGTTAGACCCAGGGGAAGGCGCTGTAAGCTCTGGGGTTGTTGTCGGGTTTCCAGGTGATGAAGAGAGCTCTGTCAGTGTAGGAGTGGGGTTCGGGTTTTTTTGTGTGGTTTGTGTGGGAATAGCTAAATCTTGTTGTATCGAGGTGGGGGCTGGCATATTTGTCACTGTGTCCCCAGCGATGAAATTCCAGAAATATCCACCAGCGATGAGGCTGATCAGGCAGAGGCAAAGGCAGCCGATGAGAATCACCACAATAATAGCAATGAAGAGACGACGATTTGAAGATTCCATGATTTACCCCAGGGGGATCGAGAGCATCGACAGGATGAAGGTTAAAACACCAGCCAGGCCATAGAGGTAAGTTGTTTTTGCGCCTCGCTCAAAAATAGGCTGTTTTTCTTTCAGCAATGGGCCAACCCTTTCACCTTTTCTAACCGCCGTCCCGGCAAGCTTGGCGCTGCTGCCCAACTCGCTAAAGATAGGCATCACCGCAATGATAAATAGCAAAATACTGCTCCAAAAGTAGAGGTTGGATACCTGCCCCCAATCGTGCAATAACAATGCGCCGATAAATACCATAATCGAATCAAGGCCTAAGAGGGTCAGAAGTTGTTGCCAGAAAGGCCGGGAATTGGTATGGCGAGGGTTGGATTGCAGATTCATAAAAACATCCTCATCGATTGTAACCGGCTTCGGATAAGAGAGCAATAGTGGCTAATCAGTCTGAATCCTCTTGCCCCTTTTCAGTCTTTGCGATAGGATAGGTTCTGTCATGAGCGTTTCACTGTCTGCTCGTATTTACATCATCCTGGTTGGAGACGCGCTCACGTTAGCGGCAGTGACTTTATTTGGATTTGCCAGCCATGGCACCTTGGACACAGCTGGATCAAGAATGTTGACTACCTTTCTGCCATTGATGGTGGCCTGGCTACTCGTTGCGCCACACTTAAGAGTCTTTGATCCAGCTCTGGCAGTCGATGTCCATCAGCTATGGCGTCCTTTCTGGGCAATGGTCTTGGCGGCTCCTATGGCTGCCTGGCTACGCGGAGCCTGGCTGGATGCTCCGATCTTACCGGTGTTTGTCCTCGTGTTGGGAGGTATCGCCGCACTGGCTATCCTAGTATGGCGAGGGGTGTTCTGGTTCGTCGTTTCTAGAGTAGGACGCCAGCATGGATGAGACCGCCCTGATCCACTCCGCGCGCAGGGGTGACCTAGATGCGTTTAATCGCCTAGTCCTAGCCTATCAAGATATCATTTACAACCAGGCCTACCGCGTACTGGGAGACAATCAGGCAGCTGACGATGCGACTCAAGAGACCTTTATCTCAGCCTTCCATAATATACGCTCCTTCCGTGGGGGATCCTTACGAGCCTGGCTGTTGCGGATCGTCACAAACACCTGTTATGACGAATTACGCCGCCGTAAACGCCGGCCAACTACCCCGCTTGAACCGATGGACGACACAGGTGAAGAGATAGAATCGCCACGCTGGATCGCCGATGAAGCGGCATTACCCGAAGAGCGCGTAGAAAGGACGGAGTTGAGAGGGGCGATCCAACACTGTCTGGAACAATTGCCCTTAGAGTTTAAAGTTATCGTTACCCTGATCGATATCCAGGGCATGGATTATACCGAGGCGGCTATCGTGATCGATAAGCCTCTTGGGACAGTAAAAAGTCGACTGGCGCGGGCGCGAGGTCGGCTGCGCGAGTGCCTGCAGGATTTCCGGGAACTTTTACCAACGGCGGTGCGTCTGGATAGTGAAGATTAACCGAGGAATGTAACATGGTGATGCGGATTTCTGAACGCGATCTGGAGGTGCTATCAAACTATCTGGATGGGCAGCTCACGACAGGGGAGCGTGCTCGTCTTGAAGCGCGTTTACAGACCGAATTGGAATTACGAACAGTTCTCGAACAGATCCGGCAAACACGAGCGGCAGTGCGCAATTTACCATTCCTGCGCGCCCCGCGTAATTACACACTCACGCCGAAGATGGTCGGTGTGCGAAGGCAATCGCCTCGCATCTATCCGGTCTTGCGCCTGGCTTCAGCCCTGGCTTCTTTTCTATTTGTTCTAGTTCTAATCGGTGATCTCATAACGGTACGCACCCCTGGTATCGCTCCACTGCGAGCTGTTCAGTTAGCCGAGACCCCCGTCGCCGCGGTAGAGGAGCCTGTGTCCACAGAAGCTACCCTATTTGAAAGTGCAGCTCCAGGCGTTGAAACCGGTGAGCCTGCTGAAAAATTAGCCACTGTGGCTGAGGAGCCTGTTTCAACCGCGGAGGCCACAGTAGTCGCGGAGATGCGGGTCCCTGCCCCACCTGCCCCGCAGGAGCTTGAGGCAGCAGTTGAGTCCTTAGAGGCAGATGCCGCCGACCAGGCCTCCACGCCACGCC
>MGOK01000051.1:13936-28811 GCA_001795335.1 Chloroflexi bacterium RBG_19FT_COMBO_55_16
GGTCGATCAAATCCTCCCTGATTCGTTAACTCACGTTAAATCACCCCTCAATATCATCCGAAAATCATCATAATAGTTTTGTTAGTTACTTGCAATTTAAGGTTAGTTTTGCTATACTACTGGCCTAAGTACATTTCTATATTGATTGGGGAATAAAATTTCGTTTGGGGCGGCCCTTGGGTATAAAATATTGTCCAATTCCATTCAAATGAGGAGACAGAAGATGAATACGAGAATATTAAAATCCTTGATTTTGTTAACAGCCTTCGTGCTGGTCGTCGGGCTGGCCTGCGGCTTTAGCATCGGAAGTTCCCCGACGACCGAATCTCCACCGGTCACGAAGCCCCCGCAGACGCAAGAGACGGAGGTTACTAAGCCTAGTCCGGAGGCTCCCAAACCTGAAGTAACCGAAGCACCCGCGAGTGGCGCGGTGGCGAGCCTGGACGAAGCCGAGAAGGCGGTGATCCAGATCGAATCGCAAGGCACTTTCGTCAACCCTGACTTCACCGTGTCATACAACGCGGCTGGGCGAGGGTCAGGGTTCATCATCGACCAGTCTGGGCTCGCTATTACCAATAATCATGTGGTTACTGGAGCCGCGTTGCTCAAGGTATGGATCGGTGGGGACACCGACCGGACATATAACGCCAAGGTTCTGGGCGTCTCGGAATGCTCGGATTTAGCTGTGATCGATATTGACGGCGAGGGATTTCCTTACCTGGAGTGGCACGCTGGGCCGATCAGCGTTGGTACGGATGTCTACGCAGCCGGTTTCCCGCTGGGTGAGCCAGAATACACTCTCACCAGAGGCATTGTCTCGAAGGAAGAAGCCGGCGGCGAGACCTCTTGGGCGTCGGTAGATTATGTAATCGAGCATGACGCCACGCTCAACCCCGGCAACTCTGGTGGGCCACTGCTCGACAAGGATGGCAAGGTAGTTGGCATTAATTACCGCGGCCGGGAGACAAACCAGTACTTCGCCATTGGGCGGGATCTGGCAACGAGGGTGGTTGACGAGTTGAAAGGGGGGAAAGATTTAGAAACGTTTGGTGTCAACGGTGAGGCATTCGCCGGCGAAGGCTTCTCAGGTATCTGGGTCTACGGTGTCGAATCAGGATCGCCAGCAGACAAGACCGGTCTGACAGGCGGTGACATCATTACGACCCTGGAAAACCTGGTTTTGGCGACGGATGGCACGATGGCGGATTACTGCGATATTCTACGCAGTCATAACCCTGGCGATACCCTTAACGTCGAGGTCTTGCGCTACGCCACCCAGGAAGTCCTGACAGGTCAAATCAATGGACGCAAGCTCGAGACGGCGGTAACTTTTGGGAATACTCTCGATCCAGACGTTGTTGGAAGTGTAGAGGATACAGGTTCTTATTCAGGGTATGTCACTGTAACCGATGATTATGGTGCGATCCAGATGGATGTACCCGCCGAGTGGACAGATATCAACGGCGCGTACTGGGAAAGCGATGGTGAGACGATCGGCTCGGGTATCACAGCTGCTGCGAATATCCAATCCTGGAAAGACAACTGGACCGAGTCCGGTGTTTTCTTTGGAGCTTCCGACGACCTGGCTAAATTGGGCGGGTATGTTAACCTGCTCGACGTTGAGCGGGATATTTATAGGCAATCTTGCAAGCTCAATGGTCGTTATGATTACGAGGACGCTTTTTACCGTGGAAAGTACGATGTTTTCGAAAATTGTGGCAATTCAGGCAATGTCTTCGTTGTCCTTACCGCTGTGCCGAATGACAATTCCCAGGCATTCTTGATCCTGGTTGAGATGCAACTCGGCAAAGCAGCCGATTGGGACGCGCTGGACCGGATCCTGGCCACCTTCCAGGTGATAGGGTCATTGCCTTAAGTATCCTAACTTCTCACGGGCCACTACCAATAATCACTCTCCCGGAGTTGATCCCCGACTCCGGGAGTTCCTTTTTCCCCTACGGTTCTTATCATTCCTCGAATATTCCAAAACCTCCAAGGTCTTTTAGATTCAAGGTAGCACATGCGTTATCGGTCGACGATGAATTCCGTGATGGCTTCGCTAAAGTTTCCCGCCCGGTCGACGGCGCGCACGCGCAGGACGTGTCTGCCTAACTCAGCCCTCCACGGTGAGACATAGGGAGGCAA
Source organism: Chloroflexi bacterium RBG_19FT_COMBO_55_16 (assembly GCA_001795335.1). The sequence continues at coordinate 16,082 of MGOK01000051.1, forward strand.
TGCTAATGACATGGTCATTCGATCATCGACAAAGAACTCAACAGTCACTAATCCCAGGTCATCAGTGGCATCTGCTTGCAGGGTAAGCAGCTTCGTCTCTGGAAAAGGTATAATTTCACCGCTTGCCGGAGAACGAATGGAGACTTCGGGAGGCTGGTTGTCGACCGTCACCTGAATGGTCGCTGTTTCTACGTTTAAGTCGTGATCAACTACCAATAACTGAAGTGTATATAATCCGTTTAATTCGGTCGTATCCCAGACGGACAGTTGTCCGTTCGCCACTGGAGTATGGACGTCGGCGTCTATCTGAAACCAATTAGCGGGGTTCAATCCCTGGCCGAACTGGAGGTTGAAGAAGTCAAAATCCTTACCAGCGGCGTGACCTAGAATTGAAACCCGACCTTTTACACTGGAGAACATGGCTGGAGAGGTGATCGCTGCGTTGTTCTCCGGGGTGATCACCGAATCGATCACATCATATGTTTCTGGCGGAAGTGGCAGGCCAGCTGTTTGCGCCCAGGTTTCAGCTTCTGGAGGTAGCACCAGGTAGACTCTAGTATCGACCAACTCAGCAGGTGTAAAGGCAGTGGCTAATCTACCGGTTTCGCGGTTGATTTGAAAGGCGCGGAAGAGCGTGTCTGTGTGGGAGGGTTCACTACCGAATAAGAACACTTCGTTTACCAAAACTGGACAATCGGCGGTGGGCAACAAACCAGAGGGATCACATACTTGCAGTTGGCTGATGCCGGGAGGGATAGTCCATTCCTCGGTTGGTTGGTCCTGGAGGGCATATTGAATCACGGCATGCCACAACCCAGCAGACCACTTTGGAGACACAATCGTTGGAGTTTTCGACTCTGGGTTACCCAGCCACACGCCGACGACAAGGTTGGGAGAATATCCAACTGTCCAGGAATCACTCCCATCCACGGTGCGACCGATTTTAGCGCCGGCAACCCGACCGATCTCTAACGGGTTTGGGTGGCCAAGGCTCGGCCAACGGGCTGTTTCATCGCTCAAGATATGAGTCACCAAATACGCTAGCTGTGAGCTGATCACCGACCGGCGCGTGGTGAGGCATTCACCGATTTCCTGCGAACAGTCTATCCATATTCTTCCCAGGTTATCCTCAACGCGCAGCACGGTTTGAGCATGCAGCTGAGGGGTTGAATCATCTCTGGCAGAGGGATTGAGCGCCTGTCCTACAAGGACGCCTTGGTTGGCGAAGACGCCATATGCCTGGACAATGTTTAATAAGGTTGCCTGACCGCCTTGCAGAGGCAATCGATTGGCCGCTTCTGTGTTGGGTAGCTCGAGGGATGCCAAGCCGAGCTGTTTTGCCATGCTCCAGACTTGCTCGGGTCCCATCTGCACCAGAACCTGAATTGCAGGCACGAGGTAATCGTTTGCCAGAGCCATGCGTAAACGAACTGGACCATGGAAACGGTCATCAGGGTTGCGTATATCTGCGAATCCTTCCATCAGGCTGGCCGGGATGTCCCAGAGCAATGAAGCTGGGCTCATCCCGCGAGTGAAGGCGGTCATGTAGATGAACGGTGTCAGCAATGATCCAGGCGGGTGGCCTGGCAATCGAGCTGGGTCCTGTCCAGGTGAGACATCCCCTACCATCGCCAGAACCTGACCGCGTGCAGGATCCAGGACTACCACGTTGGCGGCCAAATGTATATTAGCGGGGAGACTCTCGCCTGGGAGAGTCGGCAACAAGCGGGAGGCCTGGCAAGGTGTCTGATCCCAAGTCAGGACTTCGCCTGGCTGAGGGTTTTTCAGGCGATTTAATTGGGTTTCAGTGGCACAGGCAGCCTGTGATTGAAGATCGTAGTCGAGGGTCGTTACCACTCTCAATCCACCGCGAGGTAAGCGATAGGGATTAAGGTATGTTCCCAGCTGTTCGAGAACGAGTTTTGTGAAGGCGGGAGCCAGATTTGGGGAAAGCTCTACCGGCTGTTGGACTATGAGCGCTTGCTGCTTGGCTTGTTCGAATTGTGAGGCAGTGATGAAACCGAGGTCGAACATAGTTTCCAGGAGGCGATCCTTACGCTCCAGAGCAGCTTTGGGCGCATCCATGAGATTGAGAACGGGCGTCTCGGCAGCAGCTGCCAGAGCAGCTGCCTCCGCCAGGGTCAGGGAGGTTGCGGATTTTCCGAAATAGGTGAGCGCGGCGGCGTCAGCGCCATACGCAAACTGGCCGTAGTCAGCGCTGTTCAGGTACCACTCTAAGATTTTCTGACGACCGAAAATTGTAGTGATCTGTGCAGCCAAAAGCCGTTCCCTGATAGCGCCCCTTAGCCCAGGTGATTCATCCCACATTAACAAGTCTGAAACAAGTTTTTGGGCCAAGGTGGGATGGTCACCCTGACTGACACCCTGCCAGGAAAAGCCGCCATGGTTCCAGAAATCGGGGTCAGACGAGGCGATCGTCGCCATCGCGAGGAAGGCAGGAAGATGAATGGGTTGATCCTCGTCTAATGTTAAATATCGCCGTTGTGCTGCGCGTGGATTCTGGAGGGACGCGATCAGGTGCTGGCCTGTGCGGTCGTAGAGGCGGGTGGGCTGTAACAACAATCCGGAAGGCGGTTCCAATAATAGAGGCAGACTTTCTGGTGAGGGCATGGCGGATGCCAAGCTGGCGTAGAGGAAAGTACTCCCGATTACGGTGAATACCGCTAGCAAGCAGAGCAGCAAACCAAGGCCAATACCCAATTTTCCAGCCCGGGTGGTTGGGCTTCTGAGGGATTTGGCGTGGCGTTGCCGACGCATTTGAATGATCTGGTAAACGGTGGGCATGAATAAATTCTATATTAAAAAGCCGACAGCGGTACGCCCCCGAGACTGCTGTCGGCTCATGCAGGGCCCCTCTTGCTCTTTCCCCGGAAACCTGCAAGCAAGTGGGCGATTCGATTTCGTTAAGTATAGCACCAATGGGTTGTTAATACGGTGGCAGATCAGAATCTTCATTATGATCAGGTAGGTTTTGAATCGGTCAATGCCTGCGCCGTCTCAAGCATTTCGCGGGCTGAATGCATCGTAGCCGAGCTTATTTCTCCCAACATCTGGGCTAATTCCCGGAGGCGGTTTTCATCGCTGAGATCTACTACTGAGGTGATGGTTCGCCCATCCTGGAGATGCTTTTGTACTTGTAAATGTTGCTCGCCAAAAGCAGCAAGTTGGGGAAGGTGGGTGATACACAGCACCTGGTGATGGCGCGCCAAGCGCCAAAGCTTGTGACCGACAATACTGCCAACCCGACCACCAATCCCTTGGTCGATTTCATCGAAGATCAGCGTGGAGACATTATCGGCGCGTGCCAGGACGTTCTTCAGCGACAACATCAACCGGGAGGTCTCGCCTCCGGAAGCGATGCGTACGAGCGGTTTCAGCCCCTCCCCTGGATTGGGGGCGATCAGGAATTCCACGCGTTCTAAACCGGTGGCGTCGAAGGCTACGCGGTGTCCCTCGGTGAGCGGTACTCCGTTTGGGTCGGGTCGTTGCTGGAAATCGATGCTGAATCGAGCGCCGGACATACGGAGATCGGCAAGTTCAGCCTCCATCTCCTGATTCAATTGTCCTGCAGCTTGTTGGCGTTTTTGGGAAAGCAATTTGCCGCGTTCCCCGAGCACGGCGAGTAAATTAGCCTCTTGAGTTGCCAGCTCAGCGAGACGCTCGCTGGCTCCCTGGATTGTCTCCATCTGCTGGCGGGCGTTGGCCGCAAAACTCAAGATTGCGGGAATTGAGTCGCCATATTTACGTTTCAGGTTTTGGATCATGACAAGTCGCTCTTCAACCTGATCCAGCCGCTTTGGGTTAAATTCGATACTCTCGATGTAACCGCGCAAACCCCTCGCCAGTTCGGTGAGGCTGGAGAAAGTACCCTGGATGTCCTCCACCAGCCTGGAGCGCGAGGAATCAATCCGAGCCAGGTCTTGCAAGGCATCCATAACCTGACCGAGGAGATCGATGGCCGAGGGGGCTTCAGGTGTGCCCTCATCGAGGTTGGTTAAGGCTTGCTGAGCCAGAGAAGCGAGAGACTCGGCATTAGCCAACCGGGTGCGCTCTGAGAGCAGGTCTTCTTCCTCACCAGGCTGCAGGCGAGCCGATTCGATCTCATTGATTTGATAGCTAAGCAGGTCAATTCTGCGAGCTGCCTCGCTCTCTTCAAGGCGAAGTTCCTTTATTTCCTTTCGAACGTTCATTAACTGCCGGTAGGTGGCGCTATAAGCGAGGAGCAAATCCTCTGCATCGGCATAACGGTCGAGCAATCCCAGATGCTCGCGCACCCGTAATAAAGAAAGATGTTCGGATTGCCCGTGAACATCAACAACCAGCTCACCGAGTTCACGCAATAGTCCAACGGTGACAGTACGCCCATTAATACGGGCCACACTTCGCCCTTCGAAGCGAATTTCGCGCCCCAGGATGAAATAATCTGGATCGTCAAGCAACTCTTCGCGCTTGAGGATGGAGTGAACATTTGCGCGCACTGCGGGCGTGACCTGGAAGGTGGCTTCGATGGTAGCATTTTTAGCCCCGCTGCGAATCATGCTGACATCGACTCGCCCGCCTAGCAGAGTTTCGACAGCATCGATGATAATCGATTTTCCGGCACCGGTTTCACCGGTAAAGGTAACCAGACCCGGCTTGAAGAGTAATTCGAGCTGGTCGATGATAGCAAAATTCTCGATGCGTAGTTCAGTGAGCATGCTGCTCTATGCGCCTAATAGTTTAGATTCGGATGCCAGCGAGGCGATAATATACTGCAGAGGTCACGATGAAGAAATAGACTCCCTGCCAGATCAAAGGCAACACAAAACCGAAACCTATCGATCCTCCTGAGAATAAATTATTCACCAGCCCCAGCAATATCGGTAAACCGCCTAACGCAACGGCGAGCGCGCTTACCTGGAAGAGTCGCTTCGATCGCCGGCGGCGAATAGCAAGGCGAATGGCTTCAGCGATGATCACCCCAGCAATCGGGGCGACAAAGAGCGTAAAAAAGCCCAGGTATCTAACCAGTCGGCTGCCAATGTATGACAATGTTATCGCAACGCCAAAGGCCAGGAGGTAATCATACCACTCAGCAGTTTCAAAACTCTTTTGCTGGTTGCGGACGCAATCCTTACAGCGATAGCCGGTCGGGGTGAGAATGGCACATTTTGCACAAATGGGCTTTTCGCACCGGTTACAGCGTAAGGTAGTTTCTACATCAGGATGATTAACACAGTAAAGTGTAGGGGGCTGTAAGCTCATCGAGAATTACCTGTGGAAGGATTTTGATTCATATGGGGAGTGAGGTTACGGTAAAAATATCCAGGGTCTTGGAAACGAATGAATTTTAAGGAATGGTGGCTGGCGAACACCTTTACACAATCCCCATCTACCAGCTCGATCGGCAATTGTCCATCGATGCTAAGCACCGCTTGGTGAGCAGTGTGGACGACGATGCTCACCGAAGAACCCTCAGCAAACACGATGGCACGATCGATTGAAAGATGGGGAGCGATCGGGACAAGTAAAATTGTGCGCAGTTCCGGAGGCAGGATCGGCCCGCCGACTGCCAGGGCATAGGCGGTAGAACCGGTGGGTGTGGAGGCGATCAAGCCATCTGCGACGTAGGTGGTGAGGAAGCGACCATCGACGCTGGTTTCCAGATGCACCGGGCGCACGAAGTTGCCCCGGCTAACGACGGCCTCATTAACAATATCCCAATTTCCAAGCATCTCCCCGGCACGGGATCGTTCCGCGCACAGCATCATCCGGTTTTCTATCCAAAAATCACCACTCAGCAGGCGGGGTAAGGTTTCCCGCCATTGTTTTTGCTGGATTTCCATAAGAAAACCGAAGCGTCCCATATTAATCCCCAGTATAGGCACGCCATTCGGCCCACACAAGTGACCGGCGCGCAACATTGTGCCATCACCGCCCAGGGCGATCACCACATCACATCTTTTCGATTCCACCTGGCGGCGAATTCTTTGGTCGTTCAACAATCCGTGGGAAACGTGCAGACCGTATTCCTGCAAGAAGGCCGCGATAGTTGCGGCCTCCGGGACAGCTTCGGGAATCTGTGGGTGAGCGAGGATAGCGATGCGTTGGATGGTTGTATCTTTTTCAGTCATGTGACTTGTATTATAACCAGTAATCAGTGATCAGTATCCAGTTTTCAATATCTGGGATCAGTATTCAGTGGTTAGTGGTGTGTAATTTAATAGTTTCTGGCATCTGACGACTGACAACTTTCTACACTAAGGCCTGGTCGCAACCAGTGCGGAAGCCACAGCGATGGCAACGGGATGGAGATTGGTGAGAGCGGTCTACCGTTTTGCGGCTTTCTGAAGCGCGCATTTCGGTTACCAAATCGAGCAAGCTGAATTCCAGCTCGGCTGTGTAATCGATGGCGAATGTCCGGTTGGGGTAGTGCAAAATCCCGTGCGGCGGTCGTTTGCCAAATGTACGATGCGCGAGAAGACAATAGGCGGCCAATTGATAGATGTGCGAGTCGTAAGGCGCTCTCGCAATGCGATTTGACTTTATCTCGATGGGTATCATTTTATTCCCTTGCTCAACGAGGTAGTCCGGTTTCCCCGTCAGGTTCAGGGCCGGGTCATAAAGCGGCTTTTCGACCCGCCCCCACTGGCTTGTATCGACGTAAACCAGGCGACCGCCTGGCAGACCAGCGGCGTGGCGTTGGCGAGAAGATAGCCAAAGCAGTATCACGCCGAGCAAGAAGAGAACGATAACGAGCAAAAGCATGGTCGGTTAGATCAGCTGCCCAGAAATGTAGATGGTTAATATCACCAACCCCAGAAGGAACAAAGCGTAGGCTAGCAGCCTCAGGGCACCACTCACCATCACGCGGCGCGCGTGGTGGTAGTGCAGCTCGTTACCACCGGCTAACTCAGCCTGGTTTTCTGAGACGTAACCTTGTCGCTGAAGCCACCATGCTCGCTGGCAGTACAGGTAAGCGCCGATCTCGGAGGCGCGAATGGTTCGCATTCACTAACTGTCCAGCCTGGACTCCAGGCGGCGCATCGTTTGTTCGAGATGTTCCTGCCGTAAGCTGAGGGTCAGATCGCCGCGCGTACGCTCGGTGACACTGCGGACGACGTCCGTCAGGCGCCGAAGTCCCCCCGTGATGGCGTCTGGGTAATCCATGGTGGTCAGCACGGCGTAGATGTCGTCCATGTAGCCCAGCAAGCGTTCAGCTTCCTGGGAGTACCCGTGTCGTAAGATATCGAGGCAGCGCCGCCGAAGCTCACCGGCCGCCTCAGCCAACCCATTCAAATACGTGGCGTCTTCCAAACCCATCTCTTGAGGAGAGGGCAAGGGCCGATCAGTTACCAAAGCATAGACGATGCTCGCCTCAGCTAACTCTTTGAGTGCATCCTGCGTATACCCAGCGTAATATAGGCTCGGGAACTCGGCCAGGTCGGCGCGGAGCGCCTGGGCCAGATGGTTCGCTTCGTCAAGTTGCTTTTGAGCCAGTTCGTACTCATCACGGTGGACGGCGCGGATGGCGTTAGCGCAATGGCGGGTGAGCGTGCGAGCCTGGGCGAGGGCGCGATCCCTGGCGAAAGTGCGCGTTTCGAATGCCTGGTGGATACGTTCGGCGATCGATTCAAGGCGGTTCATGGCAGCTTATTTTTGAGGGGGTTCTTCGGGTGGCGGGGATTGACGAAAGAGGTAATCGGCCAGGGATTTTCCACCCGGAAGCGTGATCTCTCCGAAGGTGGTCTCGTAACGGCTCAGGTTTTCGGTCAATGCGCGGTGAAACAGCTTGGCGCCTAAGGGCGACATGACCACCCGCGAGCGCACCCGGGCGGGAGTGGTGCCAGGCAAGAGATGGGCGAAATCAAAAATTAACTCCGAAGGAGAATGAGCGATGCGCACCAAGTTGATATAAATCGCTTCAAGGTCAGGGGGGACTTCCAATGGGGGAAAGGTGGGGGGTGCTGGTTGCGCAGTTTTCTCAGACATCTACTTTCTCCGGGTAGAGATGGTTTCAGGTCAATGGGAGAGATAGCCTAATACGCTTCGAGGGGCGGAAGTGAAAGCCAATGTATGCATCCCTTCTGCCCCTCAAAGTTAATCATCAGGCAAGAAGTTTCCCGATTGGGTATTCTTGCTCAATCAGGATTGTTTTCACCAAACCTTGACGAATGTCCCGTGAGCTTTAGAAGGGGATATCGTCTTGTTCGGCGACTCCGGCGGTCTCGCCTGCCGCGTAAGCGCCTTCCTCTTCGCCTCGCGCTGTGAGGAACCGTACTGTATTAGCGGTCACTTCAAAGCTGGCGGCAGGGGTGCCATCCTGACGAGTCCACATACGCGGACCCCCAGTGGCAGGGTCGGGGTTTAACCGGCCTTCGATCAGTACTTTACTGCCTTTTTTCAGATACTGGTTGCAATTTTCGGCCGTCTTTCCCCAGGTCGAGACGCGGAACCAGATCGTCTCCTTTACTGGATTGCCATCCGAGCCGGTGTATTGGCGGTTAGTGGCGACGCTTAAATTGGTCACCGCCTGGCCGGAGGGCGTGTACCTCATTTCTGGGTCGCGGCCGAGGTTGCCAACGATGATGAGGGTGTGATACATGGGTTTCTCCTTCTTTTTCAGTGGGTGGTCTGGCAATGGTTCCGGACGAACGCCGCCCGGTGTAGAACACTAGGACACCCACCGTAATTTACAGAACAATTGTACACTAATATTAATTTTCGCAATAGGGGAATTAAGAGGAGGGAAAGTGTGTTTTTAAAATGAATTCACTGCTGCCTCTAGATTGCTATGCACCTCTAGAAACATGTCATAGCCCGTCATGCGGAGCACCTGGCTTATATTAGGATTGGGTTTAAGCAATTTGAGGTGCGGGGACTTAAATGTGCCATCCCGGATCCCCTTGCGAATGGCTTCATCGTTTTCGAATGCTGGATCGGTGCGTAACAAAGTGAAAATGTATTGCAAGGCGCGGATGCCGGCACTACTGAGGAAAGGGACTTCGCTCAAGTCAAGGAGCAGGTGACGGGTACCAGAATCGAAAGATTCTTTGGCTTTTGTTTGCAGCTGTTCGTAGTTTTTTCCATCAATATCCCCTTTAAGGTGTAACACGGTCACAGGCACTCGTCCTTGCATCGATTTAACGGTAATTGAGAGATCGGAATTCATCTTATGCTCCTCCTTTATTTAGCCTAATTATATCCGAAATTAATCCCTCAATCGTTTCTGAATTGGAGGCAATAGTGATGGAAGGTGTTGCTCACCCAGGCATTACCGAACCCGTACGGGGCGAGGCGGATATCGTCCTGGCACCAGACCCGCTCGTCCTTAAGCGTGTAGGTTTCCCCGAGCTGGTGCGCCAGGTCCCAGGCGAGAGGATAGATTTTTCCGCCTTTCTTTACGTTCTTGACGATGACCGTCAGGTAAGCCCTTTTTCGCAGAAATGGCTGCAAGCCTGCGTAGACGGTTGTCAGCCGTTTTAAGAATTCATCGTAATCAGGAATGTTGCCCAGATCGGCTGGTTCTTCGGAATAAATCACATCCAGGCCAGGGGAGGCACGGCGTTTTTTTTGGGTTTCAGCGCCGCGGGCATGTAACATATTCCAGTATGGAGGTGAGGTGAGCACATAATCGATGGGAGGAATCTGGTGCTCAGAAACGTAGTCGCTAAAATGCGCTGCGTCGCCAGTGATCACTTCGCTGACCAGGAGACCTGCCTCATCAGACGAGCTGCGCTCTGCGGTGATCAGCTGGCGGGCAATATCCGCGTAGGTTGGATTGAGTTCAATCCCGTAGCTGTTGCGACCGGCGCGCAAAGCAGCGATAACGGTGCTACCCGTCCCGACCATTGGGTCGAGTACGACCTGGCCACGTTTAGTGAAAAACTCGATGAATTCTTGAGCCAGTGTCTCCGGGAACTTGGCGGGATGGCGCAGTACATCTTTTGCGCGCGGCGGTGGATTGTGGATAAACCACGATTTCTGGAACTTAAGCCAGGTTTTTGCTTCGAGGTCGTTCAGGCGATTGATCAATGAGCGCTTGGGCATGTGGATTTGAATGAGAAGAAAACTTGATGCGAAAGGCGTGATGCGTAGAACGTGAATTAATGAATTTCGCTTTATGTTTCGCGTTTTATTGGATTATCTCTATAACGACTAAATCAGAGAAGTTGACTGTTACCGCGTACTCCCCGGCCGAGCGAGCGAAGACGCCAATGTTACCGCTCGGCAGCAGCGGATCGCTTACGGTAAACTGGAACTGGTCATTGATGAAGAAACGCATTTCCTTGCCGCGCGCCCAGACTCCCAAGCGGGCGATGTTGGGCGCGCCGGGGGCGATCACGCCGCTGAACATCCATGGCTGAGGGGAAGAAGCAGCACCATTGACCAGCCGGTCTAGGCGCACCTGACTATCGCATGATAGGGAAAATCGATAAAAATCACGTGGTGAGGTCAGCCGCAACAGCAGACCGTACTCGTCTGCCTCCCGGCATAAGGTCGGGCTGGCGGTGATCTCGAGATAGAAATCGTTCAACACCGGTTCACTGCGGACACTGTAGATATAAGTACGCGGTTCGAGGATGGCGATGGTGAGTTCATTATGGCCCAGCGCAGCGCCGCCCTGCGATGTCTGGCTCAAAGACCAGGAACCTGGGCTGGAGAAATCGTCGCTGAAGAGCATCTCTCCCAGATTGGGGCGCAAATCTGGAGTGGGTGTGACTGGTTTGGCCGGGATCGGCGTGGGCGTCGCGGTAGGTGGAAACCAAACCACGGTGGCCGTCACTTCGCTGACAGGCGTGGGCGACTCAGAAGAGACCATAGGCGGAGTCTCCACCGGAGCACAGGCGCTCAAGGTCAGCGGGAGCAGAACGGACGTGGCGAGCCAGGTCTTAATTTTATTTTTAGCTGTTATAACGTTTGACAATGTTCGGTATCAGATATTCATTAAAGCAACGTTCCAGATTAAAACCTGGTTGCCAGCCCCAGTCTCGCCGGGCGTCGCCGTCGTTCAGGTCGGCCGGCCAGCTATCCACGATGCCCTGTCGCTTCAGGTCGGGTTCGAAAGTGATCTGCGCCTGCGGGAATGCTATAAGGACCAGGTCCATGATTTGGGCTGCAGTCAGGCTGAAGCTGGTCACGTTATAGACCGAGCGACTCAATGCGCTGCGGGGGGCGCTTGCCAACTGCAACAAGGCGGTGATGGCATCCGGCATGGCCATGAACGGGATCTGGGCATCCTGGCGCACAAAACAGGCGTAAGGTTCGCCTTTGGCCGCGGCGTGCAGCATCTCTGGTCCGTAATCGCTGGTGCCCCCACTGGGCAAGGTGAAGGCGCTGATCAGGCCGGGGAAGCGCACGCAGCGAAAGTCGAGCATCACCGGGCGTTCAGCAGCCAGCTGGCGGTAGTAACAACTGAAATATGTACCTAGCATCTCGCAGTAGAGCTTGTTGCAGCCATACATGGTGATGGGGTAGTTCCACTCCCACTCCCGGACGCGCGGGAAATTGGCTTTGGTTTTCAGGTCCGGCATACCATAAGCGGCGATGGAACTGGGGAATATAAACAGGACCGGCTCGCCGCGCCATTCAGATTGCTCTGTTGCTAATTGCAGCAGCCCCAGGGTGCCTTCCACGTTGACCTGGTGAGCGGCAACCGGGGTGAACTCGCCGCGCGTCGACAACAAGGCAGCCAGGTGATAGATGGCAGCGATCTCGTACTCGCTCACCAGGCGGGAGAGCAAGGCTTTATCGAGGATATCGCCTTGCAGGTGGGTTGAATATTGGCTGGCCTCGGCTGGCAGAGGTCGGATGTCCAGTGTGACCAGGTCCCTGATACCTCGCTCGGCCAGGCTCTTGACTAAAGCCAGGCCAACTTCCCCACCAGCTCCGGTGATCAGGGTGACTTTTTTGCGCATGGATGCCTCCAAGAATTGGTTAAGTAATTTCGATCACCTGTGTACGCTCCGGGCCTACGGAGACCAAGCGGACAGGTAGGCCGCTCAGCTCCTCGATACGCAAGATGTAGTCGCGCGCCGCGGCTGGCAGGTCTTCCCAACGGCGGGCGGCGCCCAGGTCCTGATCCCAGCCAGGCAGCTCTTCGTAGGCCGGCCCATAAGCCGAAAGGTCACTTGGCCCAAAGGGTAAAGCGGTGAAGGTCTGGTCTTTTGCCCGGTAGGCGGTGCACAGGCGGATAGTCGGCAGTCCGGTGAGGATGTCCAGTTTGGTGAGAGCCAGTTCGGTCAGGCCGTTGATCCTGACCGCGTAGCGTAACAACACTATGTCCAGCCAACCCACACGGCGTGGGCGACCGGTGGTGGTGCCGAATTCGTCCCACGGGTTTGCACCCGAGCCGCGCAAGCGGGTGGCCAGCTCTCCAGTGAGTTCAGTCGGGAAGGGGCCAGACCCAACGCGCGTTTGGAACGACTTGGTGACGCCGATGGCGCGTTCGGTGGAGCCAACTCCCAACCCAAGCCCGACCAGCGCACCGGGGGCGGTGGGATTGGAGCTGGTGACAAAGGGATAGGTGCCGTGATCCAGGTCGAGCAGCGTGCCCTGGGCGCCCTCGGCCAGGACTCGCCGGCCGCGCGCCAGAGCTTCCGCCAGCAGCGAGGAGACATCGGCAATGTAGGGCGCCAGCTGAGCCGCGTAGCCGTCGAATTCGGCCACTATCCCGTCTGCATCAAGCGGTTCAGCAGCGTAGAGGGCGATTAAATAGCGATTGATTTCC
>MGOK01000052.1:0-3511 GCA_001795335.1 Chloroflexi bacterium RBG_19FT_COMBO_55_16
ATCGCTCAGTGGCTGTATACGGGCACTTCGGGCGAGACGACCTGGACTTGACCTGGGAGCGCACCGACAAGGCTGAGCTGCTGCGAGCCGCGGCGGGCATCACCGAGCCAGTGGCTGTGCCTGCAGACTAAAAATTTATTCGCAGGATTTTGCAGCGAACTGCGCCGTAAAATCCTGCATTAACCCCTTTCCAGTCCGTGAGCTTCCAGCAGTGCTGTGTCTTCCATCAGCACATCAGTCAGGCCGTCAGCGGCGACCCGGCCTTCATCCAGGATCACCATACGGGGGAATAGTTCCCGCACCATACGCATATCATGGGTTGAGGCCAGCATGGTGAGCGGTAGTTCCCCCAGCAGCCGGATCAGCGATCGCCGGGAGCGCGGGTCCAGCCCGGCAGTCGGCTCATCCAGGACGAGCACCTCTGGCTTCATCGAAAGCACAGTAGCGATAGCAATGCGTTTCTTTTCCCCCATGCTCAGGTGGTGGGACACTCGCCGGGCATAAGCGCTCATGTGGACAGCCCTGAGCGCCTCTTCGACCCGCGCAGACACTTCCCCAGGGGGCAATCCCTGATACAGGGGGCCAAAGGCGACATCTTCGAAAACGGTCGGTGAAAAAAGTTGGTCGTCGGGTGCCTGAAAGACCAGCCCAACCATGGCGCGCACTCGCCCCACGTTGCCCGGCGACACCTCCAGCCCACACACGCATACGCTCCCTTCTCCGCGGAGGATGCCGTTCAAATGCAAGATCAGGGTGGATTTACCGGCGCCGTTCGGACCCACCAGAGCGACTTTTTCCCCCGGCTTAATCGAGAGGGATACATCTTGCAGCGCCTGATGTCCATCCGGGTAGGAATAAGACAGGTGTTCGATCTCAATCGAGTGGTGCATCTGAGTTAAGACCCGAATAGGAAAGACAGGCTTAACAGGATGCCAAGGATCGCCAAGCCGGCCAACAATCCCAGCCAATTAGCGGAAGTGATGGCAGGCAAAGGCAGGGTGCGCACCTCCCCGTCATAGCCGCGCGAAACCATCGCAAGGTAGATACGGTCGCTGCGCTCGAGGGCACGTAGGAACAGGTTCCCGGCCATCCCTCCGGTGACGCGCGCCCGCCAGACGAGATCCCTGCCAGCTTTTATGCTGGGCTGGTTGGAATTCCCGCTGCGCGCTGCCCGCGCCCGGATTAATCGCAAGGCTTCGTCAGCCAGCACGAACAGATAACGCCACATCAGGCCAAAGATCGCCACCAGTAAGCGCGGGATCCTGACCGCTCGCATCGCCACCAATAGCTCAGGAAATGGCGTGCTGGCCGCCAGGACAATTGCGGCCTGCACTGAGAGCCACGATTTGAAAGCGATGCTCAAGAACCTGACCAGTCCGGGAAGCGTGATGATCAATTCCCACCTGCTTATCCCCAATTCCTGCCACACCGTGCCTGGAGTAGTAAAGATTATTGGCAGCGCTGCCAGGACAAACGGAAATGCCAGGACAGCCCGCTTGAGCACATATCCCAAGCCCAAGGCCGACAGTATTTCGATAGCCAGGATCGAGGCGAACAACAGGATGTAGATCGGCCATGCGCCAGGCGGAGTCAGGGCACAAGTCAGGATGAACGCCAGTGCCAGGACCAATTTGACGCGAGGGTCAAGACGATGGATTAAGCTATTGCCCGACCGGTAGGGGTCCAGGAAGTGGATGTGCACGGCTATTTACTGGAAGCCTGGTGGTCAGGGCGTTCGGAAAGGTGCTCGGAGCGGCGCTCAGAGCGGTAGACAGAGCGGCGGGTGTAGCCCACAGCCAGGGCAACGCCAAAGACGATCAAAACCCCAATGATCCCTGCCAAAATAGTCGCCAGGGCTGTGTTCGAGACCCCTGGGAGGACATAATCTGGGATGATTTGAGAGCGCGAAGCACGGGCGGCATCCAGAAAACCAAGCTGACCGGCGATCCGCTCCAGGCCATCCGGGCGAGCGGAGGCCAGGGGGGAGGCAATAGCCAGGACCAGGGCGATCAACAGGCCAGCGACCCAAACCAGGCTCCCTTTAATGGGATCTGCCTCTCCGGCCTCGACTAGGTCGCGCCGGGCTGTGGACAGGAAGGCCAGCGCGCCAACCGTGATCAACCCTTCACCAGTACCAATCAGGGCGTGCACACCTGCCATGGCCGGGATAGCCAGGTTGGCGGGCGAGGTGTTCGAAAGCGCCAACTGCAGGGCGACGCTTAGCGCAGCTACCTCAATCGATAACCAGGCGGCGATAAATCCCCCCAGATAGAGCCCCCATTTCCGGCCTCCAGCCAGCTTTTTTACCGTGTGGTAAGCCATAAAAGCCACTGCCACACCAACAATTCCCATGTTGAAGATATTAGCTCCCAGTGCCAGTAAGCCACCATCTTGAAAGATCAGCGCCTGGATGCTTACCACACTGGTCAGCACCAGGACAGCCGCCCAGGGGCCTAATAAGATCGTCGCCAGAGCGGCTCCCATCAGGTGGCCAGATGTGCCGCCCGCAACGGCGAAATTAAGCATCTGTCCAGCGAAAATCGCCGCTGCCAGCATGCCCATCATCGGCACCTGGCGTTCACCGAGGTCCTTCCCCACACGTTTGAGAGCGTAGCCCACCACCACAATGGAGACGATCCATAATATGACGGACACGGATACCGACAGGAAACCATCAGGGATGTGCATCGCGATTGGTGAGAAGAACAAATCTTCCTCCGGTATCTTCCCGGATCCTTGCCTGGTATTGCCAGCACTGCAGAAGGTTCAAAGACTCCCCTGGACAGACGTCACGAAAAATCAGTGCATTTGGGAGGGGGGGCGATAAATCCAGGATAGTTCGTATTGCTCTTGTTTATAACCCCGTGCCAGCGACTGAGGCTGGAGTTGTTTATTAAGTATAGTTTGGCTGCAAATGAGGATTGAGCTTGGAGATGATGCGAGCTTTCGGTTGGAAACCGACGATGCGCTCGCGGCTTTCGCCATTGACGAAGAGCATCAACGTCGGCACACCCATGACCTGGTAGCGCATAGCGACCTCGGGGCTGTGATCGATGTCCAACTTTACCACTTTTAGCTTGCCAGCCCATTCATGAGCCAGCTGCTCGACGATTGGGTCCAACAATTTACAGGGTCCACACCACACGGCGGAAAAATCAACCAGGACTGGACCACTGGCTGTAAGCACTTCATTAGGAAATGTGGTTTCGTCGACTTCAGGGATGTTGGCCATTGATACCTCCATGAGAAAATTTTATACCTGTTATAAGAAACGCACCCGGAGAACGCAATCCACGAGGATTTTGTGGGCAGCTATATGCTTGCTGCAAACATAGTACTCAGTCTGGAGATAAAAGTCAAGAGGAAGCCAACTTGAACTTACTGCTCTGGTTTCAGGGGATTATCCCAGTCTATTTCCAGCCTTTCTTGGGTTAATCAGGCTGATCTGAGGTAAAATCTAGGCTGGTTATCCCCCTATCCTTTCTCCCCTATGTTCTGGAATTGTTCATGC
>MGOK01000052.1:3549-9625 GCA_001795335.1 Chloroflexi bacterium RBG_19FT_COMBO_55_16
AACGGTTTGAGCATTTTGCGCATAGCAGGGCACATTGACGAGCGAACAGGCATCCCCCCGGAAGACCTGAATCAGATTGTCGGCGATTATGAGGCTGTGATCGTACGCAGCCGCACGAAAGTAACGGCAGAATTATTCAGATTGGGTGTACGGCTAAGGGTGGTGGGACGGGCCGGCGTGGGCATTGATAATATCGATCTCGCTGCAGCCAATCTGCACGCTGTGACTGTGGTCAATACACCTATGGCTTCAACCCAGGCAGTTGCGGAACACAGCCTGGCTTTAATGTTTGCCCTGGCACGCGCGATCCCCTCCGCCGATGCAGGATTAAAGTCCGGTCTTTGGCTAAAAAAAGACTTACTAGGTGTTGAAATGCATGGCAAAGTTCTGGGCGTGATCGGAATGGGCAACATCGGCAGCAGCGTCGCTCGCAAGGCAACCGGCTTAGGGATGACCGTGTTGGGCTACGACTCCTTGATCGTGGCTGATGAAATCCGCCTGCGGGGTGCCGAACCGGTCACCCTTCAGCATCTCTACGCCCGGTCAGATTTTATCTCCCTACATGTGCCGCTCAGCCCCGAAACACGCGGCATGATCAACGGGCAAGCACTGGGCTCAATGAAACGTGGCGTGCGCCTGGTGTGTACTGCCAGGGGAGGCGTGATCGACGAGACCAGCTTGCTCGGCGCATTGGAATCTGGACAGGTTGCTGGCGCCGCGCTAGACGTTTTCGCCAAGGAACCCCCAGGGATGTCCGCTCTGGTGACTCATCCCCACGTCGTTGCCACTCCTCACATCGGTGCGCAAACTGCCGAAGCCCAAGCTCGGGCGGCAGAAGATATCGCTACCGAGGTTCTGGCTGCACTGCGCGGCGAACCACTGCGGTGGAGAGTCGTTTAATCCCGAGAATATTAGGAGATTTCATGGAACCCAATCCCAATCTCGATCGATTGAAGTTGCTGATTAATGAGGCAATCGATCTGTATCATATGATTGGCCTGCTCAGCTGGGACCAACAAACCTACATGCCCCCCGGAGGCGCGCCAGAGCGCGGCCACCAAATGGCCACCCTCAGTCGCATTGGCCATCTCAAGTTTACATCTGATGAAATAGGGCGCCTGCTCGAAGACCTCAAACCTTACGCCGCCGAGATAGCTCCAGACTCAGATGACGCCCGTTTGATTAAGGTCACTGCTCACCGGTTTGAAAAGCAAACCAAGGTTCCAGTCGAACTGGTCGTTGAGTTCGCCAAAGTGACCAGCGATGCGCACCTCGTTTGGGAGCAGGCGCGAGATAAATCTGATTTTGCCAAGTTTCAGCCTTACCTGGAGAAGATCTTTGAATTGCGCCGGCGCTATGCCGCCCTGTTTGTCCCCTACGACCATATCTACGACCCATTATTAGACGATTATGAACCAGGTTTGAAAACAGCCGAGGTACAGGCAATATTCTCTACTCTTCGCCCGCAACAGGTAGAATTAATCCGGGCGATCACTGAACGCCCCCAAGTGGACGACTCCTTCCTGCACCAGCCATACGATGAACAAAAACAATGGGATTTCGGCGTCGAGGTGATCACCCGTTTTGGTTATGATTGGAAGCGCGGCCGCCAGGACAGGGCCACCCATCCCTTTACGATCGATTTCGGAACAGGCGATGTGCGCATCACCACCCGCTTCCTACCTAACTACTTCGCTTCAGCCTTCTTCAGTACAACCCACGAATGCGGTCACGCCCTCTATGCCCAGGGCATCAATCCCAACCTTGATCGCACCACGCTCGGCGATGGCGCATCGCTGGGTATTCATGAGTCACAATCCCGCCTTTATGAAAACCTCATCGGGAGATCACGCGATTTCTGGGTTCATTTCTACCCGCGCCTACAGGAATATTACCAAGCCCAACTTGGCAATATCCCCCTAGAGACCTTCTATAAGGCCATTAATAAAGTTGAGCCGTCTTTGATCCGCGTGGAAGCCGACGAGGCGACCTACAATCTGCACATCATGTTGCGCCTGGAACTTGAGATCGCCCTCATCGAAGGTAGTTTAGAGGTGAAAGACCTGCCTGATGCCTGGAATAATGGGATGCGCGCGTACCTGGGGGTGACACCTCCCAACGACTCGCAGGGTGTGCTACAGGATATTCACTGGTCACATGGCTATATCGGATATTTTTCCACCTACGCCCTGGGCAATCTGATTGCCGCCCAGTTATGGGAATGTGTCAACCGAGATATCCCAGACCTGCATGACCAGATCCGGCGCGGTGTTTTCGCCGACCTGACCGGTTGGATGCAGGAGAAAATCCATCGGCATGGGAAGAAATTTGAACCCCAGGAACTGGTGCAACGGGTTACCGGCAATAAGATCGATCCAGGCCCATATATCCGCTATTTAACAACGAAATATGGGGAAATCTACGGATTATGATCGGAGTAACTAAATAGAGATGGCTACCATCTTGTTTGTAGACGACGACCCTTTTACGCTGGAAACGCTAAAAAAATCTGTTCTCCTCTTTGGTCATGAGGCGGTCCTGGCGAACTCGGGAGGCGAGGCTTTGACGCTGGCTGCTACCCGATCTCCGGATCTGATAATGACTGATATGCGACTCCCTGATATGGATGGACTGACTCTAGTTAAGTATTTGCAGCAAGATGCAGCCACAAAAGACATCGCGGTGGTGGTACTCTCTGCTAGCGTAGAAATGGACATCGCCGAGCTCGCGCGATCGGCCGGGGCTAAGGATTTTCTTTCAAAACCGGTGCGTCTGAACATCTTGCAGGAAGTGATCCAGCGTTATACAGGTGGATGAATTGGGACGTGCAATTTGCCTTTGCCTGGCATTTGGCCTGGTGAGCGGTTGCCGCGTGCTGGTTAGTTCCTCTTTCCCCACGCTTTTACCCTCTGAACTTATCCCGACCGTTATCGCTTTGACTGTGCAAGCTCTCGAGGCAGGCGGAAGACCGGGTGAACCCACCATTGAACTGACTGGCACCCCAGTCCAGCCAACCGCCCTCCCCTCACTTACAGCTACTTTTCCACCAACTCCTCTCCCTCAACCACCCACCCTCACACCTGGTCTGGCAATCGATAATTCTCCAACGACCCCATCCAATGAGCTCCCACAGGCAGACATCCCTTTAGCGACGATCCAGATCATCAGCCCCGGTTCCGCTTCCCGAGTTGCTTCCCCAATTCTATTAAGAACCCTCCTGAACACCGGCCCGAAAGGTTTGGTACGGATTGAGCTGTTCGGTGAAGATGGGCGGTTGTTAATGCGCGAGGTCAGTGTGTATACCGAAAGTCTAAGCAAGGTAGTTAGTTTAGCAAAGAAATTAGAGTATATAATTTCAGCTGTGGCGGAGGCCGGCCGACTGCAAGTCAGCGTGGAGGACGAATTTGGGCGCAACCTGGCTGTAGCCTCGGTTGACCTAGTCTTGCTTTCTATGGGAGAAGCCGATCTAAATCCCCCAGGAGACCAGGCAGAGAATATCGTCATTGATTTGCCTGAAGCAAATACCCTGATTCAAGGCGGGACATTGCGGGTTTCTGGCCGAGCGCGTTTGCGATCGGAGCAACCCCTGAGGATTGAATTGCAAACAAGCGATGGTAAAATCATTGGCGCTCGCCAAGTCGCCGTGGCTCCAACACCTGGGAGCAGCTACGGAACCTTCACGGTCGATGTCCCTTTCACAATCTACGAACCGAGTAGAGTTCGCCTGTTGGTCTGGGAACCTGGTGACCGCATCCCAGGGATTGTTCATCTATCTAGTCTGGAGATTATGCTAAGCCCGTGAAAACCTTGCGATTCGTTCTCGCTCTGTGCGCCTTTGCTATCGGAGTGCTTGCCTGTACTCAGACTAAACCTCAGCTGGATAAAGAGCTTCCTCTTCTGCCCACAGCAAATGTGCCTTCGGTATCCGAGATTGACACAGCCATTGAGCGCTGGAACAACAGCCACACAACCCGTTACTTTGTAGAGCTGGACGAACAGACCCAGGAAAAGCGCTGGATAGTGCGATTGGTCGTCGCTGATGGGGTAATCCGCACCGCTCAGCGCTTGGAGATGGACACCGAAAGGAATTGGAGAGAACCAGCCAACCTCGCTCCAGAAGAAGCTCAGACCTATACCGTAGATGCCATTTTAGAGCGCGTGCGCAAAGATGCACTGGGAGATGGACCGGTCCCGGTCAATCTGAGAGCCTTGTTCGATCCATCACTGGGCTTTCCGAAAGCGGTGCATGCCGAGGCATTGCCTGTCTATACAGAGGAAGGCAACCTGCTCCTCGACCGTCAATATAGTTATGACCTGACGATGCAAGTGAAGGCACTGCTGGAAGATTCTTTTGTTGTCGGCAAGGATCCCATATATACCTATATCCGCAGCGGTGGTCCACAAGCCTGGTGCGATACCTTGCGTATCTTTCCTAATGGATCCTCTGTCTATACGGACGATTGTCGCGACGAAGTCTTTCAGCTGACTTTGCCTGGCAGCCGTCAAGGGGCTTTAGAAAGCCTGAGATCATCCTTCGCCAGCCTGGACGACCTGCGGGTGGTTAGTGACCAGATGCAACGTCTGATCATTCTCGGTACCGGCGAAGGCACTCCGGACGCGGCTACATCAGACGCAGCCTGGGAGCTGGCAACTGAGATCCATGAGATTCTCTCTGAACCGGTCGGGCTGGGGCTGACGATGGTCTACCTTTCCAATGGCGATTTGATCGGTTTCAATGTACTCAATAAGAACATGATCCCAGCCGACCTGAAAAGCAACGGCAACCTGCGCGGCGCAGTCCTCTCCCCAGATGGAAAAGTACTCGCTTTCAGCGAGGATAGCGGTCTGAGCGCATTGGACATGGGGAAAGGGGAAATCATCCCTTTACTTGACCAAACCGAAGGCGGCTATTACCTGCCCCGCGCGTGGAGCGGGTCGACTCACTTACTGCTGTCCCAAATCCCCCCATCGGATGGGGAGTTGATCAAACACGGCTGGATCTCCCCTGAAGAGAAAGTATGGCACGAGTTACCGCTTCCCGGAGAGACACCTAGTTACGGGTGCGACACCGGGGCTGCCTGGTCACCCATATCGGCTCAGCTTGCCATCACCGGCCTGGGTTATGCCCATCCCTGCAATATGAGTCCTGGACTGACTGTGGTAGACGTTGAGGCTGGCACGGCGCAGCGTATCGTCGCGCCTGCCATCAGGATAGGCGATGAAAGCGGTGGGACAATGACCGCCGGCGCTCACACCCCTGCCTGGTCGCCGGATGGCACCTGGATTGCCTTTGGCCTGGATCAGGATGCCCTGGCACCCTTAACTTTTCCGACACGCCTGTATCGTGTCCATCCTGACGGGAGTAACCTGACTCCGATCACTAATAATTCGCAAGGTCTCGCAGCATACCCGGTATGGGCTCAAGATGGTAGCCTGTATTACAGCTTGAGTGGGGGCAGCGCAGAGACAGATGGCATCTATCGCTATACCCCGGCGGAGAACAGGCATGATTTAATCATTCCAGGCTCAAATTTACTTCCCTTAAGTATCTCTACCGATGCTAAATTCATGGCCTATGCAGAAGACAGTGCGCTAAAATTATGGAGTTTTCGACTTGGGGAGGTATATGGGGAGGTCAGCTCGGGAGATGATCTGGCACCCTCCTTCGTCGGTTGGGTAAAGAGCGAAAAATGAAGGTTAGACTGAGCCGGGAAGCGCCGATTGTGGAGGGTATAATCGAGGTAAGGAAAAGTTCTAAGCATGACAAACTGGCATCTAATTTTCGCTGCTTGCTTTTTTCGTACCGATCATGATCCCCCAAAGCTATCTCCATAAACTATTACTTTTCTTTATTTATCGGTAATCATACAATACAAACCAGTGATTGAATTTAGGAGATAACTACATGGCGAACACACCTTTCTCTTCCAGGCGAGCTCCGATCTATGCTGACGTGCCCGACGAGTCGTGGAATAACTGGCGTTGGCAGCTTAGTAACCGGATTAACACGCCGCATGAATTTGAAAAAGTGATCCCTCTCACCGAGAGCGAACGCAAAGCGCTCTCTGCGGCGCAT
>MGOK01000052.1:9649-13254 GCA_001795335.1 Chloroflexi bacterium RBG_19FT_COMBO_55_16
TATTTCATATCATTAATCGACCCGGATACCCCGGACGACCCGATCCGGAAACAGGTTGTGCCTACCGCGGCCGAGATGGTGCCTTATACGGCGATGATGGAAGATTCCCTGGCCGAAGACCGCCACTCACCTGTTCCTGGGCTTGTGCACCGCTACCCAGACCGCGTTTTGATGCTGGTCACCACCCAGTGCGCTACATACTGCCGTTACTGCACCCGTTCACGCATTGTCGGGGACCCCTCGGAGACCTTTTCACGCGCCGAATTCGAGATGCAGATCGAGTACCTTAAACGAACACCCCAGGTACGCGATGTACTGCTTTCGGGCGGCGATCCTCTCGTCTTGGCACCAAAAATCCTTGAAGAGATCCTCAGCCGTCTTCGAGAAATCCCGCATATCGAGATCGTGCGCATCGGTTCACGTGTGCCCGTATTTTTGCCCATGCGCATTACCGAGGAATTGTGTGATATGTTGCAGAAATATCACCCCCTCTGGCTCAATATCCACGTCAATCACCCCAATGAGATCACTACCGAGCTGGCGGCGGCCTGTGATCTCATGACCCGCGCCGGTATCCCGCTCGGCAACCAATCGGTGCTCCTGGCTGGGGTGAACGATAACGTGCATATCCAGCGCCAGCTGGTGCATGACCTGGTGCGCATCCGGGTGCGTCCGTACTACCTCTATCAATGCGATCTGGTAGAGGGCGCCGGGCACTTCCGCACCCCGGTGGCTAAAGGGGTCGAAATCCTTGAAGGCCTACGCGGGCATACCTCTGGTTATGCAGTTCCCACATTCATCGTTGACGCCCCGGGTGGGGGTGGCAAAATACCCGTCGCGCCGAACTACCTGCTTAGCATGTCCGACCATAAGATCGTGCTACGCAATTTCGAAGGGTTTATCACAACCTACGAAGAACCAGTTGATTACAAACCAAGTGACGCAGCCAAATACCACCTTAAGCGTCCTGAACCTGGTCAAGCCGGTATCACCGGTCTTTTAGATGGGGAACACATGTATATCAAGCCTGAAGGCTTCGATGAAATTCACGACCGGGGTGGAATCCAGCACCGCCTGAAAGATGAGAAGAAGTGGATCCCGCTGGGGATCGGGCCCGGCGAGCAAGAATAATTCATGCGCTGCGTGGTAGAATTCAGGTGTGTAAATTTCTTCGCATAATTCTTGGAGGTTGAGAAAGTATGGAACAGCAAGTTGCCACTTTTGCAGTTAAGAAGGGTCTGGCCCAGATGTTAAAGGGTGGTGTGATAATGGATGTTGTCACCGCCCAACATGCCCAAATCGCAGAAGAGGCCGGCGCGGTGGCTGTCATGGCTTTGGAGCGCGTGCCGGCGGATATACGCACCCAAGGTGGGGTGGCTCGCATGAGTGATCCTGAGTTGATCTTGCAGATCATGGATGCGGTTACTATCCCTGTGATGGCTAAAGTGAGGATCGGCCATTTCGTCGAAGCCCAAATCCTTGAAGCCATCGGGGTGGACTACATCGATGAATCCGAAGTGCTAACTCCCGCCGATGAGGCCCACCACGTCTATAAGCACGATTTCAAGGTGCCTTTCGTGTGTGGCTGCCGTAATTTGGGCGAGGCCTTGCGCCGGATTGGAGAAGGAGCGGCGATGATCAGGACCAAGGGCGAGGCAGGCACAGGGGATGTAGTCGAGGCCGTGCGGCATGCGCGCGCTGTCCTGGGCGAGATCCGCCGCCTACAGAATATGCCCGAAGAGGAGTTGATGAGCTACGCCAAGGAAATCGGTGCACCCTATGAGCTGGTAGTTGAGACACGCTCTCTTGGCCACTTGCCGGTAGTTAATTTCGCGGCTGGCGGCATCGCTACCCCGGCGGATGCGGCGCTCATGATGCAACTGGGAGTAGATGGCGTCTTCGTCGGGTCTGGTATTTTCAAATCCGGTGACCCTGCCCGGCGGGGAGCGGCGATCGTCAAAGCAGTGACGCACTTCAACGATCCCTACATCCTGGCGGAAGTCAGCCGAAACCTGGGTGAGCCGATGGTCGGGCGCCAAGTCTCCGCCATCCCCGAAGCAGAATTGATCGCCGGGAGAGGCTGGTAAGAAGTGTCCGACCGACAGTTCTCAGTGATCAGTTATTGGTAAGTAGCTGTCATATGAAGATCGGGGTGCTTGCGCTTCAAGGAGATTTCGCCGAACATATCACGATGCTCGATCGCATGGGTATAGAGGCGGTAGAAGTGCGTTTACCTGAGCAGCTGAAAGGGCTGGACGGGTTAATTATCCCAGGTGGCGAATCTACAACAATTGGGAAGCTCGCTCGAGATTTTGGCTTGCTCGAGCCGCTACAACGCTTCGGGAAAGACCATGCCCTGTGGGGCACCTGCGCGGGGGCTATCTTCCTTTCAAAAGATGCCCGTCGACAGCAACCTTTACTTGGCTTGATGGATATCATTGTGGAACGCAATGCCTTCGGGCGTCAGGTAGCCAGCTTTGAGATCGATCTCGACATGCCTGCATTGCAGACGGTTGATCCCGAGAATCGGCCGTTTCATGCGGTCTTCATTCGCGCCCCCTTGATTGAATCAGTGCAAGGAGAAGCGCGAGTGTTGGCAACTCTTCCAGACGGGCGCATCGTTGCTGCCCAACAAGGACAGCTCCTGGCGACATCCTTTCACCCCGAATTGACTGGTGATGACCGCCTTCACCGATACTTTCTCTCTTTAGCGGCTTGAAGGGTTAGGTTATTATTGTTCGATAGCCCTGGCGAAATATCTTTTGGCCTTAAGATCCGATGACCATTCGACCTTTTGATTGGCGCGACCTGCCTATACTGCTTCGCTACCGTCATCATGCCTTGTTTTTCGATAACGCTTTGGTATTAACGCGCGGACAAACCTGGATACCCGCTGGGGCTATCCTATCGTACTTTGCACCGGCAACCGGCGTCTTCACATATTTGCTCTCACACGATCGCGATAGTGATCTTCCACTGATGGGGCAGGTGATCCACACGGCAGGTTCACAAATCGCCCGGCTTTCGTTTTTAGCACCTGAAGCGGCAATTGAGTCGCAAGCTTTACCTCAACTCATCGACCACATGATTACCCAAATCGGCTGGCGAGGGGCATTTCACCTGCTGGCTGAAGTCGATGAGCGGACGGTCGCCTTCGAGATGTTACGCCAGGCCAGCTTCGCTATATATGTCCGCCAACGTGTCTGGCAGTTGAGCGGCGAATCTGTTGCAGAATCCAATTCAACCCTCTGGCGGGCAAGTACGGATAATGATCTGATCGCTGTACGATCTTTATACAATAACCTGGTGCCTGGACTTGTCCAGCAGGTAGAGCCACCTCCTGCAGACCATCTTCACAGCATGGTTTATTGCAAGGGGGATGACCTGCTGGCTTATGCTGAGCTTAGATACGGCTTGCGCGGAATTTGGGTACACCCGTTCATCCACCCAGATGCCGAAGATGTGATTATCCAATTGGTGGACCGGATGCGCAATCTACGTAATCGCCGCTCCCGCCCAATCTATCTTTGCGTTCGTTCTTACCAATCCTGGTTGGAGAACGCTCTCGAGGAGCTGGGCGCTGCGGCTGGGCCTCTCCAGGCTGT
>MGOK01000053.1:0-2909 GCA_001795335.1 Chloroflexi bacterium RBG_19FT_COMBO_55_16
CAAAGAAAGGTGCAACGATGGTGGCAGGTGGCGTTGGTGGAGTGGTGACCGTGAAAGTCTGGGTGACACTCCAGGGACTGCGGCAAGATATGTCAGGGCAATTTCTGGAACGTGCCTTCCAGGTATAAGTTCCCGGAACCAGAGTGATGGCATCTAATTGCCAGAGTGGATCAGCCAGCCAGGGTGAATAAACTGGATTGACCGATCCAGGTGGTTGGAGCTGAGCTTGAAATTGCGTGGAACCACCAGGATCGAGCCAAACCAGACTGAGCGATGAGCCACCGGGAAATATAGCTTCATTCAGCGGTGCAACCAGGGTGGTTGGCGCGGAGGGGGACTGGTTACGGGCGCTGACTTTGAAAGAGCTAACCTGGTCATTTTGGACTAAATTATCGTTTAGGCTGCTATCGTTCTGGTCGAATGTATCACCGCGCCCGGCGTAGTTGTCGTTTAAATACAAAGTTGCCAACACATTAGAGCCTACCAGGATGGAATCGATATTATTATTGCCGATTTTACCCAGGAAAGACGAATCTGGATAATTGCCAATCCCGAAAACCAGGCAATCCCCAAAATAATCGGTCTCGGTGAACAAGGCAACCTGGTTATCCCCCGGTATGCAAGCCAGCGGTGGTGGGGCGCAGGAGTAGTCTTTGGTAAAATGACTCAACCCGGGCAGGCCTAGGGCAGGATTCCCCTGTTGATCCCAGATTTTCAATGCCAGGCTGACAGGCCCATCCGGGACATTCTCGGAGCACATCTCCCAATTCATTGAAAATATGTTCGTTGTGAATTCGTTGCCAATCTCATGCCATGCATTTTCGAAATAAGCGATGAGGCGAACCCTGTCCAGGCCACTACCTTCATCGCTGGCCCAACCTTCGATGAATACGGTAGGAGCCCTTACTGTGACGCCAGTGAGTGGTTCGAATAAATCTCCGGTGGGCGGAGATGTATCTCCATGGATAGTGTTACCCGAGACATAAGCAGATCGGAATTGATTGCAGACATCACTAGGGCGGGTGCAATATGGCTTATCGCTGTTGATCCTCGGCCGACCGCCATTGATGTCAACGTCATCGAAGGTGATATCTATCGATGTACCCCAATAAGAATCTGGGTTTGTGTGAACTTGAAAATGGAGGTGGTGACCGGTGCTTTGGCCGGTATCGTCGGCGATGCCCAGGAACTGGCCCTGAGCAACATACGTCCCTTGAACCCTCAACCCCGGTGGAATACTATCTTGAGCCAGGTGAAGATAAAGCTGGTAAGTAGTGGGGCTGGTTGAGGTATCCATTAATACCAGGTAATTGCCAGGGACGGTTTCGGAATTGTTTGGGACATCCCATTTAGCCCGCCAGACAGTGCCGGCTTTGGAAGCGTATAAGTTATACATTGTTTGGGGAATGTAAAAGTCGAAGGCATAATGAGCGCTCCCGGAAGGGATATACTGGTCATGCCCGGTGCTTTGGGAAAGATAGACTGTCTTGCCAGCCTCCCAGGGGAGCAAGTAACCCCCAAATGCGATTGCAGCTGTTGGCTCGGCTTTGGCGTTGATCTCTATATAATAACTTTTCTGCTCTTCGGAAAGTAGATCAATTGGGGCGGACTTGATCAGTTCGAGCCAACCTGGATCAGCTGGTAGGGTGGCTTTCCACTTCGCTCCCTGTCGGCGTATGATAGCCAGACCTGGCTCTGCAGGCACAACCTGGCCACTTTGAGGGTCCACCAGGGTCAGGGATGCAATCGACCAAGTCCTATCTTCCGCAAATACGACATTTTCTATCCCCAAATCATAGACGAGAAAACCAAGGACATACTCTCGTTGGGCGATAAATGCTTCCAAGACGGCCAGCTCTACCTCCTCTTTTTCAGATTCTTCGGGGGATGGTGTAGGAGTTGGCGGAGCTGGCGCGACATTAGAGGATGCTAAGGCGACCAGTGTTATTGTCCAGAGACCGATCAAGACCATCAGTGGGATGAGGATACGTTTCATAGGTTAACACTCGCCTCGATCATTCCTGTGTGATTCATTAACAGATGGTTAAATTTCTGCTAGAAGAATTGTTTGCAGGTTCGTTTTTATAATTTGATTTTCCAAAATCCAAATATCGGTCGCAAAGCGTTGGATGAAGTAGCGGTCGTGGACGACTGCCAGAACTGTACCATCGAATTGAGCTAGCGCTTGTTCGAAACGCGAGCGGGAGGGGATATCCAGGTGATTAATAGGCTCGTCCAAAAGCAGGAAATTGCTTCCCTGGACGATTAAGGTTGCCAGGGTAAGACGAGCCCGTTCCCCATAACTCAAGTCTTGAACCGGGCGGAGAGGGTCATCGCCTGTGAAAAGAAAGAAATGGAGAAAAGATCGCGCCTCAGTCTCAGCGAGTGGCGCGTAGCGTTGAATTGTATCCAGCGCGGTGAGTCGAAGGTCCAGCAACTCTTGTTCTTGGGACATGAAGCCCAATTGAACATTTGAGCCAAGTTTTAGAGTCCCGTCGATGGGTGGCAGGTATCCGGCGATGGTGCGTAACAGGGAAGTTTTTCCACCACCGTTTGGGCCGGTAAGAGCGATTCGTGCACCAGATTGTACTGTGGTTGTCAATCCGCTGACGAGTGGCTTTCTTCCTGGATAGCCTATTGCAATGTTCTGGAGAATCAAAACATCCTGGCTCTGGTGGGAAGGTCGGGTGAAATCGAGCCTAATCTGCCAGGTTCGGTGAGGTTTTTCGACGCGCTCATCTGATTCTAGAAAGCGCTCGAGTTTCTTCTCTCGTGCTTTGGCTTTGCGAGCGACCTTCCGGGCGTATCGGCGAAGTCCTGGTTGACGGGAGGTGGTGGTCAATTCGACCCGCAGGGCTTGCTGTTTGGTGCGGGCGATATCCTGGCGCAGGCGACGGATCTCATAGACC
>MGOK01000053.1:2918-9847 GCA_001795335.1 Chloroflexi bacterium RBG_19FT_COMBO_55_16
TAGGCAGAAAGTTGTTTTTGGTGTTGATCCAGGTACTGATCGAGATAGTCCGTGTAATTACCAGAATATTGGTTGAGAGTGTGGCTCTCATGATTCAGGTCTAAGATACGAGTAACCGTGTTATCTAAAAATGTACGGTCATGGGAAACGATCAAGTAAGCTCCAGGAAACCTAGATAACCAATTCTCCAGCCACTCGAGCATGCGGATATCTAAGTGGTTAGTGGGTTCGTCGAGCAGTAGCAGTTGGGGATCGCTTAGCAGGAGAATTGCCAGTGCCAGGCGGGTTTTTTGCCCCCCGCTCAATGTACCGAGAGGCGTTTCAAGGGAAAGTGAGCCCAATCCGAGAGAGTCAAGGATTGTGGCAGGATCGAGTTGGTAATCCTGCGTCCGGTTCAGATCTTGGAGAGCGGCATCGTACGCTTGTTGTAGGTCGAGGCGTTCAGGGTGGATTACTAGATCACAAGCTAACCGACTCACCTCAGCTTCCGCCTGGAGGTGATCGCCAGTGGTCTGGCGGAGAAGGTCTCCGAGGGTTAGTTTATTTTCAGGTTCGAAACCTTGAGCCAGGTAGCCGATCCGCAGATCGGGTGGATTGTTGGTAACTGTACCTGCGTCGGGCGCGTCCAAGCCGGCTAAAATCCTGAGCAGGGTGGTTTTTCCGCTGCCATTAGACCCGATCAACCCAATCCGTTCTCCACGGTTTATGGTGAAGGAAACGTCATTCAGGATGGATTGAATACCATAAGACTTCGATATGTGGTGAGCGGTTAACAACAATTACCTCGTGGATTGTACCAGTTGCGTTAATCCTAAAGTCATTGTAAGATTGATCAGGAGAGATTGCGGTTTCTGAGGATTCTAGCCAATTAGACCCTGAATTGTTAACTGCATGCTTCGGTTAATAACGCTCACCCTAGTAACGGTTTCGTTGATCCTCCACATGCTGATTAGTCGATTGAGTGAGCATTCATCACCGATTCTTCAAAGCGACGAATTGGTGTTTATACCGCTTGTTATGAATCAATTCATACCACCTGCAACCAGCACGCCAAGTCCCTCTCCGTCATTTACAGTTACCCCAACATCTACAGGACCAACACCCACCAAAACAACTACGCGAACCATAACCTGGACTCCATCGAAGACTTATACACCCTTCCGATCTCCTACCCCAATCCCTTCAGCAACGATCACCCCAACGCCGACTGATACTCCTACAGAAACACCTACCCCTACCAACACGCCAACTCCTACATTTATCCCGCTTCCTTCCATCACTATCCTATTCCCAACGCGCACGCAATCGATTACTCCTTCGTCGACAATTATACCGACAAAACCAGCCAGTCCTACGCCGACTCCCGCGATCCCAATCCGTAACAATTTACCTAGATTGGGTGTTTTGGCATTGGTGGGTCTGCTCTGGGTGCTTCTCGGAGGGTTCCTGTTTGTGCTTCTCCGCCGCCGGCCGATTTGAAAAGGCGAGTTGATCAGCAACCGTGGATCCATTCATGTTTGTTCCGGGCGAGAAATTTATTCGCCTCTTCTGGCCCCCAACTTCCCGGTTGATAAAAAGCGAGCGGGGGTTGGTGTGAAGTCTCCCAGCCCTGGATAATTGGATCGATGAACCCCCAGGAGAGTTCGATGGCATCGTTGCGGGTGAAGAGGGAAGCGTCGCCTTGCAGGATATCCAAAAGCAGGCGTTCATAGGCATCTGGGATACTGCTCGCACCAAATGATTTCGCATAGTCAAATATCATATCTACACTACGCATTTCGGCGATCGTGTCGGGTTGCTTGGCCTCAAAACGAAGCTGAATACCTTCGTCGGGTTGGATACAGAGGATAAGGCGGTTAGGGTTGATATAACGTCCTGGGGGGAGGGGGAACATCACATGTGGAGGGCGGTTAAATTGGATGATGATTTCGGTGCATTTCTCCGCAAGTGCTTTGCCGGAACGCAAGTAAAAGTGAACCCCTTGCCAGCGCCAATTGTCAATGAAAAGCCGGACAACCGCGAAGGTCGCTGTCTGAGAGTCTGTCGTTACGCCTTTTTCTTTTAGGTATCCCGCGTATTGACCGCGAATAGTTTGTTTCGCAACCTCAGAGTGACGGATAGGGCGGATAGCCGAGAGAACTTTAACCGTCTCGTTGCGGAGTGCATCAGCATTGAAGGAGGCGGGGGGTTCCATCGTCATCAAAGCGAGGAGTTGCAACAAATGGTTTTGGAACATATCTCGCAGCACCCCGGCTCTATCGTAATAATCGCCCCGATGACCGACTTTCAATTTCTCGGAGACGGTGATCTGGACATGATCGACGTAATTACGATTCCATACTGGTTCAAAAATCGTATTAGCAAAGCGCAGAAAAAGGATATTTTGTGCGGTTTCTTTTCCAAGATAATGGTCAATACGATAGATTTGTCCTTCTAAAAAGACATTCAGCAGCTCCTGGTTGAGGTGGGTGGCTGAGATCAAGTCGGAACCAAAAGGTTTTTCTACAACGATTCGCCGCCAACCGTTGTCTTGTTTGGCCATAGCGAGGTCGCCGAGCCTAGCAACGATCTGGTGATAAAATTGGGGCGCTACTGCCAGGTAATAGATGCGATTTCCACTACCCTGCCCCTCTTGATCGAGTCGACACAAGAATTTATCCAAGTCTTCAAAATCCGACGGTTGGTTGATATCCCCAGGGAAATAATAGAGGTGGCGAGCGAATAGTTCCCATTCTGAAGAAGATACATCCAGATCGCAGAATTTTTTGGTTGAAGCGTGCATTTCTTCTCGGAACTGGTCATGGCTGAATTTGGTGCGGGAAAACCCGACGACGCTAAACCCATCCGGCAGGCGCCCTTTGCTTTTCAAGGAGTACAGGGCTGGAATCAGCCTACGGTGGGTCAGGTCGCCTGAAGCGCCAAAAATGACCATCGTAGATGGTTCTGAGTTGCGGTTTGGATAGAACGAATTAACTTCTGCCATAAATAGGAATGCTAGCTCCATTAATAGCCCTGGAAGCATCCGAAGCGAGGAAATGAACGACATCGGCAATCGCCTCAGGCTGCACCCAGCGGCTGTAGTCGGCATTGGGTGTATCTCTTCGGTTCTGTGGAGTGTCAATGGTGCCTGGCAAGATGCAATTGACATTAATTCCATCATCTTTGATTTCTGTCGCTAAGCCTTCGGTTAGCCTAACCACTGCGCTCTTTGCCGCGCTATAAATCGCCATTTTTCCACCCCCTTGAGTGGCAGCCCGGGCAGCAACATGGATGATTTTCCCCCTCCTGGCTCGAAGCATGTGGGGAATCACCGCTCGACTGAGGATAAAAGCTGGGAGTGCGTTGAGTTTAAAGAGAAATTCCCAAGTCTCTAAGGAGGTTTCGGAGACAGGAGTCCCACCGCGATACCCTCCAACTGTGTTGACTAATACATCGATGTGTCCAAAGCGTTCAATTGTTTGGTTAACCATTTTTTCGACAGCCTCTGCCTCGGTCACATCAATCCCTTCGGCCAAGAAATGCGCCCTTGATCCTTGAATATCAGGATAGAGAGATTGTAACCGTCCCGTACCCCGGTCTACGAGGACAAGGTTAGCACCAGAGGCTTGAAAATTATTCACAACGGCAACTCCCAGATTTCCGCTTGCGCCAGTCACGATCACAGTCTGGTCAGAAAAATCATACATAACTTTACCAAATCCATACTCTCAGAAAGGGTTGATCAAACCATGATTGAATCTTAAAGCCTCGTATGGTGGCTGGAGAGATAAAAAACTCTTCCCTGAGAATAAAAAAGGATGAATTCAGGTGCGATTGAGTTTAATTTTACTACTTAAGTCATAATTTCTTAGTGTGTTTCTATACGAGGCTTACCAAAGCGATCAACCCAAATCCGAAAATGATCATACCAGAAACGCGGTTTACCCAATCAAGTATCCTATGGCTGATCTTGCCTCTTAATAGTCCTGTGAAAGAGCTTAGAAGGAACCACCACGCGGCAGAACCACTAAATATGCCAACTACCAGGAATGTTGCCGAAAGAAAATTCGCGGAAGGGTTGGTTCCAAGGCCAAGTCCAGCGAAGATAGCGATAAAGGAGAGAATGGTTAATGGATTGGTCAGGGTTAATAATAAAGTCGAGGCATAATTCCCAATAATTCCGCGACCTTTTCTCAATTGAGAAGTAGTTTCTATTGTCTCTTTGGGCTTCGCTAGGAAGGTCTTTATCCCCAGATAGAGTAAAAAAACCCCACCTGCCAGCTGTAACCAATGACTTTGATCAATCAAGAAACTAGAAACGATCGTTAAACCAAATCCAGCTATACTGCCATAGAGCGCGTCCGCCGTAGCCGCGCCGAGGCCGGAGACAAACCCAGCCGTACGCCCTTCTGCTAAAGTACGACGGATACATAACACCCCAATGGGTCCAACTGGGGCGGCGATGGAGAAACCTAAAAGTAATCCCTGGAGGAATATGAAAAGATTCATAGGTGTTGGACGATGGACGGAGAAAGTCAGGTGATTATGACGACCGAAAAGGATCAATCTGAGAGAAGCTTAAATATTCCGATAAAACACGCGGTGGTTTTTATAAGGTTTTCCACCCAAGTTTTCCAGGTCTCGGCGCATTTGAACGGCGGTTTCGGCTACCTGGGTCAGATCAGCATGGGCAAACCTATCATTATGAATTGTTTTCTGAATCTCTGAATAAAGCAGGGCGTTGCCGCCCCGTCCCTGAAACTCTTCGAGGATACCCATACCGTTCAGCGCGATCCATTTCGTCCTTTTCAACTCAAATAGAAGATCTATAATCCCAAAAGGGAGCAAACGGCCATGCGCTCGTTGGAGCGCGGCAGAAACGTCTGGGAAGGCAAATAAGAATCCCACCACATCTTGACCATAGGTGATGATCTTGATCAATTGAGGATCGGCGATGATCATGATGTTGTCTACAACGAATTTTATCTCACGGTTGGAGAGAGGATAGTATTCCCAGTTATTAACAAATGCTTTGTTATATGCCTGGCCGATGCGTGTACTCCAGGCTTTTAATTCTCGCTTGGATTTAAAGCGTTGGACGGTCAAGTTGCCACGTTGTTGCACCCGTTCAGCGATGCTGTGAATGCGTTCCGGCAGTTTGAAGTCCTCCGCGCTGAGGTAGCAAGAGACGAAATCCACTTCTTTCTTAAAACCAAGACCTTCTAGTAGCCGGGAATAGTACGGATAGTTGTAATTCATCATTGTCATCATCTGCCGATGCTCGAAGCCTTCTACCAGCAGACCGTATCCATCCAAAGGACCGAAACCCTTTGGTCCAACAACACGTTCTAATCCACGCTCATTAGCCCATGAAAAGACCCTTTCAAAAAGGGCATTCGTAGCCTCTGGATCTTCATCGCAGTCAAAGAAGTAAAACTGCGCCTGGTGAGTTCCGTGATAGGAATTAAAAGGCTTATTTTCTAAGATAGCTACTCTACCCACATCTTTTCCTCCTCGTGTGGCGATAAAAAAATCAGCGTCGGAGTGCTCATAGAAGGGATGTTTGGTTCGGTTTAGATACATCTCTGCATCAATGAACAAGGGAGGCACCCAATAAGAATGGTTGAGATAAAGGCGGTAAGGAATGCGGACGAAGCGCTGTACATGGTTCTTAGAGGATGTATCCACTTTTTCGATGTTTAACATTAAGTCCTCCCGGGGATAGACTGATTAATTTGGTTGATCTTATCATCTTTTGCGAAGCTGGTTCAATACCTAGCCAAAGGTCACCCCTCCATCAACTACTTCGTTCGGGTGAAAACAAAGATTCTTTATTTGTAAATTGCGGTATACTAAAAGCTATGTTCCAAGAGAAGCCGTCACCTAGACTGCCTCAGCCTTCGCTTTTCGTTTTGGAAGACAGCACTGGTCAATTTGAGCTTTTCCCAGCGGTGTGGGTTGCAATCGAAGACCTAACGTTACCAGATGCCGAAACACGGCATAAGGCATTAGACCGCTTATTGGAACTAAATGCGCCTCGTTTTTCCCCGATCGTTACATATTTACTTGCCACACGGCTCACCGATCCTGATATCAAGCTGCGCGCCCGAATCGTGGAGACTTTGGGCGATATCCTCACGCCGGATAATGAAGGCCACCCTGCTCCAGATGACGTTCGCAATAGTTTAATCTTACTCCTTTCTCAGGCGCGAACTCGGCAGGTATTTGCCCTCCTGCAAGTATTATCTGACGACAATACTTTGGAAAGCCATGTAGCTCAACTTATTAACGCTTGCCCATATGCCAGCAATCATCTGTTGGATATACTAAATGATCATAAAGCACCACTGGATGTCCGTAAGCAAGCGGCAGTGATGATTGGACGCGTGGGTTTTCTGGATGCATTATCTTCCCTCGAGCGGCTGGAAAGCAAGCTAGAAACCCGGTTGAATGGCCAGAAGGCAATGTCTTTTGCGCCTCCTCCGAGTTTGGATGAGGCAGATTTATTACCTGCTGTCCGGACGGCATTGAATACGCTTCGAACTCCTTAATTTCTCCATACCACCAACAAATAGGTTAATTTATCTTTCCCACCTTATCAAAGCCGCTGACCACAATTTGGGCAGACGCTTTCTTCAGATTTAACCACAAAACCACAATTTCGGCATGTCTTTGGCTGCGCTGGACCGAGAGGTGCGCCACAGGCAATACAACTGGGCTCACCGACCGGGTTGGCAGTTTGACAATATGCGCAAGCCAATCGTCTCAGGCGCTCCGAGAGCTCGAATGAAGCGCCTTTCATGCGGGCAACGTTTTCAACCACCCGCCAGACTTGGTCAGATAATTGTAAATTCTCGATGTCCTGGGCGAGGTCATCCAATCGACCGAGTATGTTAAACGGGTTCCGCCAGGCTGAAAAAAAAGTAGTGCCCAGGCTGGCAGCCACTCCC
>MGOK01000053.1:9864-11646 GCA_001795335.1 Chloroflexi bacterium RBG_19FT_COMBO_55_16
CCGGCTGGAGTGATACTGTCAAGGCTGTCTGGCCGCCAGAAGTCGACATGCGATGAGTCGCGACCTGAACGATCACTTTCTCCCCTGACCTGAAATTTTGAGCGATAAGGTTTCCGCGCGTGAAATGTGCGACCAAAGCTCGACCAACTTCTTCAGCCGTTAATTCACCATGAAAAATCCTTTGATCCATAGTTCTACTCCAGGGAGAATGCAGAAATTGATTTTCTCGGATTGGATTATAATCTTTGTTCTAGAAAACAGGGACGGATTTCTTTAGGAACCTACCGTTCCTGGAGGTAAGATGAAGCTTATTAAGCTCTTGGTTTTTCTAATTGCTGGATTAGGAATTGCTTTCCTGGTATTTTTTTCAGCATCGGATGCCGAAGCTGGTAAATTAGAACAGATTCCTACTGTTGCCATCGCTACTGTGACGGGTACCCCGCTTGGCCCGATGGCTACGGTCAGGCGAGACACCGATCAGGAGCAAATCAACGTTCGTGCCGGGCCGAGCGGGCGCTATGATATTATTGGGATATTGATCTCAGGACAACAAGTTCCAGCACTGGGACGGACTCCGGGTGGTGACTGGGTTCAAATCTATTATCCAGGTGTTCCTGGTAGCGTCGGTTGGGTATACTCTCCCCTGGTATCTGTTGAGGGGAACATTCCGATCGTTGAGCCACCGCCTACGCCAACCCCGCGCACGACAGCCACGATCGATCCCACTCTGGCGGCACAGTTTATCGTAGAAGTTCCTCCTACCCGTTTGCCTACATTCACGTCGCCTCCACCCCTAGTGATTCCCACTTTCGTTGCGGAAGCTACGCCACGTGGTCCCGGAAGTATCCCAATGGGGTTCGTGATTACGGGTTTAGCAGTGATCGGATTTTTCGGAACAATTATTTCCTTACTTCGTGGGCGATGAGCAAAGGCGGATGGTTAAACCAAAAGGGATGCTATTGAAAGCATCCCTTTTTGAATCTTGTAATATATCGTTTTAATGACAACCGCAACCTGCACCAGTAGAAGTAGACTCCTGGTCATCTTTCGTCCGGAAGGAGCTTCCGCAGCCGCAGCTGGAAACAGCGTTTGGGTTTTCGATTTTAAAACCGCTTCCCATCAGCTCATCCACATAATCGATGGTTGCACCGGCCAGATAGTTTATGGAAATTTCGTCGACCACGACCTTCACACCGTTCTGGTCGATAGCCAAGTCGTTTTCCCGGACGTTGCCTTCAAGCGCCATACCATATTGGAACCCTGAGCAACCTCCACCCGAAACGAATACCCTTAAGGCGTATCCTTCCAAATTACGCTTGGCAAGTAATTCTCGGACTGCGTCAGCAGCAGCAGCTGTCAGTGTGATTTGATCTGTTTGAGTTTGTTCAAGCAGCACCATGATTTCCTCTTTGTGCGTTATTGAATTCCTAATTTGACCTTGATTATCAGGATAATTCTAACAGAAGTTAGAAGGAGCGTCAATACTATCCGATTTTTAAAATAGAAAGGATCCCAGGATCACCGCAGTGATTGTCACGGTGAGATTGTCGATATCATGCAATGGTAGCGATTCAACCAGGCTACCAGCAATGGAGATAGCGGTCACGGCTGGGAGATAAGATATCCACGGGTTTGGGAATATACTTAAGGCGCCGTAAGCAATTAATATTCCTGTTGCAAAAACCCATCCCCCAACCAACATTCCCAATGTGCCAGCCCAAGATTTATCGGGGTTCCAGGGTAGTTTGATCTTTCCATAACGCCGGCCGATCACATCTGCCA
>MGOK01000053.1:11660-17953 GCA_001795335.1 Chloroflexi bacterium RBG_19FT_COMBO_55_16
CACATCAGCATCAAAGCCACTATTCCGATTGGCGAGTCGTACCAATACAGGATGGTGACTGCGATAAAAACAATTCCATAAAACAGCGGGCCTCTCAGGATCTCGCGTGGGTTTCCAGTGCGCGACATGGCTTGCACAGCGGCCTCGTCGCGGAGCAGGCCAATCCCCACCAGGATAAACTGTATAGTGATGAGGAATGGCACAAGAGCAGCCAGGTAACGGGAGGTAGGTGAATTAGTGAATAAAGGCCAGCAAAGTACAAATATTGGCCCGGTGCCCATGTGGATAATCTTTCGACTGATCCTGGTGTTGATCCAACCTCGGTGGGCGGCGAAGTCATTCAATCTAAGCCAGGCTAAGGCTGCGAATAGGGTGATGACCAAAGCATATAAGTTGTTTGAAAGCATAATTCACCAGGGGGTATCGGGACAGGTTTGGACTCCTGCAATTTTTCCCACATGTTTATACATAGTCACCTTACCAAATGGCTCACCAAGGATACCGTCATGAATAGCCCAAGAGCGCAACCGGATGCTATCGGCTGCTTCGGGTAGGCGAAACGGGGTTGTCCTGTCTAATTTCGTCAATAAGTCACCACCAGGTGAAAGACCAGCCTCTATGCGTTCCATGAGTTTTCGACCTTTTTGATAGGTGAAGCCGTAGCGTTCAAAAATGATCGCGTTATGATAGTATAAAGGTTCAGCGAAATATAAGACATGATTTAAACTGTGGATGAAAATTTCGAAACCGATGATGGCTTCGGAGAGCATACGCAGCCCTCGCCGAATTTGACCTGGTGCCAGGCCGGACTTCATGGCGGCAAGTTCGGCGTCCAGATTGCGAGACTGCGTGCCGAATACAGTAGGCCGACCGTTTGCCATCCGGTCGACATCGAACCGGGGGGATTCTGGGTCATTTAAAATATATAGCAAGATATGAATCTGGCCATTCAGCGTATCAGTCAAATGCCCATACAGGATTGGGTCTGGAAAGTCGGCACGGTGACGGAGTGCCATTTCAACACTTGGACTTCCGGGATTGCCGCGTAAAGACAGGAGATCAACACCGTCTTTATCCAATAAGGTTGCGTCAATCTGAAACCGGGCGATCAGCGAGGGTGGGATAAGACGTGTATAGACTTCCCGTTTTTCAGCAGGATTTAGTTGGTTGATCCCCATGATTGTGGAAGGTGCCATACCTATCCTCGGCGGTTGATTTGGCGATCGAGCTCTCGTTCGACGTCGCGTTTAGCGATGTCAGCGCGTTTATCGTAGAGTTTTTTGCCTTTGGCTAGAGCAATTTCCACTTTAGCCAGTCCATCTTTCAAGTAAACTCGTAATGGGACGACTGTGACCCCTTTTTGACGAACGTTTTCCCACAGTTTGCGGATCTCAGAACGGTGCAAGAGCAGCTTTCGTGGACGGAGCGGGTCGTGATTGTAATGGCTGGCCTGGTCGTAAGCAGCAATGTGGGCGTTGACCAACCAGGCTTCACTTCCGTCGATCGTCACATACGCCTGCGCCAAACTGATGTGGCCGGCGCGGATCGATTTGATCTCACTGCCGTGTAAGGAGAGGCCTGCTTCAAAAGATTCCAGCAGGAAATACTCATGTTTGGCCTTCCGGTTAGTAGCGACGATCTTGATGCTCATAACGTCATTCTAACATAGCCGGGAAACCAATTTGTCATCTATTAAATTCCGTCAATGGCAGTAGATCTTCCGGATTCAGCCTGGTGCGAATGGGATGTTCATGTTTATTGACCCAACGCCGTAATGGCTCAGACCAGTTGGCTATCACTCGCGTGTCCGATGGGTAATGGCTGGGGCGTGTCCCGATATTGTGCCAGTCTAAGCCCCATAAAGCCTCTTCCCACGCTGACCAGGGCGCCAAATCTGGGGTCAGCGAGAAGGTTGATAAGGGTGAAAAGAATACTGGCTTTCTCTGGGGGAACAAGGAGCGCATTTCGATCAAGAAATCACGGCTGTCCGTGGTGTTGAAGACCAACCAAACAGGGAGCAGACCACTGCGCATGATAGCGGTGGCATCGAATTGTGAAAAGACTTCAATCAGGACGCCTGAGGGTTCCCTTCCATCCATGTGGAGTAAGCTCTCTACCGCCTTAAATGCCAGCCGGGAAAAGTCATGCGGAAAAGGCAAACGGATGCGTATGAAGCGGTACCTTTCCTGGTTACAAAAACGCTCTAGGGCTTCTCCCAGACCAGGTTCGCAACCCCATTCCGATTCAGCTCCTTCTTCTAAGGGGTATTCTGGTAATTGCCAGTCACATACATTCAATCCTTCGGCTTGGCAATATCTTTCCAGGCGAAGGCTGCCTTCCAGGTATTCT
Organism: Chloroflexi bacterium RBG_19FT_COMBO_55_16; assembly: GCA_001795335.1. The sequence continues at coordinate 14,010 of MGOK01000053.1, forward strand.
TGAGCGGAAATATCTCCCCAACCGCCTACTTGGAAGACGCTGCGTTCCCCCAGGCGGTAGCGCAACCATTTGGCGCTACAATCCAGAAAGCAGACCGCACCGCCAGGTTCGAGTCGATTGGATAAAAATTCTTTATAAGCCTCGGGAAGATCGAGTAACTTGAGGCGCAGGTGGTTCACTCGCTTCGTTAACCAGCCGTCGTGCACAGGATCGAAATGTTGGATAGTCAGGACTTCGGGATTCCGGTTGGCAACATCGATGGCTAGATCCGCTGACTGGCGGAGATAGGCCCTTGCATCGCCTTTCTTTGAGCCGCCTTGTAGTGTTAGAACAAAGGCTTGCGGCAAGAACGGGCCCCCTAAAGCAAGAGCGAGGTGAGCGGTTGCACCCCCCAGGGCAGCTCCAATCGTCACCGCTGGAAATCGAATTTGTAGTTCAGCGTAATCTTTCACTCTTTCCGTAGCCATCATATCGAGGGATAGATCGGTCATCAACGCGGGATCGACAGCGGTTAAAGTCTGGAACCGGGATACCAAGGATCGTCCCACCTGCTGTGGAAATGCACCTAACCCATGGAGCAATATTCTCTGCCAGGATTTGAGCATGTAATTGTCACAGAATATTCCCTCCAATCCGGCTGCCACAGCGCGGGTAATGATGGGCGAGGAGCTTTCCGGACTTTCAAGCAGGAAATGATTTATAGCCATTGGAATTATGATAAATCAAGTAGTAGATTCAACTCGCATGTTTGTTATATCATTAAATGGGTGACCAGAATTGTGAGCACGCAGAATCTAGAAATTGAAGTATTCATTGACCTGTTTAACCACCGCGTATAGGATTCGATGAGCGAGGAGCAAAGCCGGCACATTGAAAGCAAGGAAAGTGATTCCTTGACGTAAGGATTTAAAACGACTACAATTAGCTCTGTCTCAAAGACGTCTCCCGACGGAGACGGCCTTTTTTTGCCTTTAATGGGAGAGATAAGATGGTCGAAGGAGAATCACAACCAACCGGAAGTACTCACGAGGAAGAAGGTTCAGAATACGCTGCCGAAGTAGTGAACCTATCCCAGTCGAGCGTCTCGCAGGTGCAAGCTGAGATGGTGCGCATGAGCCAGAGCCTGGCCGACCAGGTTACGGCTACCGAGGTGAGTGTGCACCAGGGGATCATTAGCTGCATCAAAGCCGAGTCCGTCAACCTGAGTATGGCAGGCTCTATCCTGGCCGAGACTGCCAGCTTTGTTCAATCTGAAGGCGGGGTTGGCTTGGTGCGTAGCCAGGAAGCGATGTTGAAGAGTAGCACAGCAGGCATTGTTCTGGCTGATCATGCTACCCTGCAAGACTCCCGCGCGGGTTTAGTGATTTCCCGGGAGGTTCAAGGAGAGTCCGTCCGGGCAGTGGTTTTGCTGGCACGCCAGGTCAATGCACCCGTTGAGACGCTCCTGGACATGCGGCGCGTTCTGATGGCTGGTCTGGCTAGTGGAATAGGTATGGGAATTATGTTCTTGTTCGGCAATCTTCTGTCTAGGCGAAGGCGATAATTCACGAGGGTGATTAACCCTTCAAAACCCACCGGTGAATACCGGAATTAAACCGAAGGAGCGAGGGTAACTCAATATCGTTGAGTGAGAGGCGCTCCAAGGAAGGAAATTATGGAAGACATCGTGTTAAAGGCAAGCCGGCGCGTTGTTGTCGGTAAACAAGTTAATACATTGCGCCGCTCCGGTCAACTTCCAGCAGTTCTTTACGGTCGCCATGTTGATACTATGGCGATTGTGCTCGATATGAAGGAAGCCAGTCGAGTCTTGGAAAAATTATCTTCCTCAGCTTTGATCGTCATAGAGGTGGATGGACAGCGACACCTTGCGCTGGTTCGTGAGAGGCAGCGCAACCCGATTCTAGGCAGTTTACGCCACGTCGACTTCCAGGCTTTATCGCTCACTGAAAAAGTGCGGGCGAACGTGTCGATCCACCTGATTGGAGAATCCCCGGCAGTCGAGACTTACTTTGGAATCCTGGTCACCAGTATGGAGCAATTGGAGGTCGAAAGCCTGCCGCGTGCATTACCTGAGCGGATCGATGTAGATGTCTCCGGCCTGGCTGAGATCGGGGATGCAATCCATGTGCGCGATCTTGTGCTCGCGGAAGGCGTGGAATTTCTCGAGGATCCTGATGGAGTAATTGTTGTAGTCACTGCCCCAATCGCCGAAGAGGTCATTGAGGAAGAGGTGGAAGAAGCTGTGACGGGAGTTGAGCCAGAAGTGATCGAGCGCGGCAAACGCGAAGAGGAAGACGAAGAATAACCCCCATTATTGATTTAACAAGCGGAGCGCGATAAGTAAATCGAGGGTGATCTGCGCGCTGACTCCCCAAAGCAGCTCACCAGCGTAAGGCTTGAAATAAATCACAGGCAGTGGTGAGTAAGGTTGGGGTAGCTCACGCGTTCGGATTTCATGGTTATCCACGTTCACTAACCAGTCCACCGGGATCGTGAATATGCGGCTGACCTCGTGTCGCGCCAATTTAAAGTCGTACGGCCAGGGAATAACTCCCACCACGGGCCTGACACAATAATTGCTGATTGTACGCAGCTCATGGAGCTGCCCTAATATGTTTACATCTGAGGGTTGAAGCCCGATTTCCTCGTGAGCCTCACGTAAAGCTGTCATCTCAAGGGTTTTGTCTTCTGGATCTGAACGTCCACCTGGAAAGGCGACCTGATCGCTGTGCTCAGGGAGAGTTGAAGTCCGGCGGGTGAAGAGCACATGCCATAGGCGGTCTTGATTTAACAGGGGGATGAGCACAGCCGCCTGACGTGGCGGATCGGGAAGCAAGCCTGGAGGGAACTGGTAAGGGTGATGGGCAAGTCTCGACGAGGAGTTTAGTGCCTCTGCCAACCGCCGGGAAATTTCATCTCGGGAGAGTTTTTCGGTCGATAATTGGTCTTTCATTCAAGGAGGAATTTTACCAACCTTTACACCGATTCAATCTCATGATTAACCCTCGCAGGGATGATCGGTCGTGCAAAAATTAGGTATCCTGTATGTGCGACCATGCGATCGGTCGGGCGGATACGTTCTGCCACGGGTTTATAGTAGCGCAGAAGGGTTTCACATACTTCTATAAATGCAAAATCCTCTCGATGCAGGGCAGGGAGTAAACGGGTGATCTGGTTGAGTGTAGGTAGGATGCAGCTAAAAAATCCACCTGGCTTCAAGGCTGCACGTACTTGGGGAATGTAATCTTCGGGATTTGGGATATCCATGAAAAGGGCATCGGTTCCACGCTCATCGAAACCGGTTTTTATATCACTAAGTTTAAATGTCACTCGATCGGAAAAACCCAAACGAGCCAGATTCTTCTGCGCTAATTGTTGAATATCAGGACGCACTTCGTAAGTTGTGACATGCCCTTGCTGCCCAACCGCGAATGCCAGGGCGGTGGTCATCGCTCCGGAACCTGTGCCAGCCTCCAGTACATGTTGGCCGGGTCCAATTCCCATCGTTATTAAGATAAATCCAATGTCCTTGGGATAAAGGATTTGAGTTGTGCGGCGGGTTTCACGAACTAATTCTCCCAAGGCGGGTTGCAACAGGAAAAAAGGATTGCCCAGGTGGCTGGTGACCTCACTTCCCCATGGCTTACCGATCAAGTCATCATGATAGAGCACGCCACGATGTGTATGTAGTTGTTCACCGGGGGTCAAGCGAAAGATAAAATTCTTATGGCTCAATCCGACCAGCTGGGCTAGATCACCTGCTTTGGCAATTAAATGTTCGTTTTCCACGCTTTAAGGTGCAAAGAATTTTCGAAAGAATCAGAGAATGGCACTGGAAGTACTTTATCTTACCATGAAGTTAAGGGTGACCGACGAAAGTGCAAAGTAGATTGTCGATCTTTTTTTAGCAGCCCTGACGAATAGGGGATTTTTCGCGCAAATGG
>MGOK01000054.1:0-179 GCA_001795335.1 Chloroflexi bacterium RBG_19FT_COMBO_55_16
GAGCCAACCGCGGCCCTGACGCCACAAAACGCCGAGCGATTATTTGAGATATTGAAGCGGCTCAAGACCCAGGATATCGCCATCATCCACATTACCCATCGCTTGAAAGAAATCGTCGAACATTGCAACTGGGGCACAATCTTGCGCAACGGTAAAGTGATCAAGACGCTGCCGATCAC
>MGOK01000054.1:227-8491 GCA_001795335.1 Chloroflexi bacterium RBG_19FT_COMBO_55_16
AGTGGAAAGCTTCTACCGCCAGTTTGTGGACCACCAGCTGACCGGGCAGCGCATCCTGCTCGAAATCGAAGACCTGATAATTGGCGAGCGGGTGAAAGGAGTGAACTTCCAGTTAAAATCCGGCGAAATCCTTGGCCTGACCGGGCTCTTGGGCGCCGGACAAAACGAACTGGTGCGCGCCCTGTACGGCATTCAAGAAGGCGTTTCACGTTGCAAGATCAAACGGAATGGGAAAGAGGTAACCATTTCCTCGCCGGAAGAGGCGATCGACCTGGGTTTGTGCCTGCTGACCGAGAACCGCAAAGAAGAGGGCTTGTTCCTTGACATGAGCGTCAAGGAGAATATCAGCATGCCCTCCTTGTCCAGGTTCCTGCAATCGAAGCTGCTGCCCTTGTTAACGAATTTGCGTGAGAAGCGGGCAGTCCAGGGCATCGTCGAAAAAGTGAACGTGGTGATGCGCTCTGCCGAGGCGAAGATGCGCACACTGAGCGGCGGCAACCAGCAAAAAGGCATCCTGGCGCGCTGGCTATTGCGCGACCTGGAGGTCTTGATGTTCATCGAGCCAACGCGTGGCATCGACGTGGGCGCGAAGGCCGAGATCTACCGCTACCTCGACTCGCTGGCTGACGAGGGGCGCGGAATTATCGTCGTTTCGCCGGATCTGACTGAGATCCTTGGTGTGGCGGACCGTATATTGGTGATGCATGAGGGCTCCATCGTACGCGAATTAAACCATCATGAGGCCAGCGAAGAGGTGCTGTTAGCCAATATTCAAGGAGCGACAGCCAACTCCAGACAAGGTGGAAAGGGTAATGGCAGTTACGCAACCGAAACAACAGGCGCTTCAGAAAGTCCCATTCACTGAGCATTTTGCAGCCTGGATGGAGCGGCTGGGCACCGTGTTGGTCGCCCTGGTCTTGTTCATCATTTTCAGCCTGACCGCCGAATATTTTCTTACGGTCCAGAACATGCAAAATATCATGCGACAGATGGCGATCACTTCCATCCTGGCGATCGGCATGACCCTGGTCATCTTAATCGGCGGGATCGACCTGTCTGTCGAAGCAATTGTGCTGTTCAGTGCAGCAGCGATGAATGGCTTGATCTTCAACCAGGTCATGCCTACCGGCCTGGCTATTCTGGCTGGCTTGCTGGCCGCTGCCCTGGTAGGCCTGGTGAATGGTTTATTGATTGAGAAAGTTGGCATCAGCCCGGTGATCGTGACCCTGGGGACATTGATCGCCGTGCGTGGCATGGGACAGATGATCCTGTGGATCAATAACTCGTGGCTCTGGGTAACCGAGCCCATCTTCGATTACATCAAGGCTACCACCTGGCTGTTGATCCCGATCCCGGCTGTTCTGATGTTTGTTCTTTATGCTATCGCGGCGATCATGATGAAGAAGACGATCCTGGGACGCTATATCTATGGGATCGGCGGAAACGAACGGGCTGCCAGGTTGTGCGGCGTCCCCACAGTTAAGACGAAAATCCTGGTGTATGTGCTGTGCGCATTCGGGGCGGGCATTGGCGGCATTTTGATGAGCGCTCGGCTGGGAGCCATCAGCCCGGGCGTTGGGCAGGGGTTGACTTTCGAAGCTATCACCGCCGTCATCTTGGGTGGCACAAAGCTTTCCGGTGGGGTAGGCCGGGTGGAAAAGACTATCCTGGGGGCGTTCATCGTGGCGATGATCCTGAACTATATGACCATAATGGGCATTTCTGCCCATTACCAGCGCGCCGTCACCGGGTTTATCATCCTGGGTGCAGCGGTGTTGGACCAGATCAGCCGGAGCCGGACCAGGTAAAGGAGATTAGGAGGTATTGCGTATGGACCGGCGAATGAAACTCCGTCAAGCAATCGGCCACCTCTTTCAGCGGTTCAGCCTGGCCATGATGACAGTCATCATGGTGATCATCTTTGCTGTGGTCAACGATAATTTTCTGACGCTTTCCAATCTGCAGAACATCCTGGAGCAGAACGCAGCCCTGGCGATCGTGGCAGTCGGTGTGACCTTTGGCATCATCTCCCGGGTATTGGACCTGTCACCCGGTTCGGCCATTGCCCTGTCAAGTGTGGTGATCGGGTTAGCCTTTCGGGCAACCAACAACATTGTCATCGCTTTAATCGCTGGTTTCGCCGCTACGCTGTCCATCGGTTTGTTCAACGGCATCCTGATCGCCAAGTCGGACATTAACCCGGTGATCGTCACCCTGGCTGCATACATCTGGGCGCGCGGCCTGGCGTTAGCCCTGACCGAGAAAGCCTCGATCGTGATCCAGAGCCCGCTGGTTGGGTTTATGAATGACCGCTTCCTCGGATTAATTTCCCCACCCATGGTGTTGATCTTGCTGGCATATTTGCTCGGCTCCCTGCTATTGAATAAGACTCGCCTGGGCCGCTACACCTATGCCATCGGCGGCGATGAGCTGGCGACCAAAGAGGCTGGGGTGCGCACTGACCTGTATAAGATCGGTATCTTTCTTTTCAGCGGATTTTTGGTAGGCATAGCCTCGGTCATCACCATGGCGCGCATGGGCGCAGCGGAGCCGAACGCGGTCTTCGGACTAGAGTTGGACGCGATCGTTGCTGTGATCATCGGAGGCAATAAGCTAGCCGGTGGCGAGGGCGGCTTGAGGATGACGATCTTCGGCGTGCTTTTCCTGGCCCTGCTCAACAACGGGCTGAGCACGATGGGCTTGCGAGACGCATATTTTTATTTTTACAAGGGAATGGTGATCCTGATCGCCTTGTTCGTCGAGGTAACCAGCCGCCGCATGCTGGCGGAGACCATGCCAACCGCCTCAGCTGCTAAAGAGATCTCTTCGCAGCTCCTTCGCTGAGCGTAGGACCCCGGCGCACCAGGACAATCCAATGAGGTATCCCAATGCCCAACCTGTTTGGAAAACCCTATACGCGTGAGCAATTATTGAGGCGGGTGGGCCACATCTCCCAGGTCGGCGGCGTGCAGCTGCTGGCATTTGAAGACGGTCCGGCGCGCGGCGTGCGCATCCTGGAGTTCCGCACTGGCAGCGGACTAACCTTCAAAGTGGCCATCGAACGCGGCATGGATGTCGGCTACGCTGAATACCAGGGGGAATCGCTAGCCTGGATTCCGCCCACCCAGTTGGCTGGACCATGGTACTTCGAAGGACAGGACGAGTTCGGCTGGCTACGCACGGCCCTGGGGGGGTTTAACAACACCTGTGGCATGTTGCACATCGGCAATCCGGAAGAGGCCGATGTTAGCCATTACAACTTCCCCGCCCGTCCAACCGACCGCTACGGCGTTCACGACCGGGTGGCGTTGACCCCCGGCAAGCTGCTCAGCTACGGCGAGCGCTGGCAGGGCGACGAATGCCTCCTGGAAGCGGTGGGCGAAGTGACACAAGCCCAGACTTATGGCGAGAACCTGCGCCTGACACGCCGCTATAGTTGCCAGCTGGGGGAAAAGCGTTTCTTCATGCAGGATATGATCGAGAACGCCGGCTTCCTGCGGACAACTCACATGTACCTGTACCACATTAATGCCGGCTTCCCCATCGTGGATGACGGCTCTGAGCTGATCGCCCCCTTCTCGCCCGAACACCCCCCAGATGTGTTATTCGGGAACGTAACTGACCCACGCAATGAATACCGCCACTTCATCCAGCCGACGAAAAACTGGGTGCAGCAGACTTTCCAGCACCACATGGTCGCCGAGGCTGACGGGAGTGTACCGGTGGCGATCGTCAACCCGTCGCTCAACGGCGGCCAGGGGCGCGGCCTGTACGTGGTTTACAACCAATGGCAAATGCCAAACTATATCGAATGGCGTATGATGGGCGAAGGCCAGTACGCCGTTGGCATCGAGCCGTGCAGCAACGGCTTTGGCCGGGAACAGGTCGAGGCAGCTGGTGAGCTGATCTGGCTGGAGCCGGGAGACCGACGCCAATACGACCTGGAGGTAGGCATCCTGGACGGAGCCACCGAGATTGCCGCCTTCCGGCAAAGGATAAAACGGATCCTAGGAGGCTGACTTCATGCTTGAAGACACATTTGGACACACCCCATACAAGCGCGCCTTCGATCTAGGTGACGTTTACGGAGTGGGTTATGATGAGGAGCGCGCGGCGCGCAAAAAAGTAAAGCTGGGCATCATCGCCGCTGGCGGGGGGACGCAGTCTAAGCACCTGCCGGCAATTTGGCGCCTGCGGACTATCTGGGAGCAGATCGAAGTGCCAGCAGTCTCCAAACGCGACGAGCGCGACGGGAAGAAAGTAGCCGAGTTGTACGGTTGCCGCTGGTACAAGGATTACGCCAAGATGCTTGCCGAGGAAGAATTCGATGGTGTGATCGTGGCCTCCCCGGATGATCTGCACTACGAACACACGATGGCCTGCCTGGAACGCGGCCTGCCAGTGCTGGTCGAGAAGCCGATCACTCGCTCGCTGGTTCATTCCGAAGCCATGTGCAAGCTGGCTGACGAGAAAGGCCTGGTGCTGATGACTGTAGCCAACAAGCGCTACTCACCGCCTTATCGCTGGGCTAAGAAATTTATCGTACAAGGCCCGGTGAAAGACCCGGCTCTGTACGTCGCCAAGTTTAACCTGGGTTACGATTACGTCTGGATCCTGGAGCAAGGCACGATCCACATCTTCGATATCACCCGCTACCTGATGGGGGACGTCACCAGCGTCTACGCCCTGGGCGTCAACAAATACGACCGCAACAAGCTCAATTATCCGGTCGACAACATTTCGATCAACCTGGAGTTCTCCAGCGGGGCAGTCGGAAACGTCTACAGCTCGGCGACCGCCCTGAGTTTCAAGCCGTGGGAACGAGTGGAAGTCTACGGCAACAAACGCTGGCTGGCTGTCGAAGACCAGTTTGAATTGATCCTGTACGATGAGGAGGAAGGCCCGGCCAAGCACTGGCGGCCGATCATTCCAAATACATTGATCTTCGACGAAGAGTTCGGTGGGTTCATGGGGATGATCGAGAACTTCTGCCAGGCGATCCGGGGGACCGATCGACCGCTGGTCACCGGCTGGGACGGGCACCGGGCTTACGAGATCAATGTCGCTGCCCACCTATCGATGTACCGCCAGGAAGTCGTGCGGCTACCGCTCGACCCGCAACCGTCAGACGAGGAAGCGCGTGCCTTCTTAACAAAGAAATGAAAGTCACTCACTTCGAAACCTTCCTGACCAACGCCGGCCTGCGCAATTACCTGTTCATCCGGCTGCACACTGACAGTGGGCTGACAGGCGTTGGTGAGGCCTCCCTGGAGTGGCAGGAGAAGACAGTCGAGACACTGTGCCATGAGTGGGTAGCAGGGCGGGTGATCGGACGCGACCCGTTCGACATTGAAGCCATCGTCGGCGAGATGGTGCGCGACCAATACCAGGGCGGCGCGACGGTTATGACTGCCATCAGCGGGGTGGAGATCGCCTTGTGGGATATCATTGGCAAAGCCTGCAACCAGCCGGTATATCGATTAATCGGCGGGCGCTACCACCAGCACCTCCCGGCTTACGCCAATGGCTGGTACGGCGGGGCGCGCAACCCCAAAGAATACGCCGAACTGGCCCGGGAAGCCGTCCGGCGCGGCTACCGAGCGCTCAAGTTCGACCCATTCGGCATTGCCTGGAAGGACCTGGATGTAGCTGAGGCCGATCTGGCCGAAGAAATGGTCGCCGCAATTCGAGAGGCAGTCGGGGCGCGGATTGGCTTGATGATCGAGTATCATGGCCGCCTGTCGGTCGGTACAGCGTTATCCATGATCCGCCGCCTGGAGCGCTATGCTCCTACCTGGTCGGAAGAACCGGTCGCGCCGGATAGCCTCGACCTATTAGCAGAGGTCAAAAAGCAAGTGACCGGCCTGATCGCCGCCGGAGAGCGCCTGTATACTCTGGCGGACTTCTACCGCCTGATCAATCTGCGCGCCTGCGACGTGGTGCAGATGGACATCGCCCATTGTGGCGGGATCGCGATCAGCAAGAAGATCGCCGCCCTGGCTGCCGCCCAGGACCTGCGAGTCGCACCGCACTGCTCGGTTGGCCCGGTCGCCCTGACCGCTGCCCTGCATTTCGCGGCCAGCACGCCGAATTTCATGATCCAGGAAGCCTTCGGCGAGTTTGACGTCCCCTGGCGGGACGACCTGGTCTGCGGGTGGAATCCACTGCAAAAAGGCGAGTTCATCTTGCCGGAAAAGCCAGGGCTCGGTGTCGAGCTGAACGAGAGCGTAATCGCCGCACACCCTTACGTCAAGAACGCTTTCCCCAGCCTGTGGGACAGCGAGTGGTTGACTGATTTTAAGCAAGACGAAAAGGGCGTTAAAGGTGAAACGTAATTCGTAAGATGTATTATTACGCATTTCGCATTCCGCGTTTCGTCTTTCGTCATTCGTCGTTTTTCGCAAAATGCCCATCGATCTGATTTCTCTCGGCGAAATGATGCTGCGCCTGTCCCCGCCGAAGTATGAGCGGTTAAGGCGGGCGACTGCGTTCGAGCTGCGCGCCTGTGGGGCGCAGTTCAATATCGCTGCCAACCTGGCCGCATTAGGCAAGAAAACCCGCCTGCTCACCAAACTTCCGGACAACGAGCTGGGATGGCTCGCCCTATCGCTGGGCGACTCTTATGGCGTGGACATGTCGCAAGTCAAGTTGGAGGGCGCCAAGATCGGCATGGTCTTCGTGGAATTCAGCGCCGCGCCACGCAGATTGACCCATTTATATGACCGCGCAGGGAGCGCAGCCAGCAGGACCACCCCAGAGGATTTCGATTGGCCCAGGCTGCTGGAGGGGGCGCGCCTGGCTTATCTGGACGGTATTTTCCCTGCGCTCAACTCCGGCTGCCAGCAGGCTACCCTGGCATACATTCGAGCCGCTAAGCAAGCCGGCTGTAGCCTGTGTTTCGACGTGAACTATCGCGAAAGCTTATGGGCGCCAGGTGAGGCATTGGCGTTCTACCGCCAGATCCTGCCCCAGGTCGAAATCCTGGTGACCAACCGTTCGGTGTCCGAGAAGGTGTTTGGTTACCAGGGGAACGACGAGCAGCTGCTCTCCACTTACAGGGACGAGTTCGGTTGCGCCATTGTCAGCCTGACCTACCGGGAGATGGACGGCTTGCAGCGCGGTAGCTGGTGGAGCCTTGGGTTGCAGGGAGACCAAAAGTATTCCGGACGGCGGTTTGAATTCGAAGTTGTCGACCAGTTCGGCAGCGGGGACGCCTTCTTCGCCGGGCTGCTCTACGGTTACCTGGAAAAGGGTGATCTCCAGTATGCGTTGGATTTCGGCGACGCGCTGTGCGCCCTGGCTCACACCCTCGAAGGGGATGTGGCGACTGTCTCGCCGCAGGATGTGGAAGCTTTGCTGGAGGAAGGGTATAGTTTGGTACCCAGAAGGTAAATTGGGAGACGGTTCTACAGGGATAAAAAAGAATATGATCGATGAAATGAACCTGCGCGAACGCGCCATATACTGGACAAAACACACCGGTGTCTTGCCGGCGATCAAGATCAAAGACGAGGACGACGTCATTCCCTATATCCACGCCATGCACGCCGGGGGGGCGCGGGTGGTTGAGATCACCATGACAACGCCGTGCGCCCTGGAGCACTTCAAGGCGATCTCCGCGCAGTTCAAAGGGGAGGTGCTGGTTGCGGCCGGCACCGTGCTGGACGCAGCGACGGCCCGGGCAGCGATCCTGGCTGGCGTGAGCGTGATCGTCTCGCCAGCTTTCCGTCCAGAGGTGATCGCCACGGCCCGGCGCTATGGCGCCGCCTGCTATTCGGGGGCCTTCACAGCCACCGAGTGTCTGGCAGCGATGGAGGCCGGGGCAGACATGGTCAAGATCTTCCCTGCCGCGCTCGGCGGGCCGAAGTATTTGACCAACTTGAAGATGGTCTTCCCCGAGATGAACTTGATCCCCTCGGGAGGGATCAGCCTCGAAAATGCCGCCGAGTACATACACTGCGGTGCCTGCGCCATCTCCGGGGCGCGCAATTTCTTCGATTACGAGATGGTGAAGAAGGAAGGTGTGGCCTGGGTGACGCGCCAGGTGGCTACCTATATCGAGATCGTCGCAAAGGCCAAAGCAGACGCCCCTCCGCTGCCATGAAAATTTCAACTACCCACCCAATAACTCTCAAATGCTGAACGGCACTCCCCTCCCCTGGCTGCTCGAAGACGACCTCGATAACCCCGGCGTGCGCTACTTTGCCCTGCGCGAGCTACTGGGCCAGCCTGAGGACAACACCGAAGTCCTCCAGGCCAAAGAA
>MGOK01000054.1:8704-9710 GCA_001795335.1 Chloroflexi bacterium RBG_19FT_COMBO_55_16
CTTCCGCCAGTGCCCAGCACAGCCGTCCACTGCCTGAACGGTCTCTTCCTATATCCGCTGGGACGCCTGGGCTTCAGTGATGACCCCCGAGTTGAAGCGGCCTTCGAGTGGCAGGCGCGCGCCATAACCGGCGATCTGCCAGGCGAAAAGCCAACCCAGCGAATGGATCACGCTGCGAGCGCTGCGGGTACTAAAAGGAGCGGAAATAATATCTTGAGGGCCTTGGTGCAAAAGGCAAGCGCAGCGGCCTGGAATGCGCTGCTAAGCCGAATCCAGATGGAGGTAACACATGAACGAAATGTTGTTAAAGGTTAAAGCGATCTTGTCCACCACCCCATCTCGCTGGAAAAGCCTGGCCGAAACCTTGCCGGTCCAGTTGTTGACCCGACCGCCCGCGCCCAAGGAATGGTCGGCGCTGGAGTGCCTGCTGCACCTGCTGGATACCGAGCAATGGGTCTTTCCGCCGCGCGTCCAGGCATTCCTGGCGGGGCGGGATCTCGAGGCCTTTAACCCAGACACCCAGGGGATAGCGATGGATGCGAACCCATGGCCAGATGAAATCGCCGCATCCTTTGCCCGGATGCGGGCGCGTAGCCTGGAGGCCCTGGCCCAGGTGGCCGAAACGGATCTCAGCCGCACCGCACGCCACAGCGAACTGGGATCCGTGACCCTGGAGCAGATGCTCCACGAATGGGCGGCCCACGACCTGGTGCACACCATTCAGGCAGAGCGCGCCGTGATGCAGCCATTCATCGCTGGCAGCGGCCCCTGGCGCCCGTACTTCGCCGACCATGATGTCGACGCTAAGGTCCACCGATAGAACCCACGGACGGAGCACGAAAACCTAGACCTCGCCCTGAGGCCAGTTCGACAGGATGAGCTAGAGAGACTTGGAGGGCGAAAGTCTCCTGATGCGGTTTTACGCATTTGACCAGATGCGTGACACCGCATCTTTGATAATGGACAAAGATGATAAAATATCTTCGGAAATTATTTATTCGTTTAT
>MGOK01000055.1:0-8733 GCA_001795335.1 Chloroflexi bacterium RBG_19FT_COMBO_55_16
GCTCGATCGGGATGGTCTGGAAATAGTCACGCATCAACCAGACCACGATCGGCAGGTTGACTGCCAGGTAGGTGATGATCAGGGCTGCGCGGGTATCCAGCAGGGCCATACGCTGGAACAAGATATAGATGGGGATGACCACCGCCACGGGCGGCAACATGCGCTGCGAGATCAACCAGAAGGCGATGTCGTTGTTCCCTAAGGATCGCTTAAACCGCCGCCCAATCGTTTGCAACAAGATAACGAACAAGACCAGGGCGGCGACGATAGTGATCTGCCAGGGCGCGCCCAGGGTAATGGCGAAGATGGCCAATGCCAGGCAGCCGATGAAGGTGAAAATGGCGCCCAGACGTGGCCGGTATTCAAATCGAATCAGGGCATAGGCAGCCAGGGTGCCTAATAATAGGGCCAGGCCAGCGCTGACCGGCGCAACGATGGCGGTGTTCAAGTAGTTTCTTCTGGTGTCGTTGGCTAAGTCCCCAACCAGGATGTATTGCCAGGCGTGCAGGGACGGTTTGTAATCGACGAAGGGAATGTAAAATGGCCCGGTATTCACATCTATTGGTAGTTTGAAAGAGGTAGTCACGAGCCAATAGATGGGGAACAAACACACGATGGCCCAGATGATCAGAGCCAGATATATGAACACCATCTCGGCTGGCGATGGGGCGGAAAGGCTTTTGCGCCGGAAAAAAGATTTCAGCATCAGAATTCTCCCGTAACACGCCGCCGGACCAGGTTGACGTAGGATATGCCGATAAAAGTGACCAGGAACAGCAGGGTATAAGCGATCGCCGCGGACCCGCCCAGGTCAAGTGAACGCCAGGCGATGAAGGCTTGCAGCGTTAATGACTCGGTCGCCGTGCCTGGCCCACCGTTGGTCAAAACATTCGGCAGGTCGATGATCTTGAAGGCCTCGATCATGCGGATCAGGATCAGGGTCGTGGTGACCGGCAAGATTTGCGGTAAGGTGATGTTCCAGAAAGCCTGCCAGCGGTTGGCGCCATCCACCCGGGCCGCCTCGATCAGTTCGACGGATTGTCCTTCTATGGCTGCCAGCAGCACGATAAACATGAAAGGCGTCCACTGCCAGATATCGCCGATCATGGTTGCAGCGCGCGCCCCCCAGGGGTCATTGACCCAGGAGAACATTCCCAGCCCCAGAGCTTGCCAGATCGGCTCAAACGGGCCTTTGTCGGTATCGACCAGCATGCGGAACATATAGGCAATGCCGACGGGGGTGATCATCATCGGGATTAAAAAGATGACCCGGAAGAACCGCCGCCCAGGGATATGCTGGGTCACCAGAAGGGCCAGGCCGAGCCCTAAAAAATACTGAAAGAAGATGCCGACGAACACATAAATTAAGGTGACCACCAGGGTTCCCGGGCGACCTGGCGCGCTGAGGGTTGAAACGACGATCCAGCCCAGCGTTGCGATAAAAAGAAAAACCAGGACATTGCCGAGCAGGCTGCGAGCGCTGGCTCTGCGGGCGAGAGACCCTCGGAACAGGGTGAAGAGCAACAGGGCAATAATACTGGCGAATACCAGCCAACCGATCAACGAAGGAGGGGCCAACAATCCCAGAAAGTGTGTTTTCTCGAGGCCGAAAAACAGTTTTTGATAATTGGCCAGGCCGACAAATTTAATCTCAAAGCCGCCTTTGACGAATTTAAAACGAGAGAGGGACAGATAAAGCGAGATGATTAGAGGGAAAATTGCCAGGAAAAGCACGACCAGCACCGCTGGCAGGATAAACACGCTGCTTGCCAGCCGATCTGCCCGGGAGCGGACGTGCAGAAAATGGCTGGCTTGAGGTGGGGCAGCTGCCGCGCCTTCCCCTGGTTGGTTTAAGACGGTGGATTCTTGTTCAGTTGACATCTGTCTTTCCCCTAGGAAGTCGTTGGTTGGGGTTTTCGGGCGGCTATCACCCGCCCGAAAACCCCGAAATTCCTTTTACCCCTCCCCCAATCCCTGGCTTGCGCTCAGGACAGGTTTTGGGAGAGGGGCAGGGGGGAGGGCATCCGCCCTCAGGATGCTAATATCAAGGTACTACTTCGTGACGCCGAGCGTGCCTTGATAGGCTGCCAGTTGCGCTTCTCGCCCGAGTTCATCGGTGATCGCTTGCCAGCCGTCATAGATCTGCTGCATGCATTGGTCTACGGTGATCTCGCCAGCCAGGTACTGGCTAACTGCGGTATCCAGGACGACTCCCTGGTAGCGCTGGTTCTGCGGGACACGCAGATCCAACACCATGTTCGGGCTGGCCAGGCTGCCTTCGATGGCGCCCAGGTAGTCGCTGGCCGCGGTGGGGCTCATCCCAGCTTCCACCCACGCCTGGCGGTTGAGGAACTGCGAGGTGCGGTAGGGATTGAAGCCGGTCTTGCCGATAGTCACATCCACGTTAGCTTGCGCCGGTTGGCTCATGTAGGAGAAGAAGGCGTAAGCCGCGTCCTTAGTCAGGTCGTCAGCGCCGGCGTTGATGCCGCCCGACCAGCCGCCATAGGCGGCGAACGGGGCGTGATTCACGCCATTGATGGCATACGGACAGGTGGTGGCGTCACAGGGCACCAGCGTGCCAGTCGTCCAATCCAGCACCTCTTTCGAGCCGGGGGTGATCACAGCGCCGACCTTGTCCTGCACCGTGGAGGTCTCCGGGTCGATCGCCAGCGGGCCAATATCGCCCCAGTCCATTGACAGGGCGCAGCGGCCAGAAGTAAACAGGCTGCGCGTATCGCCGACGTCCAGGTTCAATTCATCTGGCGGGCCATAAAGGGTGGTCTCCTTGTAGAGTTCCAACGCCTTCTTGAAGGCATCGTTCATCACCAGGGGCTCCATGGTCTCTGTGTTAAAGAAAGTACCCTGGGAGGTACCCTGGCTTTGGATCATTGTAGCTGCGAAGTCGGAGATAAACCAGTAAGCCTGCGCGCCGCGCTTCTTGGAGATGCAGGAGCCATAATCCGGGTCGCCATCTCCGTTGAGGTCCTTGCCCTGGAAGGTTTTGGCGATCGCCAGATAGTCGTCCCATGTTTCGGGTGGTTGCAGGCCTTCCTGCGCCAGCAGATCGGTGCGGTAGTAGACCATGTGGAAGTCGCCGTCCAGCGGGATGGTGTAGATGCTGCCGCCAAAGGTGGCGCTGAAGTCGCGGAAGAAGGGGGCGATGTCGTCCCACTGGATCGCCGGGTCAGCCGCCACGCGGTCGGTCAGGTCTTCCATATACCCGGGGGTGATGTAGTCGACCATCCACTGCGGGGCGAACACGAAGGCGTCAAAGGCGTTCGTGCCGGTCGCCATGTCGGTCAGGATCTTCTGGTAGAGTTCGTTGAAGGGCACGACGGTCACGTTAACCTGGGCGCCGGTCAGGGCGGCGAAGTCAGGAGCACGCCGCTGGAGCGGCTCGGCGATCTGCGGGCCGGTGAAAGTCAGCACATCGACGGTCACGCCTGCGAAGGGCTTTGCCTCGGGCGTGGGAGTGACCACTCTTTCCACCTCCACGATCTCGGTACCGCCCGGCACTTCCTGTACGACCGTTTCCTTGACCACGATCGTCTCCACAACCTTTTCAGGGGTTGCTGCTGGAGCGCAAGCAGCGAGCAGCATGGCGAGGGCCACCAGCGTCGCGATGACAAAATAAAGCTTGGATTTCATGACAAACTCCTCCTAGGATTGTCTAGACTTGCGGGGAGCAGACAGAATGCCTTCTCCCTCGGATGTTTTTTCCCAGATCCAAAATAGGGTTTAGACCTGGGTTGAGTCCGTGGCCGAAAGCCACGGAGTCCAAGTAGTGTGGATCGACCACGTTCATGTGTGATTCGCTCTCACCTCCTTTCTAGCAATAAAACGGCAGCTTTAGTCCAGGGATGCGGCGCAAGAGTTCCCGTCTCTCCTCTAGACTTAGCGGCTGCACGGGCACCTTTTTTTCTGGCAGGATGTCTTTCCTGAACGGCAGATTGAGATCATCGGGCTTGCCGCCACAGGAATAGCGCACGATCAGGCAAGTCGGCAACACAATATGACAGGGCTGGCTGTCTGGTTCGCCCTTCAACCGGCTGAGAAGTAGCTGAGCAGCTTTGATCCCCATTTCATATGCGGGTTGCACTGCCACGGTCAAGAACGGGAAAATATGCGAGAGATGAGGAATGTCGTCGAAACTGACCAGGGCAATATCCTGTGGAATCCGCAGACCACGTTGGTCTACCGCGTCGACCACCCCCAGAGCAATCGAATTATTTGTCGCAAAGATGGCCGTTGGTCGTAAGCCATCGTCCAGGAGCTGATAGGTTAACGTCTCTCCGGAGGAGGTTTTAAACTCGCCGCGCCGGATCATGCGCAGGTCAATTGGAATCCCGGCCTCGGTCAGGGCAATGGTGTAGCCGGTGACGCGATCCTCAGCCGAAGATGTGTTCTGTGGCCCAGAGAGCACGGCAATCCGCTGGTGACCCAGGTCGATTAAATGCTTGACCAGGGCACGTGCGCCGGAGATCGAATCGCCGATCACCGTGTCGACCTCCCAGCCCTGGATGCGCCGGTCAACCACTACCGTTGTGATCTCCCGCTCCCGCAGCCTTTTGAGTTTGCGAGCATTGGCACTGTAAGGGGCGATGATCACACCGTCGACACGCTGGCTAGTGACTACATCAAGGTAATGTAGTTGTTTGGCTGGATCTTCGTCGGTGTTGCACAGTAGAATTGAATATCCCCCGCTTTGGGCCGCATCTTCCACGCCGCGTGCCACCGTGGTCCAGAAGGGGTTGGTAATATCCGGCACCAACAGGGCGATGGCGTTAGTCCGCTTGGAGCGCAGGCTGCGCGCGGCGCTGTTTGGCACATAATGTAACTCTCTGATCGCCCGCTCCACCTTATCACGCGTGGCGGGGTAAACATTGCTGGCGCTGTTGATGACCCGGGACACGGTCACCGTGGATACGCCAGCTCGCTTGGCGACATCAGCGATAGTGGTCAATTGCTTCTCCTGGAAGTTGAAGACTGACCAGCGAAGAACGGCGATATTTGAGTGACTAACTTAACAATATCGAGAATATTGGGCTATGAAATCGATTTCATCAGTCATTGTAGAGAATTTCGCGCCAATTGTCAAGAGGAAGTTTCAATAAATGGTGGCTCAGAACCCACGTAAGACCGTACTTTCTCTTCTGGGGAGCCCTTCCTTTGGTTTTCGTTTCAACACAACGTACTCCAACCCGCGCTGAGCGCAGAATTCCCGTTTCTCCGGCTTGTCGCCGTCTTCATTCACTGCGTAAATATCCGGTTTGATCGCGTCGATTTCCGGCTCACCATCCAACCAACCGTTTCCGCTGGAAATCAAAGCGTGTTTGACGTAACGGATGGATTGAACCATATACCGGCGTTCATCCTGCCTAAACAAAGGGTGTCCTTCTCCCTTCAGATACCTGACATTCTCGTCATTCCCAACGACAACGTACAGATCGCCCAATGTGGACACCTCTTCAAAGAATTTGACGTGGCCTGAGTGAAACCAGTCGAAACAGCCGGTCACGATCACTTTCTTGCGCGCCGATGGTGGTGTATAGAGGTCGAATTGCATAGCTGGGAAGCCTCTCAAATCGGCTTCCTTCAAAACGTGGTACGCTACCCCGCGCCTCTCGCAGGAGGCTCGCTTCTGGACATGATCATCTCTCTCCTCTACCACCCAGAGCTGCGGATCGATATCTGCTACCGATGGTAAGGTGTCCCGATCGATTTGCTCTGTGATAACCGAGACCTGCTGGACATAGTGTAGGGCTTGTAGCAGGTATAAACGCTCTTTCAACGGGAACTTAGGGGATCTCCCTTCCATGATACGGAAAGTCTCATCCGACCACAGCAAGACGTGCACTTCGCCTAACTTCGAGGCTTCCTCCAGGAAGCGTACTTGCATGGACCTGAGATCGTCAAAACCGCCAATAACGACGACTTTTTTCGGATTATCACCCACTTTAAGCAATCCTTACGTTCACGCGGAAGGACCCTGGCACGGGTTGGTCTGATACGACGAGAAGGTATCCGCCGCCACAGCCGGAATACATAGCCCCGGCATACCTGGATTGGTAGTAGCCCAGGATAGCCAGCAGGTCAATGGTGAGCGTGGGGTGCCTCACCGTGTTGGGCAGGATCGTTTCCCAGCACAGCATGCACTCATTGAGGGAGGCACCCAGGGCAACCAGGTCTCTGGCCAGGATGGCGGTAAAGCAATCTTTGCCTGATTGTCCCAATCTATGGATCCAATCTCTGTCCAGGTTCTTTTCGGTGAGCGGGTTGTATCCCTCGGGGCGGGGAGCGACCGGGATGACACAGAGAACTTTCTCCAACCAATGGGCAATCTCAGGATCGTTGTTGCCTTCCACATGCACAGGGTATATACCTCCCTCGTGGGTGTAATCGTAATCGATGCGGCTGATACCGGGGTAAATCAGGCCGACCATATCCTGTGACCCCGAGGGCTCTGGTTTGTCTTTATTTTCGGCGGCATACAACTCGCGCACGAGTTGCGCTGGATCTCCATCCGGCAGGCTGCCGTTCCAAATTTCCATGGCGACGTTGCGCGTGCTGATCGCCATGCCGCAGCGATCCATGTAGCGAAACTCTGGAACCAAGGAGACAACGACCATTGAACCTGGCGGCGACGGGTTGAGTTTGGAGACAAAGGGTTGATCGATCCACCCCCCGGCCAACGCCAGGCGATAGGGTATCGGAACCATCAGCTGACCGTTCTCTTGCCGGCTTTACGATCGGCGTACTGCCGCTCGATCCAGGCATAGGTCTTTGCCAGGCCAGCGCGCAGCGGAGTGTCAGGCTCCCAGTTTAAGATCTCCTTGATCCGCGTGTTATCGCTGTTGCGGCCGGCGACGCCCTGGGGCGCGTGGGGGTCATACGAGCGCGCCAGCTTGACCCCAGCTATTTCTTCAATCAGGCTAACCAGATCGTTGATCGAGACAAGTTCACTCGAACCAAGGTTAATTGGAGAAGCAATTAAGTCGTTGCAGTGCATAATCCGATCGATGCCTTTCAGGCAGTCGTCGATGTACATGAAGCTGCGCGTCTGGTTGCCGTCTCCCCAAATTTCGATCTCGAGATCCCCGCTGTCCTTGGCCTCGATCACTTTCCGGCAGAGTGCT
Source organism: Chloroflexi bacterium RBG_19FT_COMBO_55_16 (assembly GCA_001795335.1). Next base: position 7,137 of record MGOK01000055.1, read on the forward strand.
GCCGGCGCTTTTTCACGTCCGCCGTCCCAGGTGCCTTGAGGGCCGTAAACATTATGGAAGCGAGCGATAAAGGTCTTCAGACCCCGTTCCGCCCAATATTCCTCGCAGAAGATTTCCGACATCAATTTTTCCCAGCCATAGCCCCTTTCGGCCATTGCCGGGTAGGCGTCCGATTCTTTCAAGGCACGTGCATGGGGGTCTTTCTGCAGCTCCGTGTTATATGCGCAAGCAGACGATGAGAAGAAATATTTCTCTATCCCGGCCTGGTAAGCGGCTTCGATCATGTGAGTGTTGATCAGGATGCTGCGCAGGCACTCGACCCGAAAGCGTTCGATGAAACCCATCCCGCCCATGTTAGCCGCCAAGTTGTACACTTCAACCGCGCCTTCACAGGCCCGTTTGCAGTTATCTCGACTACTCAGATCCAAAGACAGGTTTTCGACGCCAGGCACCTTCTGGTACCATTCCGGGAGCGGCTTTTTGTCAATCGCCCGGATGCGGGAGTATCCCAGGTCGTGGAAATACCTGACCAGTGCCCCGGCGATAAAACCGCCAGCGCCGGTAATGAGGATCAGGTCGTCTTTGTTGAGTTTGCGATCGATATCGAACACTGGTTGATTGTCCATTTCCGTAATTTCCTTGTTTGATTGAGAATAGAGATTAGAGGGGCGAGAGTAGTAATGTCAATTCAGTCATATTGAGTGGTCGACGAAGCGCTAGATCTCATGGATGTTAAGTATATCCTGAGAATTAATCGCCCATGGACATCCGTGTCCAAATTATCATAAAAGTCTTTGGTTGGCGATGGGTTACGCTGGATAAGAGAGACTCGAGCAGCACGTGTAGATCAGTGAGGTGGTAGAATCGAAATGCATATCGTGTAGAGAGAACAATTCCCGGAAATTGGGTCACGTATTAAGCATTACGTTTTAAATTTAGGAGAACCCCATGCCCGAAGCAGTCATCATCGACGCCATTCGCACCCCCATCGGCGCTTTGGGGGGCGCCCTGGCCCCGGTTCGCCCTGACGACCTGGCTGCGCACGCATTAAAAGTCCTCATCGAACGCACCGGCATCGAACCGGCGATCGTGGAGGAGGTATACCTGGGCTGCGCCAACCAGGCCGGCGAGGACAACCGCAACGTGGCCCGCATGGCGACCTTATTGGCCGGTTTCCCCGTCGAGGTGGCGGCTGTGACGGTTAATCGCCTGTGTGCCTCGGGATTGGTGGCTGTCAACCAGGCGGCGCGCGCCATCCGTGCTGGAGAGGGCGACGTTTATGTCGCCGGGGGGGTAGAGAGCATGTCGCGCGCTCCTTACTCTATTGCCAAGGCCGAGCAGCCCTTCTCCTTTGGCAACCTGACCGCCTGGGACACCGCCCTGGGCTGGCGTTACCCCAATCCCAAGATGCAGGAGCTATACGGTACCGAGTCGATGGGCGAGACCGCCGAAAACATCTTTGCTGAAACACATATCTCGCGCGCAGAGCAGGATGCCTTTGCTCTGGATAGTCATCGCCGGGCGATTGCCGCCATCGATTCCGGCAAGTTTGCAGAGGAGATCGCGCCGGTGCCAGTCCCGCAGCGTAAAGGAGATC
>MGOK01000055.1:8746-9214 GCA_001795335.1 Chloroflexi bacterium RBG_19FT_COMBO_55_16
CACCGATGAGCGCCCGCGGCGCGACACCAGCCTGGAATCCCTGGCCCGCTTGCGGGCTGCCTTTCGCAAGGACGGCTCGGTAACGGCCGGCAATTCCTCCGGTCTGAACGATGGGGCCGCGGCGTTGCTGTTGATGAGCGCTGATAAAGCTAAGGAATTGGGGCTAAAGCCGTTGGCGCGCTTCGTCGCTGCAGCGGCCGCCGGTGTCCAGCCGCGTACGATGGGCTATGGCCCGGTGTCCGCTACGCGCAAAGCCCTGGCCCGAGCCGAGTTGACCATCGCCGATATCGGCTTGGTCGAGCTGAACGAGGCCTTCGCCGTGCAGGCGCTGGCGGTGATGAAGGAGCTCGGCTTACGCCATGAGATCACCAACGTTAACGGCGGGGCGATCGCTTTGGGGCATCCTCTGGGTTGTTCCGGGGCGCGGCTCATGACGACCCTGCTGCACGAGATGCGCCGCCGCGCTCT
>MGOK01000055.1:9346-9549 GCA_001795335.1 Chloroflexi bacterium RBG_19FT_COMBO_55_16
GCACCGACCCGGCAAGGCTGGACCTGACAATCATTCACGATTTCCTGGCAAACCGCTCCTATTGGGCCAAGGGTATCCCGCGACACCTGGTGAAGAAAACCATCGAGCACTCGCTCTGTTTTGGCCTCTACTATCAGGGGAAGCAGATCGGTTTTTCCCGCGTGCTCACGGATTACGCCCGTTTTGCCTATCTTATGGATGTG
>MGOK01000056.1:0-1930 GCA_001795335.1 Chloroflexi bacterium RBG_19FT_COMBO_55_16
ACAACCTGCCCTTGATGGGTGGCGGGGATTGGAATGACGGTATGAACCGGGTGGGGATTGATGGCCGCGGCGAGAGCACCTGGCTGGGTTGGTTTCTTTATAGCACCCTCAACCGCTTTGCCGACCTGTGTGAGCGGCGTAGCGAGCAAGCCGCCGACTATCGCCAGCGTGCCTCCGACCTGGCCCAGGCCATCGAACACAGCGCCTGGGACGGCGAATGGTACCTGCGCGCTTTTTATGATGACGGCTCTCCCCTGGGCTCCTCAGAGAACCAGGAATGTCAAATCGATTCAATCGCCCAATCCTGGGCGGTCCTTTCCGGCGGCGGGGACCCGCAGCGCGCCGCCCGGGCTATGCAGTCGGTCTCCGAGCGCCTGGTGCGACGCAGTCAGCGGCTGGTCCTGCTGTTTACCCCTCCCTTCGACAAGACCCTGCGCGACCCTGGTTACATCAAAGGCTATCCTCCCGGTGTGCGCGAGAACGGTGGACAGTACACACATGCTGCCCTGTGGTCTGCCTGGGCTCTGGTCGGGTTGGGACAGATCGAGGAAGGTTTTGAATTATTTCAGCTCCTGAACCCGATCCTGCACGCCGACGCCTCTGAAAAAGCCGTTCACTACCGGGTAGAACCGTATGTGGTCGCGGCGGACGTTTACGGTGCCCCGCCTTTCACCGGGCAAGGCGGCTGGACGTGGTACACCGGATCTAGCAGTGTGATGTACCGCCTGGGCCTGGAAGGGTTTCTGGGTTTAAAGAAAAGAGGGGATCGGCTTGAAGTGGACCCACGGATTCCCCGGGACTGGCCTGGCTTTCGCTTCACTTACCGGTTTGGACCGGCAACCTATGAGTTTCAGGTGCAGAATCCGGGCCACGTCCTCCAGGGAGTGCAGCAAGTATCCTTGAATGGTCGGACGCTCCCGGACAAGGTGATCCCTCTCTCGCAGGATGGCGGTATATATACGGTGCTTATCGTCATGGGCTAAGCGTCTCCTGCATTCGTTCCCTCGCATCCGAACCGCTGGCCATTTCTTGCTCCTCATCAGCGTAGGTATGATTGCCGGTACCCTGCTTGGCGGGAGCCAGCTTGTTCGATCGATGAAGACCCACCTGGACTACGAACCACTGTTCTCAATCCTAGACGACCTGCGCCCGGATGGAGAGCGGCGTTATTGGATAGAGCTTTTGGAGGCGCAAGAGGACACCTTTGACATAGAGGCAGATAGCGGACAAGCGAGTACCGGTGGCGAAATCCTATTCCAGATGTCGTGCGAAACAAGTTTCGCCAGTGCCTGGACTAGCGCCGAGGAGTACGTACAATGAAGGGTAACCGCTTAAAAGTTGAGAGCGCCCAGGGGCAACTGAGCGATCTCGGGTGTGGAAAGCATGCTTGCAGGCCCCACACCACAGCGTAAAACCTCGTTCTTTCACATCCGTTTTTCAACAGATCGAGAGCCGCTATGGCTCCGGCGAAATCTTGCGATTTCGCTTAGACTTTACGCTCAGCGGAGAGGGTGGGATTCGAACCCACGGTGTAAAAAAGTAGGCCAATACTTTTTCTGGCAAAATACGTATTGGCTTACTTTTGCACGAATTTAGATTCATGCTGAATCGGATGGGATATTTGCACCATACAGGATCCAGACCTGGCGTACCAGTATGTCCTGGCAAGAGTGGATCTGGCGCAAAAGGTTGTGCCCATCTCGCTGGGTGATCTGGTGAGCCACTCCTACGATTTCTCATCCGAGACAGGAGCGCTTGGGCAAGCGATGATAACCGGAGGCAGAACCCTATTTACGAGGAAATTCTTAAGGTTTAGACTGCAATGTAATGCAGTTTATGCCAGATGTTTGCATTAGGCATTGATGTAATGTGGTTTATGGCAGTTAGCACATAATTTTAAAGACTTACGCCATTGACAGGAGATGGGGGC
>MGOK01000056.1:2031-2173 GCA_001795335.1 Chloroflexi bacterium RBG_19FT_COMBO_55_16
CAACATAATTAAATCGGCGTTTTCCTCTTCGCTCACGCTGATAATCGTACGGGCGGGCAGAGAACCGGCGACAATGACGCGTACGTTGATCTTGCTGTTATTCTGCGCCAGGCTGTCCGCAATTCCATTCAAATATTTATAC
>MGOK01000056.1:2183-2478 GCA_001795335.1 Chloroflexi bacterium RBG_19FT_COMBO_55_16
GTGCTTTAGCGCGAATAGTGTCAATAACCCCCGCTGCTGCGCGATAGTCCTTAACCTCTGGTACTTGTGGGACAGATAACAAGATGAGTTCGCTGTCAATCAGCTCTGCAAACGCACGCACATACGGTAGCACCCGCTCGGAAAACTCTGAACCATCTAGCGAGACAACGATTCGGTTGATCGATGGCATTAAGATGTCCATCTCAGACACCTTCACCAGCAAAACAGGGATATTGAGAAGCGCCATTAATTTGCGGGAGACCCCGCCTCTTTGCCAGTGTTTCGCACCGGATTT
>MGOK01000056.1:2517-11404 GCA_001795335.1 Chloroflexi bacterium RBG_19FT_COMBO_55_16
TTTAACCAATGCGCTGGTCGCATCGGCTATGTGTCCAGGTCGTACTATGTAGCTAACCCGGTATCCTTGCTGCTCCAACTCATAACATTGTTGGCTCAAATAAGCTTTCCGCTCGTTAGCAATATTTTCATAATCAGGATCATCCACAGCTTTTATTGAAGATAGCAGGATCATTTCTGCATTGGTTGCCTGGCATACTTTTTTAGCCATCGGCAGGGCTTGTGCAGCGTTTGCTGAGCCATCCAGCAGAACGGCAATTTGCTGGAAAATAACCTTTTCCTGTTTCCACCGGATCACTTCATTGGGTGCAGGATGCCAGACAATCTGCTCAGGTTGAGGAGATAAGATCTCACGGATAGTAGGCACAGCCGATTGTCCAAATCCAAAACCTGCCAACCTGGTGGAGTCAATTTGCCCCAGATAATCCATTTCTGCCGTTGGCTCTCCCAACCGATTCCGAAAATAACTGAAGACGGCATATAAAGCCGGGATAAAGATGAAATATGTCCACGCGCCTTCCAAAAAACGTTCATAAAATATGATTAGAGTTGATCCGGTCGTTAGCAAAGCCGCGAAGCAAATCCCTATAATCATTAGAATACGTTCCACAGAAAATGCAGCCCGAAACTGCCGGACAAGCCGTTTGGCTACAGCCCAGCCGGTCATGCTGAGTAAAATAAAAACACCTGCAGCATAGATCGCCAGATAAGTTTCTTCATGCGTGCCAAATACCAGGAAGGAGAATGAAACAATACCCACTTCGATCCAGACAGGAAATTCCGCGACTTCAAAAGTATTTTGCCTTCCAATAATCGGAGAAATGTAATGGCGGCGCTTTAAACCTAGCGCCAGGTTCTGCAAACCCTGCGCACTGGCTGCCGATGCAGACATCAACACCGCAATGCCCACCAGCGAACCGAGCCAGGGCAAAGGCGAGGGGAGCAGCACGTCCATCGTTTGGGTAAATACTGAGACGTTTGGATCGGTAGGATCCGAAATTGCCAGAATTGCTGGACCAACCACCAACATGGTGATGATCGTGGTACCCATAATAATCATCAGGCTGTTAAAGGCTTTTTTGGATTTTTCGCCAGGATCGCCATCATAAGCTGCTACCAAGTTTGCAAATACTTCGATCCCGGTCATCACTGCCAGGATGCTGGCAAAACCCCGAATGGTGAAAGATAAATTTTCTAGAGAAAAAGCTTGCAGGTTCAAGGCTGGGAAATGAAAGCCGAATTTGAAGATGCTTGAAATCACCATTGCCCATAGGAGCAACAGAACCCCTCCAGTTGCAGGGCCAAACGTGCGCGCCGCTACTTTTGGCCCGCGGTTTACCAACCAGCCAGTCAGGAAACTGAGCAGTATTGCAATCAGGGAGCGATACTGCAAGAACAGGAATTTTTCATTCAATACGGGCACCCGGTCTGCAATAAAAGTGACCATTGCAGCCATACTGACTAAGAAAGTTAGCGTATATTCGACAAATGTGATTGCGGCATTGATCTTTGCCGCCCAACCTCCAAACTCCTCTTCGGTTAAACCGCTTCCTCCGCTTCCATCCGTCACCCATAGCATCACCAGGCGATACATGGCGGAAACCACTGCAATCGTGAGCACCACCAGCCAGACAGATGCTCCAAATGTTATTTGGGCTACTCCAGCCAGCACAATCATGCGCAGGAAAGGGCCAAAAACGTATAGTGGTGAAGTTGCCGGGTCTCCGCCACCAGCCAGCGCCCCCTCCAAAGAGTTTTTGAGTTTGTGAGTTATTTGAGGCATGGATGAAATCCCGAATTGTTAAACATGGGTAATCTGGGGTGTGTGTCGTCAAATGAAATGGGACAAAAGGTCAATATGCTAAGAGACAATTTTTCAAGATTATACACTCACTGGCGCCTGCGAAGCGATTTATGGTAACGCTGGTGGTTGTAATAGTCCACGCCGCGAGTACACCCATTACGCCCATTGCAAGATGTGAGAAGGCAGCAGCCAGCGCAAGGTGGTCAGCTGGGAGACAAAAATTCCTCTCCTTAAGGCTGGCTAAATCCTTTACTTTACTGATTTCTTCACAATATAGAGAACAGGAATGCCCACTAGGGGACCTTCTGCTCGCTCAGGGAGACAGAGACGCCCAGGATTTGACGCTTGCCGTTGAGGCCGACCCTGACGGCGATCAGGATCGCTGCATCGCGTATCTAACTATCTTGACGCACTTTCTCATAGCGAGCGTCCAGGAAAACATACCAGAACTCCCCCAGCGGAGTTGTCCCGAATGCAGGTCAATACACCTTCATCTTCTGGTATTCTGTTACGCTTAGTATCTATCCTAAAAATAAAGGGGGTCGGGGTGTGTGGCGTATACCAATGTTAGTAAGGTCAACCGCATGTTTGGCGGCAATAAAGTCTCCTAAGATCAGGTAATCAAGGTCCATTCTGGAAAAGGTTCCCACGGCATCCTGCGGCGTGCATACAATCGGTTCACCTGCCCGGTTGAAGCTTGTGTTGAGCAAGATCGGGATACCGGTGAGCTGCTCAAAACGGCTCAACAATCCATAATAAAGAGGATTGGTTTCGAAGCTGACTGTTTGAAGGCGGGCGGTGCCATCGACGTGCACACAAGCTGCAATCTGGTCTGCTTTCTCGGGTCGCACCGTTTTGACAAACGACATATACGGCGAATCACCGGGCTCAACGAACCATTCGGCCACCCTGTCTGAGAGGATGGATGGCGCCAACGGACGCCACAGCTCTCTCCCTTTGATAATATTGATCTTATCCTTGGTTTCCCTTCTTCTAGGATCGGCCAGAATACTCCGGTTCCCTAAGGCACGCGGACCAAACTCCATCCTCCCCTGAAACCAACCCAAGACCTTGCCTTTCTCCAGCAGCTGAGCTGCTGTATCGACCACATCCATGCAGCGTGTAAAGTGCAAGCGGGATGATCCCAGCGCTTTTTGGCAATCAGCGTCGGTGAAAGCTGGCCCGAGGTAGGGGCTTGGAAACTTAATTCTGAGATCCCCATCGGACTGAGAGGCAACCCAGACTGCTGCACCCAAAGCAGATCCAGGATCGCCTGGAGAGGGGGGCACAAACACTTGATTCCAGCCAGCCATTTGACGAGCGATGCGGCCATTTGCGACGCTGTTCAAACCGATTCCGCCCGCCATGCACAAATACGAGGTGTCCACCTGACGGGCTAAGTACCGACAAAGAGAAAGCAGCGCCTCTTCAAGACGATTCTGTAAGGACCTTGCGATATCGGCATGTCTGGCATCAATCGGAGCACCCGGATTGCGTGCAGAGCCTAATTCCTGGAGTAATGGAGAGGGAAAGGAACCAGTGTAGGCGGCAAGTGAGAAATCCAGGAATGTTGTATCCAGTTTAAATAAGCCGTCATCAGTGATCGGTAATAACCGCCGGAAGGTGTGTTCGTAGCGTGGGCGACCGTAAGAAGATAAACCCATCACCTTGCCTTCATCGGAAAGCATAAGAAATCCCAAGAAGGCAGTGATCGAGCCATAAAGGGAACCTAAGGAATCCGGCAGAAAGAGATTTTCGATGATATCAATTTGGCTGCCACGACCGGTCGCCAGAGTTGTGGTGATATACTCCCCGCGCTGGTCAGCGACCAGGATCGCCGCATCATCAAATCCGCTGATTAAGTAAGAGCCGCCAATATGGGCCAAGTGATGGGGCACACCGACCAGAACCGGTTTATTCGCGGATTTCAGGTTCAGCTCACGCCGGGTGGTTTTGGCCCAGCGGTACAATTGTATTGCGGGACCACCGATTGCACTGGATGGCCGGATCAACGAAGCGGGGTTTGCAAACGCACACGCCAGCATGCGCCGGATGAAAAATGGATTGGCGGACAGCCAGAAGCGGGAAATCCGCAGCCCTTGCTTTAGCGCTTGCAGCGAGTTCGGGCTTATATCGATAAACAGGGCAATGATGTCCAGTTCATTCGGGTCCAGACCAGCTTCGGTTAAACAGTAATCGATGGCGCATTTTGGGAAACGGCCCGTATGCTTCTCCCGAGTAAATCGCTCCTCTTCGGCGGCTGCAATGACCTGATCGCCGACAATGATTGCCGCGGCTGAATCATGGAAAAACGAGGATATCCCTAAAACATTCATGCAGACAAAGATACCATTGCCCGACCAAGATCATAGGCTGCACCCAACTCCGCGAAGATATCTACCGCTTGAGCGAGATGTTGGGACCGCAGGGGATCTTCGGAGGCCAAGTGAGAACCAAGGTAATAGTGCGCCAGACCACGTTCATAGGGCATCCCCAGCCGTTCAGCCGCGGCGAGGCTTTTTCGCCAGGCGGATTGAGCTTTGCCTGGCTTTCCGCTTCGCCAGGCAAGCCTACCCTGATATAGCCAGAAATATGGTTGCCCAATCGGAAATATGCGCGCATACTTGTCCAGTTCTTGATAGGCCCAATGGGTCTTGCGCGAGAGGTCATCCACTTGTGAATCTTCCAGTGGAATTTTGGCTGCGTTTTCCCATAGTTCCAGGTACACTTCTGCAATCCCAACAAAACCCTGAAATAAGGAATAGGACATCAAAGAAGACTGAGTGATCCGGTCCGCGGCTGCATCAGCAGCCATCCGAGAATCGATAAAGCTCCCCATACGCACTTGAGCCGTAGCAAATAACCCGTAGACCTCAATCTCCGAGATCATATCCGCGTTTTCACTCAGCAGACCAAGCGCTTCGCTCAAAAGAGAAACAGCTTCTGCCGGTTCGGCTCTGCGCAGCGCGTGATTGGCTAATCCTTCCAACGCCCAAACCTGCTGTAAAGTGTTATTGATACGGCGAGTCTCTGCCACAAGTACCTGGAACAGGTCAAAACTGCGTGATATGTTCCCAGACATGAGCTCGGTATTGGCAAGATTTACGGTGCAATCCCCCCACTGGCGCCAGTCTCCCACTTGTTCGCATAAAGCCGTGGCATGTTCCAGTCTGGCGCGCGCCTGATCCCATTGGCCACTGCCAATCTGATACAAGCTCGTGATCATCGCAACGCGTATAAAGCTGCGGGGATGATCGATTTGCTGAACGACTTGTTCTGCGCGTTTGAGGTAGGCCTTTGCCAATGCATGGTAAGGAACCAATCCAGCCGCGACGCCCGTATAGGCATAAGCCTCAGCCAATTCAGGAGAAGGCCCGACCCGTTCGGTCAGGTTAAGGGTCCGCAAGATGACAAAAATGGCGGGTAGGGTTTCGTTCGCATAAAAGTAGAGCTCTGCCAATAACGAATACGTTTGCGCGGATTCCCTGATGATCCTTTCCCGTTTCTCATCCAATTCTCTCAAGGCATAATATTTCGGAAACAGCCGGTTTAGCGCCTGTTGAGCGATTTCTCTAACCACGCCAAAAAATAACTGCCCTGTTGAATTCGGCGTTGACTCGCCAAGCAGCGCCAACGCTTTCCAGATATGCCGGCGGCTTTCGGTGATCTGGCCCAATCCGCGATACGCACGCCCTAACCGGGAGTTCAGTTGAGCGAGCAGGATTTGGGTCTGGACGCCCGCCAAAGAACCCTTCAGCTGGATGTCCCTGCTTTTCTCGGCAAGGTCCAGGGCACGATGTAGATGGTCAGCCATCTCCTTGTAGGCATACTTTCGCTGCGATCCCTCAGCCGCCAAGATCAAATATTGGATCGTCTTTTCTGGGTCTGGAATCTCAGAAAAGTGCTGTGCCAGGGATACCGCGATTTCCTCGGTGTGTCCCTGGAAGATTTTCTCCAGCTGGGCCGCGACCTGGCTGTGCAACAGGCGTCTCTCACCGCTTCCGAGGCCTCTGTATAAATAACGTTGGAAGGATATATGGGAAAATTGATAAACTGAAACAGACCGGCCATCGATCAGGCGCTCGCCCCGTCCTTGTACAAGCATATGCTGCTTTTCCAGATTTTGCGATAAGGCGCGCAGTACTGTAAACTCTCCAACTCCTAAAACCCCGGCGATGACCTGGACCGAAAATTCCTCTCCTTCGACACAAGCTACCACCAGCATTTCCTGTAATGTCCGGTCCAGACGGCCTATCCGTTCTGCGATCACCCCGCTCAATCTGGCTGGCAATGTATCCCAACGAAGGTCTGGACCCACCACCCAGGTTCCTTGTTGATCTTGCACCAGGTCGCCTCTCTCCTTCATCTCCCGCAATAATTCAACGGTGAAAAGCGCGTGTCCCCCGGTATGTTGAAAAAGGGCCTGGCGAAAACTATCGTCCAACCGGTTGGCCTCTAAATCAAGGTAAGCGTTTACAAATCGTATATCATCGTCACGCGTGACCTGGTCCAAATTGATTAAGATATCACCAAACTGGCGTTTAAACTCGTTCAATAAGGAGGTGAGGGGATGCCGTTCAACGGTTCCCGAAGATTCAAACTCACGCTCGATGGCCAATTCCTCCGGTCGAAATGTTCCGACTATAAGTATGCGCGTACCCGGGATCAACCTGGCCAGATGAAAGAGCAGGTTGATCGATGCGGAATCTCCCCAATTCAGGTCTTCGATCAATAACATTAAAGGTCGCTCATTGGCGATCGCTTTAAACATATTCGTGCATTGATTGTAGATGTACGTTTGCTTCACTTCATGATTGCCGGCTTTGTTGCGATTGACCAATGCCCACAATCGATCAACCCAATCTTTCGAATCCGGCGCTACCGCCATAATGCGATTGATCAGGACCTCCCCAGAGATCAGGACGTCAACCAGATCCGGGCCGTATCGCAACAATGCCTCCACCGTAACCGGCAGGATTTCCGACATTCGCAGGACGTTTACGGTCCGATTCATTCCATAAGTAATTAAAGGTTCCGCTTCACCCGTGAGCATATTCAAGATGTCACGGAACGGCATGAATGGTTCACCGATGCCGATGTGGGCATTGCACTTACCCTGGACAACAAACAGGTCGGGATAAATGTCCTGAGCCTGGCGTGCAAACTCATCGAGTAATGCGGTTTTCCCCCGACCGGCAACACCGGAGATGAACACTGCACTGCCAACCCCTGTCAAAGCCTTTCTCAACAACTCAAAAAGCTTTTCGAGTTCGTGTTCTCTACCGACAAGAGCCGGGCGTTTCGCCGAAATGGGTATGGTCGATTCGGGGAGTAAGTCTGGCTCAGCTAGTTTTCCCGCGCGTTCTACATGCTGTAATGTCTGAAGCACCTCTTCCGCGGACGATGGCCGATCGCCCGGCGCCTTGCTCATCAATCGCAGGATGAGGTGATCTAGCCAGACCGGAATTTCCGGGTTCTTCAACCGTGGAGAAAAAACCGGGGAATGGAGATGTTGCGAGATGACTGCTACCGGATCATCCGCCATGAATGGCAGTTGACCGGTAGCCAACTCATACAACATCACACCGAGCGAATAGAGATCGGTCCGGGCATCGATTTCCTGGCCCATAGCCTGCTCAGGTGAAAGATAATAAACCGTTCCAGTCAGCTCACCTTCTGAGGTAATCCGGGAAGATACCGAGCGCGCCAGGCCGAAATCCATCAACTTCACGACACCATCTAGGGTGACGATCACATTTTCTGGTTTTAAATCGCGGTGAAAAATGCCATGAGCGTGTGCGTGGGCGAGAGCTGTGCACAATTGCTGAATGATTGAGATGAGTTCGCCCAAAGAACCGGGCGGCTTTTCATTCAACATCTTACCTTCAACGAGCTCCATGACGATAAATGGATTACCTTCATATACGCCCGCATCATAAACCGAAACAATATTCGGATGGTTAAGCCTGGCGGCGGACCGAGCTTCACGCAACAACCGGGCGTGGCCTTCATGAAGCAAACGCGGATTGTTCAATACTTTAACCGCTACTTCGCGTTCAAGCAGGGTATCATAGGCCCGGTAAATGATACCCATGCCGCCACGACCCTTTTCGGAATCCAGGCGATAGCGACCTTGAATATGCAAGCCAATGATATTTTCCATCATTTCTTTGGCAAGACTTCCCGCATTTATATGGCGATCGCAGACGGTAGAAATTTATAACAAGAAGGAAACATTCACTGGTGCTTAATCAATAAGGAAGGGTTGTCATCATCTGGACGACATTCCCCACAAAATCCTTGAGGAGCGCATCAAGCACAGCAGACTAGTGCCGTATCAGGTTAAGCACCTCCTCGTGATCGAGAGAACAGCTAAATACATAGGACAGGCGATAGAGGTACGTTAGACGATTGTCAGGATAACGAGAAGCATCCGAGATGTTCAAACGTCTGGCTCGATTTGCTGATCGATGAATTGTGGCTTCATTATATCCAATTCGCTAGGCAAATCATAGCATTTCCCCCATTATTGTAACGCTTTTGCAGGAGAATAATCTAAAGCAGACATGCAGCGGAGCAGGGGAACGCATCCATTCCAACGAGCATGGAAGGACTGCGACGTACCCGTTGCCAACCTTCAACCAATGGCTTAAAAGGACAGAATCCTTATTGCGCTCTCCCCATCCAAGAGCCTGCCGAGCATCCTTCGGGTGTTAGCCATTAATTACACCAAGATTAATAAAACCAGCCCCTCCTGAAGTCAGGAAGGGCAGGATTAAATCAGGGTCAAATCAGCTTGTGTTTACACTTCGTTTAGGAAATAGATACTAGGTGGTCCCTCTACACCTGCTTTCTCCATCGCCGCCTTCAGTTCGGGAGAATTGGCGTATTTTTGAGCGTTTGCCAATGAATCCCACTTAAAAATAAGGGTTAACCTGTTGGGGTCGTTCGCGTCGCGGTAAAGCTTGTCTGAAAGTTCGCCGTTGGAGGCGCGCAAATCAGCAACAGAATCATAAACCTTTTTCCACTCTGCGAAGTCTTTTACCTTATGTTGAACTAACATACTCGCCATAATTATTTCTCC
>MGOK01000057.1:0-4175 GCA_001795335.1 Chloroflexi bacterium RBG_19FT_COMBO_55_16
ACGAGGACCCATTTGGTGCAAAGCGCGCGCCAGAACTTCTTTTCCAGTCCCTGTTTCACCAGTGATCAGGACTGAAACAGAGGCGGCGGCAGCACGCTGGGCATGGTCGAGCAAGGTGCGCATCACGGGGCTTTTTCCGACAATAAAGTTGAGCTGCTTATGTTGAGCTTCACGCAAGTGTGCCAGCTCTCGCCGCATTGAGATGACCTCACCGGCGCGCAAGATGGAATTTTCTAACTGGGTTAATTCGATCGGCTTTTGGAGGAAGTCGTGGGCGCCATTCTTCATCGCCTCGACAGCCATGTCTACATCACCAAAAGCCGTGATCAGGATGATGGGTGGACGGAGCGGCATTGAAAGGGTTTCTTCTAGCAAAGAGGGGCCATACCCGTCGGGCAGACGTACATCCAGCAAGATGAGGTCAACACTGCCCCGCTGTAAGTGTTCACGCGCTTCACTTAGGGTTGAGGCGCCGAGGACTTCATAACCGCGGGTTGAAAGGAAAGAGCCAATGTTGAGGCGGGCGTTTTCTTCGTCGTCTACGATCAGGATGGTAAGGCTCATTTGCGGATAAGTTCCTTTCCCTACTTGCCATTCTCACTCAGCGGCAGGATCACCTGGAACACTGTTCCGCCGGGGACGCTGGAGACACCGATCGTGCCTTTATGGTGGTTAACGATGCGCTTAGCGATGGCTAGACCTAGCCCAGTGCCATTGCGGTTGGTAGTGAAGAAAGGCTCGAATATGCGTTCCCGGATTTCGTCAGGGATACCCGGCCCATTGTCGACTACACTAACCTCGACCTGATCGCGCCCTGCGACCGAAGAGGCAGCCCGGATGAAGACTGCCAGCCGGCCTCCGGAATCCCTCATCGCCTCTACCGCGTTGCCGATCAGATTATTGAAGACCTGTTCCAGGGCGCGGGGATCGCCGATGATGGTAGATGCTTTGGCATAGACTTTAAACTCGTGTTTCAAGTTGAGGTGTGTCAAGCGGGGTCGCCAGCGCTCCAGCAGGTTGGCGAGCAATTCGCGCAGCTCAACGCGTTGCATCTTATTCTCGGGAGGTCGTGAAAAAGCCAGCACGGATTGCATCAGGTGAGCCAGCCGATTGCAATCCTGGCTTAAGCGGGCGATCACTTCCTGGTTAGGATCGTCAGGAGGGAGGTTTATGGCCATCAATTGCAGGCCGGTGCTGATATTGTTGATCGGGTTGCGGACTTCGTGGGCAAAGATGGCGGTGACTTCACCCAGAAGGGCGCGTTGTTCAAGCTGTTGGTTGCGGACCCGAAACTGCTCGTGTTCACTTAAATCACGAGTAAGGACCAACACACCGTCGAGCTGTTCAAGGGTAGTCAGGGGGAGGATGCGGACGTGCGCTGGGAATGCTGATCCATCACGACGATGGAGCCTAACCTCGCCCAGGTTAGAGATAGGAACTCCCTGCTGGGCAGCTTGCAAAGCGGGGATCAGGTTATTGGCGCCAATCACTACGTTGCTCACTGGTTGGCCACAAACTTCATTAGCCGCATAACCAAAAATGGCCTCAGCGGTGGGATTGAAATCCTCGATAGTCAGGTCTGGCGAGAGCAGGAGCACGGCTTCTGAACTTGTCTCCTTCAACATGTCTCCGATCGCCAGTGAACGATTCTTACGCTCATCTGCATCCAGGAGATGCACCCGAAGTATATTATGCTGAATAAGGCTGGTGAGGGTGCTGCAAAGTATCTTGAGGACAGGCAGATGATCTTCTGGTAAAGCTTCATCCGGGGAAGCGATGACAAGCAAGCCAATAAGCGCTTCAGGTTCGCCGAGGGGTGCGTTGACCAGGTATGCCCATTTGGCTGCGCGGGCAGCGCGCTGGAGGGAATTCGTAGTACGATTGCCAGGTACCCAGGCAACTGGCTCACGCAAGGTGCCGATTTCACTGATAGGAAGTTGGGTGGGAAGTGTTGCTGGTTCTCCCAAGGTATGAGCCAGTTTTAAAGCCGGTTCGCAAGCTTGTACCAAGTAAAGCGCCAGGAGCGTTGCTCCGGTGAGGTCCGCACCGACCATTAAGGCTTGTTGGATGGCGTGCTCAGCATCAGAATCTTGCCCGGTAAGGGCGAGGGTATTAAGATCTTCCAGACGCTGAGCATGGCGATGGAGTTCGCCTTTTTGCTGTTTATGCAATATAAGCGGTTCCAGGGCAGCCAGCTCCCAAACGCCTTGTGCGTCGAGACGCGCAAGACTGACCAGCACTTCTACTCCGGAGCCACTGCGCGTGGCGAGTGATGCGGTAAAAGTCTGCGGATTGCCGCTCGCCTCAGCTTGGAGATGGTGTCCGGATAAAGCGGGCAGGAGATCGGAGGCGGCCTGCGCGGTGAGCTCAGCGCGGGTAAAGGCAGTTAGCTCTGTAGCTTTCGAGTTGGCCAGTAAGACGCGATTGTGGGGCAAGTCAAGCAACAATGCAGCCTGGGGAAACAGGTCAAGCAGGCTCTCAATCTCCGCTAGGTTTGGCTGGTTTTGGCGATGAATTGATATGGTCGGGATTTGAAAAGATTTATGAGTTTTCATGCATTTGATGATTTTGGCGAAAGTGGGAGGGTAAGATGCCCTCCATAGCGCGGTACTTGGCGACAGTCCTGCGGGCAACTGAATACCCCAGGCATTTGAGCAAGCCGACGATCTGGCTGTCGCTGAGCGGGTTGGTTTCCTGGGCGATGATCTGTTTCAAGGCGGTACGCACATTAAGACTGCGGTCGAAAAATTTTGCCAGGGGGACGATGTGGCCATTAAGCAGCTGGACAGTTTTGCTGGCCACGGCGCGCGAGATAGTAGATTCGTGCAAATGGAGTTCATCCGCCAAGCAAGCGCGTGTAAGGGGTTGGAGGTACTCATCTCCATGCAGGATATATTCGCGCTGGAGAATGGCAATGCGAGTGATCAGGCGGACAAACGTGTGGGTGCGCTGTTGCAGACACTTGACTAACAATTCTGCTTGTTCCAGGTCGGACCGCCATTGGTCTGCTCTATCGCTTGGAGCCTGGTTCAACGCTTGGCGGAAGAGGGGGTTGATGCGCAACATACCCGCGTAAGGTGAGACGACTTCCACCACCAGGATCGGCTCCAAGGATTCGGTGAGTGGAGTGATCACTACGTCTGGAAAAGTGTAGACCGGTGGTGAATCACCCTTTCCTTGACGGATATCACCCCAATAAGCGCGGCCAGGGAAGGGATTCAGGTTGTCACTGATGAAGTGAGCGAGCTGTTCCACCTGGCGGGAGGGGGCGCCGATTAGGCGTCCCAACTCGACATACTGGTGGCGGCTGAGTAAATCCAGGCCAACGCGGATGGCTTGTTCTGCCAGGGGTGGGACCGGTTGTGTCTCGGCGAGTACTTCCAGTTGAGCCAGCATGGCTTCTTGGGGAGAAGGGGAACCGACACCAACCGGATCGGCGCGCTGGATCAAACCTAGGACAGCCTCAACGCGCGAGAGCGGGACATGGTGATAGCGTGATACTTCTACCAGAGGCACCTCGAGCAAGCCGTCCTCGTCCAGGTTTGAAAGGATGTAGGCTGCCAGGCGGCGGTCGTTCGGTGGCAGCTCCGGGGCGATCTGGCGTAAAACGTATGTAGGCAGATCTTCCGTGATTTGAGGCAGGTTATCTTCTGGAAGGTCTTCCTGGATAGGTACACCCGGTCGGTAGAAATCCTGCCGCGGAGAGACAAATATGATCGGTTCATCCTTGCTGAGGTTATGGGAAGCGTTGCAGCGCGGGCAGAGACCGGATTCTAATGATGGGCGTCTGCACTGCGGGCAACATCTGGTGTCCTTAATCTCTAGAGCGGGGTTGCTTGCCAGATCGGCTTCTATCTTTTGATCGAGCTCGGCAGCATTCATTTCTAGCAACGTCATGGTTTGAGCCAGATGGGCAGTTGTCAGGGGGCGGAGAGCCGTTACGGGGCGGAGGTGAGGAGATTGGATCATGGGAATTCATTGTTGCAAGATTCGTGCCTGACCCAGAGATGAAAATTATAAATGGTTTGTAGAATTAGTGGGAAAGACCTGACAATTTTATTAGGAAATCAGGGGAAAAGGGAACCAGGAATTGGGTTTAATTATTGGGAGGTGGAGCGACTTGCACCAAGGTGGTCGAGCCATCAGCAGTGGTTAGCATGACCTCGATATGAAGA
>MGOK01000057.1:4186-13761 GCA_001795335.1 Chloroflexi bacterium RBG_19FT_COMBO_55_16
GCCCACCCATTGGTTTTCAACGCCGAGATGGGGATACAAGGTACAATCAGAAGGCGGCTCTTCATTCTTCGTGTCCAGGGGTTGGTCACCGACGCGCCATCCTGCCATCTTCCACCGCTCAGCGTCTATTTGGATGGAGGCGACGAACACAATGCCTTCAAAGGCGACCATGTTTTGGGGAGCACTCAGACTGCTGCTGATTAACGAGTCGTCAGGTAGGTCCGCCGGTTCAGTTTCGGTTTTTGGTTGAGTAGGCGGCGGCGCGCTATCACTTATGTCTTCGGCTGAGGTGGAAGAACCAGCGTCTTGCCAGGCTGAACAGGCCGGTAGGAGCGCCAAGGCCAGCATGGCTAGGCTGATCATGATTATTTGTGAGTGAAAGGGTTGCAATTTCACGGCAGTCTCCGGTCAAATTGGCGGAAATTGGTCAGTAACCGGTGACTTCCAGAGATGCAAGTTTCAGGCCAATCTTCTATCGAGATCGATCACGAGTGGACTTTTTTAGGTTGTTGTGAACCGAACAAGGGCTGCCGTTTTCGCTGGCAGCCCTTGTTCATCCGATACCCCCACCGCGACTCGAACGCGGGTTTCTACCTCCGGAGGGTAGCGCTCTATCCACTGAGCTATGGGGGCGGGAACAGATTAATTTTACCATGAGATGATCCCTCTTATTGGGAAGAATCCAGGAAGTAACTCTAAGGAGCTTAAAGGAATTCTGATTATGTTGATCATGCTAATCGTCAAAGATTAATTGAGAACGATGGATGCGTGTGGATTCAGCGGAAATATCCAGGGCATCCAGAACTTCCTCGGGGCGACCAGTAGCGGCTTCTCGGGCAGAAAGTAGCATCGCTATGCGAGAGCGGCCTAGCTCGTCAGGCAGAAGTAGGGAGATGGTTTCGATCAAAGGACGCAGATCGTATGTCTTGCCGCGCCGCTGGCGAGGCAGGCTCGAAACGGAAAGCCTGCTTTCCAGGCGTTCTTCCAGGTCTGGGACAGGGTCTAATAGAGTGATGACGTATTCGGCTGAGCGAACTTGGGTTTGCAAGGAGGGTTTTGTGGGATCAACCTCGGTTACCTTGTGAACTTTCAGTCCAGGAGGAGCAGCTCGCTGCAAGGATTCAAGGATTTGAGTAGTTGATTGGTCGGTTTCAGCGAACCAGGCATCTAGTACCTCGCCATCACTGGTGAATCCCAATGGTAAAGCGGAGGCAAGTTGCAGCTTCGGACGGGGATTGAAGCCCTGACTATAAACGAGGGGCAGGCCAGTGCGGCGAATGGTGCGCTCCCAGGTTTTGTGCAGGTCAAGATGGGAGGTGTAGCGCATGGCGTCTGTTTTAGCGAAAAAAATGCGAAGACGCATAGCGATTAGCTATAGGTTGTGAGCAGTTAGTAGTCAGCTGTCAGACATCAGTCCAAAGCTTCACTCAGGGCAATCTCTTCCACTTTAATCTGTAATCTTGGTGAGACATCGGGGCATTTCCAGATATCGCCCGGGTTTTGGCGGCGGACTTCAGCAAAGGCGGGTAAAATGCCGCACGCGAAGCAACCCTGGCGGCAATCATCGAGTGTTTCTTCGCGTTGGCTGCGCAGGTAATCGTCGAACAGGAATTTCTTGCGCAGAGTCGTGCTGATATGCTCCCAGGGGAAAGTTTCGAACGGCGGTCGGTGGCGATGGGTGTAAAAAGCAGGATCAAGGCCAGTTTCGGTGAAGGCGTCCATCCAAGCCTGGTATTTAAAGCCATCTTTCCAGGCATCAAAGCGGGCACCGCGCTGCCAGGCAGCATAAATGACCTGTGCCAAGCGCCGGTCGCCACGCGAGAGCCAGGCTTCCATCAGAGTCTCTTCAGGAGGTGTCCAAGTCAGCTTCAAGCCAGGGCCGCGTATCTGGCGCTTGAGTAAACCTTGCTTGGCGCGGATATTCTCGATGGTCTCGGATGGAACCCATTGGAATGGAGTATGCGGTTTGGGGACAAAGGTGCTAACGCCGGCGTGGATGGTGGCACGCCCTCCGAGAACTTTCCGCCCCTCGGAAAGCACGGCTTTGCATAGATCGACAACTGCCTGCACATCATCCATCGTCTCAGAAGGATGGCCGATCATAAAGTACAGCTTGAGCGTTGGCCAACCACGCGAGAAGATGGCGTGCGCCGTTTCAATGAGCTGCTCTGTGCTGACCGGCTTGTTGATGGTGCAGCGCATACGCTCGGTGGCAGCTTCAGGGGCGATGGTGAACCCACTGCGGCGCTCATCCATCACAGCGTCCATCAAATCGACAGAGACGGTCTCGATACGTAAAGATGGTAATGAGATTGAGAGATGGCGGTCAACGAAGCGCTGGTTGACGGCTTGTACCAGATCGACTATTTGCGTATAGTCAGAAGAAGACAGGGAGAGCAAACCGATCTCTTCGAAGCCGGTCTGGGTGATGGCCTGTTCGACTGCGTCGACGATCTCGTCAACCGGGCGTTCGCGCACCGGGCGGGTGATCATTCCGGCATGGCAGAAGCGACAGCCGCGCGTGCAGCCACGCATGATCTCAATCGGGATGCGGTTGTGCACAGTGTCGATGTAGGGAACGATAAAACGCGTCAAAGGGGGCGGCAGTTGGGCTACGATGCGCTTGACCACCGGGTTGGCTACCCTTTCACACAACCTTTCCATGCGTGAAAAGGTGCCATCCGGGTGGTAATGAGCCCGGTACAAGGCTGGGACGTAGACGCCTTCAATCCCTGCCAGAGAATACAGCAGGTCTTCTCGGTTTCCTTTCCGCTCACGCCAGGCCTGGTGGACGGCGACGATCTCGTGGATCACCTCTTCACCCTCGCCGATCACAAAGGCGTCGATGAAGGCGTACATCGGTTCGGGGTTGAATACAGCGTGGCCACCGGCGATAATCAGGGGGTCTTGCGCGGTGCGGTCGGCGCTGAACAACGGGATACCGGCCAAGTCGAGTGCGTTAAGGGTGTTGGTGTAGAGGGTTTCGTATGGCAGGGAAAAACCGACGATATCGAATTCAATGAGGGGATGCTTGCTTTCCAGAGAGTAAAGGGGAATGCCAGAACTGCGCATAGCCAGTTCCATATCCGTCCAGGGAGAAAAAGCACGCTCGGCTAATACTTCGGGGCGCTGGTTGAGCAGGTCATAAAGGATCGCAAGACCCAGGTTGGACATACCCAGGTCGTAAATGTCAGGGAAGACCAGGGCGACACGGGTCTTGACGCTGTCCCAGTCTTTGACGACCTGGTTAAGCTCACCGCCAGTGTAGCGGCCGGGTTTCTGGACGGTGGGGAGCAAACGTTCGAGGCTGGAGAGGATTTCGGAACGAGTCAACACCAGTAAAACCTTTAGAAGGACGTACAGAATAATATATGTTATGGAGGATTATAACAAAGAATGATACCAGGGGGAGTTGTTTTTCCTGCGAACCCAAAACCACGCCAGTATGTAGTTTTATTCAAAGACCCAGGCGTCGAGGGAACGCTCCCAAGAGACCAATTCGGAAGGTTGGAACCATAAGGCAACCTCAACCTCGCCATTTTCGACTGTGTCGGAGGCGTGAGTCAGGTTGCGACCGACTTCCAGGGCAAAGTCGTGACGCAGAGAGCCAGGAGCGGCCTCGGTGGGTCGCGTGGCACCCATCGTTTGGCGCACGGCGGAGATAGCGTTGGGACCTTCCCAGACCATAGCCATGACTGGGGCGGAGGTGATATAGCGGATCAAACCGTCATAAAAAGGCTTGCCTTTGTGGATGGCGTAATGTATCTCAGCAAGTTCCTGGCTTACTGACATGAACTTCGCCCCGACCAGGCGCAGGCCACGTCGCTCCAGGCGGGAAATGACTTCTCCAACCAGGCCACGCTGCACGCCGTCGGGCTTAACGAGTACGAGGGTGCGTTCCAAGTAGGTCCTCCAAGAACGTTGTTTTTTCTGTTAGCGCAGCAATTCCTCTGCCCGATTATACGCATCCAACGCCTCTTGCAGCTGGTCAGTGCGCAGGTAAGCGTCGCCCAGTGCCTGGTAGAGGGTCGGGTCGATCGGGTGGAGTAGCAGGGCTTCTTGTAGGTCTTTGATCACCAGATCGAGGTGCTGCTCCGTGTGGATCAACTCTGAATATTGATCGACCGCAGTAGGGAGATTGCCGGAGGTGAGACTGCTCCAAGCCTCCACGAGCTGGGCTGGAACGGAAGGCGAAGGGGTAGGAGCAGCTTCAGAGACAACCTCCACGGTGAGCCAGCGTTTGAGCTCAGCGACTGTTTCTGGGGTAATGCCGGTGACCTCTTCCAGACCGTCCAGGCTGGTGAAGGGTCCTGCAGCTTCTCGCTGGGAGACAATGTTCTGTGCCAGGATGAAGCCGAGCCCAGGGATGCGTTCCAGCTGTGCCAGAGAGGCGGCATTGACGTCTAACCGCTCGGCTTCAGATGGTTCGGGAATTTCGCCGGTGTGGACGGCCGGCGTAAGCCAGGTGGGGGCTTCTTCGACGGCAGCCGGTGTCGGCTCTTCGGCGAATTCGCGCAGCCATTCGGGGAGTTCGGCTTCGGCCTCGGGGGCAGGCTCTGGTTCGGACGGGTAGAATTCCTTGGAAACCGGAGCTTCCGCGATGAACTCAGGAACCTGCGTCTCGGCGACTACTCCTTCCATTTCCTCTTCCTCGAGCGCCAGAGGCTCTACCGGTTTCATTTCAGCCTCTGTCAGCCAAGCGGGAATGGCGATTTCCTCTTCTTCCAGCTCAGGCGTAGGACCTTCAACTTCCTCTACTAATTCACCTGCTGCCGGTACTTCAGCGACTTCCTCTTCTTCTAATTCGAGCGCGGGACCTTCGCTTTCCTCAACTAATTCGCCTACCGCCGGTTCTTCGACGACTTCACCTTCATATTCAAGGCTTGGGGTCGGGACTTCCTCAGCAGCCTCACTGACCTTCTGCACCCATTCGGGCGGTTCGGCGAGGCGTTCTTCTGGACGGGTGAGCATCTCTTCCTCGAGCGCCCCTTGCCGGGCAGCCAGGCTTTCCAACCAGGCGATGGCGGCGTCTTCCTCTTCAACAGAGACAGGCAGCGCCTCCTCAGTAACTTCAGGCAGAACATCAGGTATCGTGCCTGGCTCTGAAGGGGTTTCTTCGCTAACGAGCGGCTCTCCAGCATAGATTTCTTCAATCTCAGTAAGGACCTCTTCTGCCATTGGGGTTGGCGGTTCTATGCTAATGCGCACAGGCTGGGTGTCGCCTTCAATCAGCGCGTGCTCGGGTTGCAAGGCGAGCAAATCGGGGGTTTCGAGCGCACCTTCGATTTCCTCGGAAGCCATGGCGGTGGCCAACCAGTCAGGGATCTCGCTGCCCCCAACCCAGGACTCTTCAGGCTCGAGTTCGAGAGGTGCTACGGATGGCAGCTCATTGCTTGGGGTGGATTCTTCACGAGTTGCGCTTATTTCGATCTCGCGCAGCCAATCTGGGATTTCCGCCGGGGCCAGCTCGACTTCTTGCTCAGCAAAGACTTCTTCCGCGCCTGAGGGAGGAATATCTTCTTCCGTGAGTTCGCCTCCCTCGGGGACTGTTGATTCCAGGTCTTTCAACCACCCGGGGATATCACCGGTTGGTTCCTCCTGAACAAAGCTGCTGGTTACCGACAGCCAATCTGGAAGAGGTTCTTCGCTGACAGGCGTTTCACCCATTGCCTGAGCCAGCTCGGGAAGCTCGGGTTCTTTCTCGCTGATCGGTTCACCTTCATGTTCTTGAGACGCGCTGGATGCTATTGGTTCTTCGGGCGAGGGCAGCGGTACCTCGACCGGGGAGGGCGTGGTGATTTCCACTTCAGCCTCTGGAGCCAGGGAACTCAGCCAGGAGGGGATCTCCTCCGCGGCGAGTGCTTCCGGTTCACCGCTTTCCTGATCGGTGATATCAAGCGGTGTTTCAGGCTCGATTGGGCTGGGTTCCATGGTGCTTTCCAGCTCCGCGGGCTGTGATTCTGGAATTTCCCTTTCGACCTCGACTTCCCCTAGGCTCGGCTCAGGACTCTGGCTCAAAGCAGGTACTTCGGTGGTTGTCTCCTCGGCGATGGAGGAAAGCCATTCCGGAAGTGGTTCTTCGGATGGGGATTGTTCTTCGATGGTAACGCCGAGAGACGCCGCCCACGCAGGTTGAGCTGGCAGGCCGGCAGCCTGGATCTCGTCATATTCGAGGCGTTCAAGGGTAACCGCCTCATCTGCCACCTGTTCAGGGGTTGAAGCCGAAGGGGAAAGGTGGGCGGCATAGGGGTCGAGAGATTCGAGACGCTGGCGGTAAACCTGGGCTTCACTGGCGCGTTCGGTGCCAGGTAGGATATCAGCCAAGATCCGGTTGGCTTCCAGGCAGTTAGGAAGTTTGTTGAGCAAGGCGCTACAAGTCTCAGCAGCGGCAACACTCTGCCCGCTCAAGGCGTATATGGTCGCCAGGAGCACCTGCAGGTCTGGACGATGGGGGTCTTCACTAAGTGCGGCGCGCAGCTCAGTAATGGCTTGCGTGTAGAGGCGGCTTTTAGCTGACATGCGCGCCAGCGCGCCGCGCGTCAGTTGAACTTTGGGAGGGGTAAGTCCATCCCGGCGACCATACAAGCGGCGCAATTCAACCTGGACAGCCGCATTGGAAGGCTGAACTTCGAAAGCGCGCTCCATATGCCAGATGGCTGAGTCGAGGTTGCCTTCGTCTTCGCGAATGATGCTCATGCCCAGGTGAGCAATAAAATCATCCGGGATACTGGATAAAACTCGCTGAAAGATATCGGCTGCGTCCCCAAATTGCCGGTTTTCCAGTAGAGCTTTACCGAGTAAGCGGTAGGTAGCGACATGCTTGGGAAAGTGTTCGAGAATGTATCGACAATGGGCGATGGTCTCCGCATAACGACCGCTGTCAACCATCCCTTCGATCTCGCGGATATAAGCGCGTAGATTAATTATTGCCATCGTTTCACCTCTCTATTCCCAGGGGAGATAACAATTCAATCTCCTGGAAAAACAGCTGTTTCTGTCTCGATAAGCTTGGGAGCGGGTCTCTTGCTTTGCCGGATAGCCCAGATAAGAAGAACGACCAGCAGTAGCACCACAATCCAACCATCCAGACGTAGATCCTTGTAAGCCACTACGATTGGAGCGATGATCAGCGCTACCAGGTTGACGACTTTGATCATCGGGTTGAGCGCTGGCCCGGCGGTATCCTTGAAGGGATCGCCGACTGTATCGCCAACAATGCCGGCCTTATGGCGCTCAGAACCTTTGCCCAAATTCCTGGCCGGGTCCCGGGGTTCATCCTCGATCAACTTCTTGGCGTTATCCCAAGCGCCTCCGGAGTTGTTCAGAAACACTGCCAGCAGTTGGCCGGAGAGGATGATGCCAGCCAGGAAGCCGCCCAGTGCCTCCACCTGGAGCACAAGACCAACGATAATCGGTGTCAACACACCAAGCAGAGCAAGTGGTACCAGCTCTTTCTGGGCAGCGCTGGTGGATAGCATCACCGCCTGGTGGTAATCCGGCTTAACCTTACCTTCCAGGACGCCGAGTTTGAATTGGCGGCGGGCTTCCTGGATGATCTGAGAGGCGGCGCGACTGACCGCCTGAATTGCGAAGGAGGAGAATAACCAGGGCACGGCCCCGCCGATCAGCATGCCGACGAAGACGTGTGGTGCGGAGACGCGGATACCGGCCGCCAGGGCGGTTGGATCCACCCGGCTGACATCTGTGATAAAGGAGCCGAAGAGGGAGACCGCGGCGATCACCGCTGATCCGATGGCGATGCCTTTTGTGATAGCTTTCGTGGTGTTACCCACCGCGTCCAGGTCAGCCATAATCTGGCGAGCGGCGACAGTATCTTTATCTTCTTGCCCGTGCCAGGCCATTTCACCTATGCCGTTGGCGTTATCGGAAATCGGCCCGAAGGAATCCATGGCGACGTTGTTGCCGGTGAGGGTGAGCATACCAATGCCAGTCATTGCTACTCCATACAAAATAAAGGTAAATGAATGCACCGGATCGGAAGAGATACCACCGAAGATCAGGATGGAGGCGAAGATTGTGGCAGCGATGACGATAATTGACCAGACGGAAGACTCGAATCCGGCCGATACGCCGGACAGAATCAATGTGGCTGGGCCGGTATCAGCGGCTCTCTTGATCTCTTTAACTGGAGTTCCATGGGAGCCAGTGAAATAATCGGTCAGGCGGTCGATCAAAATTGCAAGCAGCACTCCGGTGGCAGTTGCCAGGAAGGGACGCCACCAGCCGCCATCAACCTTGGCCATGTAAAGGATTGCAACCACACCGAAAAGTACAATTGAAATGGCAGCGGAGGTTAAATAGCCGGTGAAGATGGCGCGCATGGCGTTGCCACTCTTACCGGTGCCACCGCGCACGAGATAGGTACCGAAGATCGAAGCCACTACACCGATGCCGCGCACCAACAAAGGATAGATGATCCATTCGATGTGCCCGGTGATGGCGTAGAGCGCCACACCCAGGATCAGGCTGGAGACAATCGTAACTTCGTAGGATTCGAAGATATCAGCCGCCATCCCGGCGCAGTCGCCAACATTATCGCCGACCAGGTCAGCGATCACAGCCGGATTACGTGGGTCGTCTTCAGGAATGCCGGCCTCGATCTTACCGACCAGGTCAGCGCCGACGTCTGCGGCTTTGGTGAAAATCCCCCCGCCCACACGCATGAAGAGGGCTAATAGAGTACCCCCGAACCCGAAGCCAAGCAGGGCATCTGGAGCGGCGATGCCAAATATAATGAAAATAACTGTCCCACCGAACAACCCTAACCCATCGGTAAGCATCCCGGTGATAGTGCCGGTTCGATAAGCGATGCGCAGCGCGTGGCCGAATGAATTACGGGCTGCCGAGGCGACACGCACGTTGCCCTGGACAGCCATGCGCATACCGATCTGGCCAACGGTGAGTGAAAAACCCGCACCCATGACAAAAGCGATCGCCCGACCGAAACCGATGAGTGTACTGACCCTTTGCGCTTCGGTAGGCGTCAACTCTTCGCTGCAAGTTGAAGCCGTCTCCCGGGAAGCGCCTTTGAAGGCCATGCAGTACCACTCTGAAGCCTCGTGGGTGGGGGGAACGATGTAGACCGAGGCAAACAAGGCCACCGTCAGAACCGCGATCAGCGGTAAGATGGACTTCAACTGGCGGCGAAGGTAAGCATCGGCACCTTCTCGGATTGCGTTCCAAACTTCCTGCATTTTTACAGTGCCTTTGTCCTCCTTCATAATTTGTGTGCGCAAGAAGATGGCGTAGAGCAAGCCAAGGATGGCTATCCCCAGCACACTCCAGATAGCGACTTGCTCGAAGGTACTTAGTCCGAACATTACTATCATCCTCCAGGATAAGTGTAAATAGTATCTAAAGCTTGTTTACGATCTATCGCCGACGGAGGTCGCTTTCCACACCGCAGACGAGAATACCCCGTCAACTCTCGAAAGAAGCTGATTTGATTGTACAAGCGGGATGCGAATGTGTCAAGCAGCATCTACTAGTAGTGTGCACGCAAAGGTTGTCAAAAAACAGGAGCCTCAGGTAGGATAGGAGTTTCCGACAACCAT
>MGOK01000058.1:0-446 GCA_001795335.1 Chloroflexi bacterium RBG_19FT_COMBO_55_16
GGTTCGAGTCCTGTTCCGCCCATTATTCTTTTAAGCCATAGGAGGTCGTAGGTTCGGCGAGTACAAACCACTCGGGTCCTGTTCCGCCCACTATTCTTTTAAGCCATAGGAGGTCGTAGGTTCGGTGAGTAGAAACCACTTTCGTGGACAGGGGGAATGGCGAAGGTGATCTCACCCAGGCGGGTTTTGACGGTCTTGGGCTTGAAACCGTTGGCATAGCCACGGCGATCAGGAGTATGTTGGTAAGGTGCAACCCCCAGATGCTGCTGGCGCTCCGACTGCATGGCGGCGTTGATCACAATCCGGATCAGTTCCGGGAGAATGTCGAAGCCTTGGCTGGCAATTCGCTCCAGCAGCTCGCTGGGTAAGGTAAAATCACCCTGGTAGGTCATGGTAGTTTCTCCTTTGTTGAAGAGGGGCAACGGCGAAGGATACACCTGACCTAC
>MGOK01000058.1:482-2028 GCA_001795335.1 Chloroflexi bacterium RBG_19FT_COMBO_55_16
AAAGCCAGTTGAACAATAACATTGTCAAAATCGCAAAAGCCAGCGACAATAGGGCACATGGACCCGCAACACCTGCCCTCTCAGGATGAAGTGCGTGCCGCATACCAGCAGGGTGAAGAGGCAGTCATTGCGCTGATCAATCGGCTGATCGAAACCATCGCCATGTTGGTGGCTGAAGTGCAGACCTTGAGAGACCAACTGGCGAAGAACAGCCACAACAGCAGCAAGCCGCCATCGAGTGATGGATTGAAGAAGACGCCTACCAAACGCGGCTTGCGCCGGCCAAGCGGGAAGAAGAGCGGTGGTCAGCCTGGACATGAAGGGCACACCTTGAAGGCGGTGACCCATCCGGATCGGGTGCAAGTGCATCGAGTAGAGCGGTGCAAACGCTGCCAGGCATCGCTGGCGCAGGTGGAAGCAACTGGGCTGGAAAAACGTCAGGTGTTCGATCTGCCGCCGGTACGGCTGGAGGTGACCGAGCATCAGGCCGAAATCAAAACCTGTCCGCAGTGCCGGCAGGAGAACAAAGCCGAGTTTCCCCTTGGGGTGACCCAACCGGTACAGTACGGGCCGGAGATCAAAGCCCAGGCGGTCTACTTCAACCAATACCATCACATTCCGCTGGAGCGCACCTGCGAAATCCTGAGCGAGTTGTACGACAGCCCCTTCAGCGAAGGCACGCTGGTCGAGACCTGCGAGCAGGTGGCCGAGGCGATTATGCCAGTCGATGAGCAAGCCAAGGAGTACCTGATCCAGACGGAGGAAGTAGTGCATCTGGATGAGACTGGCGGGCGGGTGGATGGCCAGCTGCGCTGGATGCATGTCGCCAGTACCGAGACGATCACCCACCTGGAACTGCATGACAAGCGCGGCAAGCTGGCACACCAGGCTATCGGCATTCTGCCGCCACGTACGGGAAAGGTGATGCACGATGGCTATCGCTCCTACGATCAATACCCAGATGCCGAGCATGCCCTGTGCAACGCCCATCACCTGCGGGAGCTGCTCTTTATTCACGAGCGTTATCAGCAGCCCTGGGCAGAGAACCTGGCACAAATGCTCCTGAAAATCAAGCAGGCCGTGGATAGTGCCCAACAGAAGCAGCTAGCAGCCCTCTCCCCAAACCAAATCGCCGACTTCGAGCTCCTTTATAGCGAACTGATATGGCAGGGGCTGGAAGCCAATCCGCCAACGCCACCGCCAGAGCATAGAAAGCGCGGCCGGGTCAAGCAAAGCCCAGCCAAGAACCTGGTCGATCACCTGCACAAACATCGATCCGAAGTGCTGGCTTTTATGTACGATTTTAAGGTGCCGTTTGACAACAATCTGGCCGAACGCGATCTGCGCATGGTCAAATTGAAACAAAAGGTGTCCGGTTGTTTTCGCTCGGAGCAGGGTGCCAGGACGTTCTGCCGTATCCGCAGTTACATTTCAACTGCTCGCAAGAATGGCCTGCGGGTGTTGGAGGCTCTGCGCATGGCGATCCGTGGCGACCCTTTCTATCCTCCTTGTCTTCGAGACATCCCTGCATCAGCAGCCTGAGCAG
>MGOK01000058.1:2129-2310 GCA_001795335.1 Chloroflexi bacterium RBG_19FT_COMBO_55_16
CGGCTCATTTAGCCGCGGTGCTGCATTACCGGCCGAGAGGGATAGAGCGCTGACAGCAGATTAGGAACAAGGATGCATTTCATGGTAGATCACCTGGCATGTTGGATACCTATCCTGTTTTGATAGTTGCTTAAGGAAAATAAGATGACACAGAAACAACCCCAGAAGCGGAAAAAGAAAC
>MGOK01000058.1:2371-4962 GCA_001795335.1 Chloroflexi bacterium RBG_19FT_COMBO_55_16
GCAGCAACAGGAACAGAAACGAAAACTGCGGCAACAAGAGCAGAAAAAGCATCGGAAGTAGCACAAGCAGTAGCCACACCAATGACCGAACCAGCACCGGCATGACGATCACCGCAAAAAGGAATACCCGGACGGCGCGTTTTGAGCACACCTGGTTCGGAGCGGAGACGGCGGAAGCTACATCTTCATCTACGCAGGTGCATGGGGCATTTTGCGGCGATGGAGCAAGCAAGCGAAAGGGCGAATAGCGAATAGTAGAGGAGCCTTTGCATACACATGAATTCCCCCAGCTCTCGCAAAACGAATGCATTACCTGACTGTGGAGAGCAGTGACCTCCCCTAACCCCTAACCTGTTCCCACTTCTTTGAAATCTCTAATCCGCTGGTGTACTGAACTGCACGCCTAGGCATGTAGTCTGATCATCTAATTTCCCATAATCGCAGATGTAACGAGATGAAGAAGTCATTCGAAAGAACATATCGTGTGCAACCCAGAAACATCTTCACTTTTCCAGCATTATTAACGATTTGAATCAAAGGCTGAAGTGCATGATTTAATTTGATCATCGCATCCACTGTTTACTGCCCTGGTACCCTCGAAAAAAGCCCTCACATTGCTAGGGAGGGCAAATTTTTGATTATTACAACCAGCAAGTTATCGGACCGCTTCAGCGGTAACTTCAGCTTCTTCTACTTCGGTGGGAGAGGTCTTGAATTGAACAGTTAAGGGGTATTGATTGACAGTTTGCCAATCAGATTCGCCCTCGATTTGAAGATCTGTACGGAAAAAATATCGGCCAGGTATTGTCAAGGGTAAACTATTGATCTGGAAACGATTTCTAGCTCTTTCGGTTTGCGCAAGATTAATATCTAATTCGATATGTGCTAATTGTTTATTCATAGGATCAATGAATGCCAATCTTTGCCTACCTTTGCAGGGGGTTTCGGGATTTTCTCTTATCCAACATGTAAGGACCTCGAAATTGAAAGCGAGAACAAATTCTGGCTTAACTAAATCTTGGATGTTTATCTGTTCTAAAACATTAAATAAACTAACGTTGTTTGATTGAGTATCAATTGATGCTTTAGAAGAAACAATAGTCCAAACGTGCTTGATCATAGGGTTGCCTCGTGAAGCTGCGCTGACGCAACTTGATCAGTGACCTTTGCAACTCCTTCTTCAGGTCGAGGCCAAAACGGTGCAGGGATCACCGTTGTATCGAATTCATTTGTTACCGTCGATGTGGCTTTCACCTTTTCAGATGGAGTTACATAAGTTGGTTTTCCCTTCTTTACAAGGTCGAGAAGAACATAGGGATATCTGGCTGCAACTTGTAGAAGTACTTTGGCCGGGCCTTCGGGGGTACGACGTCCTTGTTCCCAATTTTGAAGGGTTCCAACACTAATTCCAAGAAGAGAGGCAAATTGGCTCTGGGAGAGACCAAGCGTGTTCCGGATCTCCTTAATTTCTACTTTATCCATATGAAAGACTCGGGATGGCTGAGCCTCCCCTCGCATGATAGCACCAGCCTCTCGGATGCTTGCTACCAAGTCATTAAATAGTTCGTCCTTCATGAAAACTCCTCTTCGATTAGTCTTTTTAGAATCTTTAGTTGCTCCGGTGTTAAGTCATCTTGTTCATTTTTCGAATAGATAAGAAGCATAAACAGAATGTCGCGGTGAACAGCCCAATAATAGATCACTCGTACTCCACCCCGTTTCCCTCGTCCGGAAATCGCCCACCGAAATTTTCGAATCCCTCCTGAACCCTGAATAACTGGTCCCTTAGCAGGGTGAAGCATTAGAGCTGTCTGCAATAAACAGTATTCATCATCGCTGAGCAGCCCTCTCAAACGACGAGTGAAGGACAAGGTTTCAACGAATTCCACTTAGGCCCAGTGTGAGTATACGTCAATGACGCATAGGTGTCAAGTAAAAAAATACGATATCGCACTGTTCCTAGCCGGGAAGAGGACCAGTGATGGATGGCTATATACTAACTTCGTGGTTTCTCTGTGTGCAACCGTGGGCAACGCCTGGACAAGTTATTTTTACTCAATAAAACCAAATAATACGCAAAGGGCATTCGACTTCATTTCTGTCTTAAAGCGCCAATCCTCTTCCATTTACCCGATTCCTGATCTAAATAGCGCCAGAAATCCCAGCCATTCACCCTTTTCCAGCCCGTTGGAACAGCCACGGCAGCCGCGGTAGGATTAAGATATTTCTGCCCATTGAATTGCATGCTCCCTTGGATGTTGAGCAACTCGGCTGTGTGAGTATGTCCTTTGTGAACCGCTTGCACGGCTAAAGGAAATATCACTTCTTCTTGCGGTTGGCTCACATTCTGGTTTTCCGTTACCTCACCTGGAGTCGTTGAAGGAGAGATACCGATGACCTCGGTCCAATATTCTTCATCGATTTCTGGCACGGTATATTGAGCTTTTTTCACCCCTACCTGGTACTGAATCAATAAGTCTACCAACTGCTCCCCATTGACCAGGCTGACAGGAATCTTTCCCGGAGCCAGTTCCTCGGCTTTCGCCGAGCCTGTAAAATCGCTGGGAGTAATGACGATGCCATGTTCAGCG
>MGOK01000058.1:4968-5404 GCA_001795335.1 Chloroflexi bacterium RBG_19FT_COMBO_55_16
ATCTTCAACGCGCCGCGTACTTTCTGAATCACATCCGGCCCAACATTATTCAACCAACGCTTGGCCTGAATAGCTACTCGGACCGTGCTGAGTTGCTCGACCTTGAGCGCGCCGCGTACGTCGATGCCTTTGTCGCCGCTATATGGGGTCGTTTCAGTTTCTTCAAACCCCATTTCTTCCAGGAGGGCGCGGATCAGGTCTTCGAACTTCTGAGGATGCATCTGCTTGAGATAGGCTCTTAATTCCTGGCGCACCTGGGTCCGAATTGCCTCGACTTGTTGTTCGATGCCGGTAGGGACGGCGCTCATGAGGGCAAAGGTCCCCTTCTGGTCACCCCTACTTATTCCTCCTCCCCCAACTCTTGCAAGATCGCCTCGAACTGTTCCAGTGCTGCGCCCAGCTCCTCCACAATTTCGCGCGCCAGCACGTCCGGGTC
>MGOK01000058.1:5584-5775 GCA_001795335.1 Chloroflexi bacterium RBG_19FT_COMBO_55_16
ATCCAGGTCCTGGCGGGCGAGCTGGTTGGTCTTCAGGGTGAAGTTCTGGTTGGAGCGCAGGTCGTAAATCCAAAGCGCCTTCGTCCAGGGCGTCTCGCTGGCCGGCTTGCGGTCGAAGAACAGGACGTTGGCCTTCACACCCTGGGCATAGAAGAGGCCGGTCGGCAGGCGTAGCAGGGTGTGCACGTCAC
>MGOK01000059.1:0-183 GCA_001795335.1 Chloroflexi bacterium RBG_19FT_COMBO_55_16
TGATCCGCCAGAAGCGGCGCACGCCCGAAGAATACGAGCTGGCCCTGGCTGACCTGGCTGAAGAAACCGACCGCCTGCGGACCCTCACCGAAAATC
Source organism: Chloroflexi bacterium RBG_19FT_COMBO_55_16 (assembly GCA_001795335.1). The sequence goes on from MGOK01000059.1 coordinate 97, forward strand.
TATTGCAATTGGCGCGAGGAGAGACGCACACCCTGACCGCCCATGATCCGGTAGACCTCTCAACTCTCCTCCGGGATGTGACTTCCT
>MGOK01000059.1:289-544 GCA_001795335.1 Chloroflexi bacterium RBG_19FT_COMBO_55_16
TTTGTTGGACAACGCAATTAAGTATACGGAACGCGGTGGAGTAACGATATCCGCCGATCAGAATAAAGATTTCAGTATAAACGTTACGATTGCGGATACGGGCATCGGCATCCCAGCTGATAGTCTGCCTTACATCTTTAACCGCTTTTACCGCGTGGACCGGGCGCGCGCAACGAGTGGCGCGGGGCTGGGCCTGGCCCTTGCTTCAGAAATCGCTCGCGCTCATGGCGGTAAGATAGAGGTCGCCAGCGAAGT
>MGOK01000059.1:611-1272 GCA_001795335.1 Chloroflexi bacterium RBG_19FT_COMBO_55_16
AAAAGGTAGGTATTATTTCTCTTCTAATGGGAGAAATGTATGGTGCGGTGCCAACCAGGATTTGCTTGGTCCTTTGGATGATCGCTCGGATCGCTACCTTCTGGACGTAATCTCCGTGCCGGGGTTGGGCTGCCATTTTGCAAAATACTATCCCTTGATGTTATCGCTATTTAATTCCAACGCATCGCGCTGCCGGCCAAATTTGCCTGCAACCGGAATGCGTTCTCGCTACATAGACGGGGTCAGCGTTTTCATGCTCTCCACGCACCCCTCCAGTATTTATTATTACGTAAGTTTGGGTGTAAGATCTGATAATTCGGATTTATAGATTTTTCGCGCCACAAAAAACTTAACTCCCCTTTACTTTGTATCTCAAGAACCCTCCAACACACGAACGAAAGTTTCAACCACTTGAGGGTCAAAATGCTTTCCTGCTTGTTCTTTAATATGTGCCAGCGCGGCTTCATCTGACCATGCTTGGCGGTATGGTCGCTCAGAGCGCAGTGCATCCCAAACATCAACTATAGCAAAGATGCGCGCAGCAACAGGTATTTGTTCTCCTTGTAACCCACGCGGGTATCCAGTGCCATCCCATTTCTCATGATGACAGTAAGGAATATCCAACACTGGTCGCAGGTAGGCAATGGGGGAGAGCAGCTCA
>MGOK01000059.1:1483-1954 GCA_001795335.1 Chloroflexi bacterium RBG_19FT_COMBO_55_16
CTCTGTCACGCAAGTCAAGAGCCCGCGACCAGCCTTCCAGGGTATTGTCATAGGCCATCATCAGATCGATGTTGGATTGTTGCAGATCATCGAATAGTGCGGCGTTATCGATTGCGATTGCTGCCTGCATTGCCAGGGCGTTAAGAAAGTCCGACCACTCCTGGTCGGGTTCGAAGTAAGTACGGTGGAAGATTTCCAGCACACCTTTGACTTGTCCCTTGACGATGAGTGGCATGGCAATATAGGTGACGAATCCCTCGTTGGGCAATAACAGCGATCGTCTAAAGCCGTTCTCGGCCTCGACCAGATCAGGAATGATTACCATGCGCCGTTCAAGCGCCGCGCGACCAGCGTGGCCTTCCCCAAGCGGCAGGGAAGTGTGCTGCAGGGCTTGCGTGCGGAAAACCTCTACCAATAGTAAATTCGAGTGCTTGTGTGTAGGTATTTAGCAGTAAAATACTTGCGGCATCT
>MGOK01000059.1:1986-2600 GCA_001795335.1 Chloroflexi bacterium RBG_19FT_COMBO_55_16
GACATTAAAGGTGACTCGCAGATCGAGGCTGCCAGAAATCGCCATGTCGATGTCACGTAGCGCTGCCATATTCTTCAACTGGCTTTCAATCTTCTCCTCGGCTTGTCGATGCAGTGTCCGCATCCGTAGGGTTACAATGCCGTATGCCAGATCATCCGCCAATTCCTCCAGCAACTTGACTTCCTCAGGATCGAAAGCATCCACCTCTCCCGCATAGATGTTCAATGCGCCCAGAATCTGTGTGTTCGCCATCAGAGGCAGGGCAATCGATGAAGCGTGGCCGCGTTTGAGAGCCTCGCTGCGCCAGGGAGCAAAGTTGGTATCGGTTAAGATGTCCCTCAAATGGACAGTTTTTCCTGTCCGAATGGCTGTACCCGTTGGACCCCGCCCTTCTTCGGTGTCAGCCCAGGAAAGGTCAATCGAATCTAAATATCTTTCCTCATACCCCGCCTGGGCTACTGGACGCACGGTCTTTTCTTTGTCATGCTCAGCAAAACCTACCCACGCTGAACGATATCCCCCAATGTCTACGATAATTTGGCAGATCTCACGTAGTAAAGCGAATTCCTCTTCGGCGCGTATCAGAACCTGGTTGCATATGGAGATCATTTTCA
>MGOK01000059.1:2658-2980 GCA_001795335.1 Chloroflexi bacterium RBG_19FT_COMBO_55_16
CTTGGCTTAATTGACTGAGTTCCCCTACACCATAGGTTAACCCGGTGCGTGCACTTAAGTCACCCGACTCCAATCGCTTCGTGGCTTGAACCAGTTCACGAATGTGTCTTAGAAGGAATACATTGCCACCGAACCAGGCCGCATTTAGCGCCAATATTGTTACCAACCCCAAGACGGACAGATTTATCCGTAAGGCTCGGTTAGCTTCGGCATAGGCAACTGTGTTGGGGATGCCAATTAAGACGTATGCACTGGGCAGTGGATCATCTGTTAAAGGCGCAAAAGCATATAGTCGTGGTACGCCGTCAACGCCCTTAGCTTC
>MGOK01000059.1:2996-3697 GCA_001795335.1 Chloroflexi bacterium RBG_19FT_COMBO_55_16
TGTTTGGTAAGCACCTCATCGACGATAGGGACATCTGATGCGGGTTGTCCAATCCACTTCTCTGGATCCGGGTAGCGAGCCAGGATTGTGCCATTGCGGTCTATCACGGTGTAGGCCGAATTCGAGGGTAGATCTGCTTCAGAAATTAATTGGTTGATCCACGATAAATCAATTCCTATGGCTACTATTGCTTGGAGGTTTTTTGATGCGTTGAGAACGGGATAAGCCAAGACGATAACGCTTTTACCGCTGATCCGACCGATCAGGTACTCACCAATGGTAAAGTCACGCGTTTGAAGTATTTGCTGAAACCAGGGGCGGTCAGCAAAGCTAACGGGTGTGGTAACAGGGGGAGCGCTGCAAATTACCTCCCCATCCGGGTTGGCCACTGAAAAACCACTATAGAACGGGTATTGCTCTAGCAGGGAACTAAATAACCCCTGGCACGTTGCCGCATCGCCTTCCCGCATTGCGGGAACTTGAGATAGAACGATGAGCAGTTCTTTAGTGCTATTGATTAACTGCTCATGTTCAATAACCATAATTCGAACTAAGCGTAGTGCATCTTCTTGAGCCCCCGTCTTGGCATATTGGCGTTGTTGTAAGTCGGAGTAAAGAATTAACCCCAACGATGGCAAGACCGCCAGGAGAACAAGAAGGATCAGGCGAACGCGCAAACCCCCTAATACTATCCGAAACAA
>MGOK01000059.1:3714-5597 GCA_001795335.1 Chloroflexi bacterium RBG_19FT_COMBO_55_16
CGGAACAATATAGGGAATTGGACTCCTATTTGATCTATTGTACACTACCTCTGGATAAAAAACCTTTCAACAAGGAAAGGTGCGCATTGTTTAGGACATACTAACTATTGTGTTCCCTCGTCTTTTTGGCGTGCCTTTAGTTTGTTCTTATTCCATACTCTGTCATCCGGGTATTCGTGAGACATTCGCGGACGGACTCTTCCGCCGCTTCCGGTTAAACTCATTCGCAGGCGGTTCCACCTTCGTCAATTTGGTTCTCTCGCACCCGCGCAACGTCTTCGCATTTTCCCCACACTCACCGGGGTGAGCTGACTCCATTCGTCCTCCGTCGTTCGTCTTTCGTCCTCCGTCGTTCATCCTTCATCCTTCATCCTTCCCATAATCCCCCTCCTGCTCCCCTTCCCAATCTAAGAAGATCGTGCTATATACAGGCCTGGAGGCCAATACCTTAACAACCGAATACTGAATACTGGATACTAATCTCTGGACACTGCTCCCATTCGTTCCCTCAATTTACCCATCTCATATCTCATAATTCCTCCCCTCGTAAACGCAGCAGCTCTCCCCTGCCCCTTCACCCTTTAGCCGACCGCCTACTCTCTTCTCTCAACTCTCGACTACCGACTAACTACTAACCACTACCGACTTCCAACTCCCCCATGCCCACCCCCAAATCCCTCTTGATCACGGGGGCTTCGACCGGAATTGGCCGCGCCTGCGCCCTGCACATGGCCGTCCTGGGCTGGCGCGTCTTCGCCGGCGTGCGGCGTGAATCTGACGCCGCATCTCTGCTCAAGGATGCTCCTGGTTACCCGATTCCTGATCGCCTGATCCCTGTTAACCTGGATGTCACCCACCCGGATTCGGTGACCGAGGCTGCCAGGTTGTTAGGTGAAGCGGTCGGCGAAGCCGGGCTGGACGGCCTGGTCAACAACGCTGGCATCGCTATTGCTGGTCCGCTGGAGTTCATCGCCCTCCCCGACCTGCGCCAGCAGCTGGAAGTAAACCTCACCGGCCAGGTGGCGGTCACCCAGGCCGTTTTGCCGCTTCTGCGCCAGGCGCGCGGGCGGATCGTCAACATCAGCTCGGTCAGCGGCCTGCTCGCCGCACCCTACTTTGCCCCCTACTCCGCCTCCAAGTTCGCCCTGGAGGCGTTCTCCGACTCGCTGCGCGTCGAGCTGCGCCCATGGGGTATCCGGGTGATGGTGGTCGAGCCGGGCAGCATCGCCACGCCGATTTGGGAGAAGTCCCTGGCTGAGGCGGAAGAACGCCTGGCAGCCATGCCGCCCGCCGCTGAGCGGTTGTACGGTCCGGCTTTCCCGATCCTGCGACAATTCGCTAAGTTTTCAGCACAGCACGGTTTACCTGCGGAGCAGGTGGCGCGTGTTGTGGCTGAGGCGCTCACCGTTCGTAATCCCCGGGCGCGCTATCTCATCCCTAAAAATCGCGGCTATTTGATCGCCTTAATTCGTTTGCTGCCGGTCGGGCTGCGCGATCGCCTCCTCGCCCGCCAGTTTGGGAGCGAATAAAGGCTTTGCTCTGAGGGCTCAACCCGCAGGGCTGAAGGCTGAGCGCTAAACGCTGAAATATGACAATCGTCTATTAATCTTGTGAAAAAAGTCACAAATTTGTAGACAGGGCGGATTTTCCATGCTACAATCTTTTTAGAAGAGAGGCCAACATTGCCGGTAACACCGCTGCACGGCCTCTCTTTCTCATGGAACAATCGTCCACGAAGGCACAATGACTTTCCGACTTCGCCGATGGACACCATCGGTCGATGGACAACGTCGGATGACAAACCGATAAGAAGAAGGAGGCCGCCGGATGCAGCCAGCTGAGAGACCGAAAGACCTCCCGCGGGTGGGGGTTTATGTCTGCCA
>MGOK01000059.1:5668-7042 GCA_001795335.1 Chloroflexi bacterium RBG_19FT_COMBO_55_16
CCTACATGTGTTCCGACCCTGGACAGGCGCTCATCAAGGAGGACATCCAGAAGGAGCGCCTGGAGCGCGTCGTGGTCGCCTCCTGTTCGCCGCTCATGCACGAAACCACCTTCCGGGCGGCGTGCGCCGAAGCCGGGCTCAACCCCTTCCTGTTCCAGATGACCAATATCCGCGAGCATGTTTCCTGGGTGACGGATGATCCAGGTAAAGCGACCCAGAAGGCTAAGGCTCTGGTTGCCGCCGCGGTGCGCCGGGTGAGCCTGCAAGAGCCGCTCGAGATGCGCAAGGTGCCGATGAAGCAGTCCGCCCTGGTGGTGGGCGGCGGCATCGCCGGCATCGAGGCTGCCCTGCGCCTGGCCGACGCCGGAAAGCAGGTCTACCTGGTGGAGCGCCAGCCGAGCATCGGCGGCCATATGGCCCAGCTCTATAAAACCTTCCCGACCCTAGATTGTGCGGCCTGAATTCTCACCCCAAAAATGGTGTCCGTGGGACGCCACCCAAACATCACCCTGCTGAGCTACAGCGAGGTCGAATCGGTCTCCGGTTATGTCGGTAATTTCCAGGTGCAGGTGCGCAAGAAGGCGCGTTTCGTCGACGAAAGCCTGTGCACCGGCTGCGGGACATGCGCTGAGAAATGCCCGTGGAAAAAAATCTCCTCCGAGTTCGACCTTGGCCTGGGCAACCGCCCGGCGATCTATTTCCCCTTCGCTCAGGCTGTGCCGCGCGTTCCGGTCATCGACACGGCTAACTGCGCCTATTTCCTGAAAGGCAAGTGCCGCGCCTGCGAAAAATTCTGCCCCCGCAACGCTATCGACTTCGAACAGCAGGACCAACACATCGCCCTGGAGGTGGGCGCCATCGTCCTGGCCACTGGCTTTAAGGATTTCGACCCGCGCTGCGAACCGCGTTATGGTTATGGCCGGCTCGACAACGTGGTCACTGGGATGGAGTTCGAACGCCTGGTCAACTCCGGCGGGCCGACGAATGGCCAGGTGCGCTTGAAAGACGGGCGTGTCCCACAGACGATTGCCTTACTGCACTGCGTGGGCAGCCGCGAGACGAATGGTGGTGGTGGGCACGCCTATTGCTCGCGCGTGTGCTGCATGTATTCGCTCAAGCTGGCGCATTTGATCCGCGACTCCGTCCAGGCAGAGGTAGTCGAGTTCTACCGCGACATGCGCACCTTCGGCAAGGGCTACGAAGACTTTTTCGGGCGAGTGGAGCACGAGGGGGTGCGCTTTGTTCGCTTTGAGAGCGACCTTCAGGTCAACGCGGCTGAGAAGCCGGGCGCCGCTTCAAACGGGCAGTCCAGCCAGCTCCAGGTAACCGCCCGGGACGTGTACACCGGCCAGATGCAGCAGGTTTACGTCGACA
>MGOK01000060.1:0-6714 GCA_001795335.1 Chloroflexi bacterium RBG_19FT_COMBO_55_16
TTTGCCATGGATCTGATGGTAAGGGGCGGGTCGGCGCAACCCTGGCCAAAGACTGGCCCTCGATCCGGCCTGATCTGCGTGTCAAGACGACTATCGAGAACGGGGTTACCGGTTCAGCGATGCCACCCTGGAGCCAGGCGAACGGCGGGCCACTCACCGAAGAAGAGATCGACGCCCTGGTTTACTATATTCTCAGCTGGCAGACCGGTGGGCCGGAGCTGATTTACCCAACCCCGACCGCCATCCCCCGGCCCGCCATCACACCCCCACCTGGCGTCTCGGGTGATCCCAATCAGGGAGCGGTTCTTTTCGACCAGAACTGCGCTGTCTGCCACGGCTCTAACGGCGAAGGGCGCGTGGGGGCGACTCTGGCCAAAGATTGGCCCTCTATTCGTCCTGACCTGCAGGTCCAGGCGACTATCCAAAGGGGCATCCCCGGCTCAGCCATGCCGGCCTGGAGCCAGGAAAACGGCGGTCCGCTTCTCGAAGGAGAGGTTAATAATCTGGTAGCTTATATCCTCACCTGGAGCACTCCCCCCAACCCACCCACGATCACCCCGATAACCGCGCAACCCCCGCCAGCTCAGGGTGTAAATTGGGGACTTTGGTTAGGTATTTTAGTCATGGCAGCGATGCTGGTTGCGGTAATCATTTACGCCTCTCGCAACCCCAAAAAGTGATAATGGCCTCAGAGCGTGAAATCGATTGACAGGCTTTGAGACCTGAGGTATCCTCCCAGGCGAGCTGCCGGGTGGGTCCGGCGCGGCAGACACCTGCGAACCCCGTCAGGTCCGAGAGGAAGCAGCGGTAAGTGGGTCCCTCTGGGCGCCGCCGGGTTGCCTGCCCGGTCGCTCAATTTATATCATAAACTAAAAGGGCTGCCGTGGGATTGGCAGCCCTTAATATTGCCCCCTACGCCCAATTATCAATCTTGGAATTACTTGAACAACTCCAATGCGGCCGGCAACTGGTAATTCAGCTGGTCGTCGAAGTTGATCACAACCGAAGTAGTGCCGTGGATTTTTATGTCTTTTCCGACCAGTTGCGCATGGATCTCAGCCAACTGAGAACTCGACCCACCCGCTTCGATTGTTCCGTCCGGGACATATACCAACCCAAGGAATTCCGAGTCGCCTGTGCCAAGTAAAGTCGCTTCATTCGTGTTCCCTTCGGCCAGGTAAACCAGCACGCCAGGCACAGCCCGCTTTGCAGTACAAGGTGAACCGCAACTCCTGGCTGGAGGGGCGGTGATGCTGGTTGTAGCGTTGCCGCTGGTGTGAAAATTCCCCGTCAGGATATAAATCGTCACGCTAGTTCCGGATAGGGTACCCCCATTAATTTCAAAGTCTCCGGTAACACAGTACAAGCCCGGCTCCATAGTGTGATCCCCGTTAGTGATTTTTACCTGGGAATACCGTCCGGCTTCAAGCGTACCGTCTTTATTATAGTTCCCGTAATTCGGCAAGCCATTGCAGTCCGGTTGAGGAACAGCATACGCAGAAGGAGGGATAGGGATGCCGGTATCCTCTTCAGGAGTTGGATTGATCGATCCGCTTCCCCCGTGTTGGGTGTAACAATCCGGCAACACGCAGCTGATGTCGTAACCGCCAAATACGTTGACATCTATATTCCCACTCCCATCGATACAGGAGTTTGAAAAAATCCCGCCTCCGGTCACGTTCGCATCGCTGGTCCCATCGAACTCGATGCCTCCATCAGCGCAATCCAACCCCAATGCGACTATGGCGTTTCCAAAAGCGAGTGGGGTGCGCGGCCGCACCCGCGTCACGGCTTCGACGGTGTTGCGCAGCGGGCCGCTATACACAAAGTGGGCAAAGGCAGTTTGGGTGTCGGTCGTGATCAGCGTTTTGATGTCGAGATACTTATCGATCCAGCTGCCGTTGTCTGCATTGTCGACGCACTCCGTGCTGACACCATTTTTATCCGTAACGTCAGTATCGATCGCGTAGTCGTTGCTTCCCGCGCGGGCAATGGCGACCGCCTTGGCGCCAGCAGGATTATTATTTTGCGCTGCGATCACTCGCCCGTCGCTGCAACTCCAATCCCCATACATGACGTAGTGATTTTCCAGGTACAGCGCGGCTGCACTGCCCCCCGCCAGGGACGAGGCATCGGAGGCATTTTGAGCATGCCGCCGGTTGGAATACACCATGCCGCCATCGATCGCCAATGCTGTAAACGCTAACAACACGATAAAGGCGATCGCCAGCAAAACTGAAGCCTGGCCGTTTTCAGAAAACCTTTTGTTTGCTTTCATCTGTTACCTCCTCAAGAAAGCCGATAATCATGGACATGCCGGACTTAAAATCGTATCGATGACCGAAGCGCTGATACTGACGGTCTGCCGACCCAGGATTGTCCCCATAAGCGGCATTGTCACCGGAAAGTTCGCGTATACAGCTCTTACCCGGATGCTGTTGCCTGTACAGGCCGCTCCAATCAGCTCAACGGTGATATCGTTATTCGTGATTAAGTCCTGGATCCTATCCGAGCTGTTCAACACGTGATTCTTGATCTCCTGGGTCAGGGTGGGATTTATCGAGCCATACAGCGCGCCTTCCTGGACTGAATCTCGTAACGCCATATAAGTGAAGAAAGCGCGCCCCAGGTCCACTACTCCTCCCAATAAGATTAACAAAATGGTCATAGACAGAGCCATTTCTGTCAGACTTTGGCCTCGTTCAGAGCGGGGACGATTTAACTGCGCTTGCACTTCAAAACTCCTTTACTTATTCACTTTCGATTTACAGTAGGCATGAAGGTTTGCCACTTACCTTTATATGCGGCAATGCCCTGACCGGAAAAGCTGGTCTGGATCAAGGGGTTCACGGCTTGACCTGAGATAAAGATCATTGCCGGTGTGAGCACATCGCCGTTCTCATTGACTAAAGTGTAATAAAGATAATCTTTCCATTCGGCGTCCATCCAGGTCAAGATGCCATAACCTTCCTCGGAAGTGGTGACTGATACGTAATCTGGTTTCCGTTCTCCCAAGAGAGGCAAATCCTGAGATGAGCTGATTAGGTCATTGCCACTTTGGTCAAGAATGATAAAAGCGATTCTCTCAGTAGTGGGATTTGTCCAGGCAATCAGGATATTGCCGGTTTTCAACTGGGCTGCATCCAACCTCCAGCCGCTGCTTTCGGGAACGATTGTAGAGTCTTTAATCAGGTCGCCATCGCTCTGCACGATGGCGTATGCGACGGAGTAAGTCTGGGCGTTTTGATCGAAAATGGAATAAGCGATCAAGACGCGGTTCTCGCTTAGGTCAGCTAATCCAGGATCGATATTAAGAGTGCTGCCAGGAATGCTCTGAGCGAACAGCGTCGGACCTTTTACTCTAACGCCTCCAGATTTGTAAATCGAATAATAAACACTGCTTATCTCACCACCTGGTTGGTGTCTTCCGTCTATCCAAGCGAGAAAATATCGATTGTCCTCAGTTGCAACAATCTGTGGTGAGTTAAAGGCCGGAACCTCATCTTCTCCTTGACCACGCCATCCGTCGTTATTAGTGACATTGAGTGGCCCAAAACTAACTTTCCCATCAGGATCAAGGATAGCGAAATAAATATTGGAATTAGTCAGGAAGGTATTCAGATCGAGCTTGTATTCTGCCCAAATGATGCCGGTACTGCCATCCGGCGCGTTGGCTAAAGCCGGATAACGGGCGTTAACCAGCAATTGGGGAGTTGCAACGTCTCCATTATTTGTCAACAAAGCCAGGGGGCGAGAAATGTCCCCAAAATCGTCGAGGAGTATGGTTTCGATGTCAGAAAATTGTACCGGTTGTCCACCGATAAATTTCTCACCATTTTTTTCCCATGAGTAAACATAACCCCCACCTTCCCTCATTGTCAGGGAGAGCGTATTACCAGTGAAGAAGTTCGCTACCTGAAGATTATCGCTATTGATTGCCCAAGTCAAACTAAGATACATTCCGGTCTGGCTATCGGCGTAAGCCTGTGCAAAACCGGCTGGCACTGCTACCTGGACTCTTGTGATCCAGCTTTTCTCAGTGTTATCAGAGGAGGTTGCTTTAATCTCGATCTCAGTATAATCCCCCACAGTTGCATCGGTTGGTGACCAAACTTTAACAACGATCATGGTACTCTTCTCGTGATCCAGGCGACCAGTATCCACAATTCCGTCGTTATCATGGTCGGTCAACATTGTCCTGGTATCTGAAGCAAAAAAAGCCAGGTTCCATTCCGTATCGCTCAAAGTCGCCGTCAGATCAAAAATGTCCCATCCTTCCTCATTCGTGTTGATCAAATTGAGTTTGAATACTGCCCGGCCGGGGATAGCAAAACCGCTCTGGTAAAGTGGTGTAACCTTAACCCGCGCCCCCGGATCAGGACGAATAAATTTAATAGCTTTCCCTGAACTTAAGCCCGGAGACTTGTGAAGGTAAAGCAGACCATCGACACCATCCCCATCTTCGATCCCAACTGTCGCCTCATCTAAAATACCATTCAAGTTTCGATATTGGAAAAGGATGTCTCCATTTTCAAATAGAATGAGTTCGAAAGTTAAAACCATATTTGGATCGCTGTTATATCGAATGACCCGATACCATTCAACAACAAAAGTTCGTCCTGCCACACCATCCAGGCTTTGGTAATATACCTTTCCATCAGCAATATCCAAATCGTCCCAGAACGGAGCGATCATGCCATTCGGGGGTGTATCCCCTGGAAATGGCCGGTTATTAAAACTCATGCTGCCTTCGTCGAAGGTCACAAAGCCATTCGTACCGATGAATAATTGGTCGTAGGTCCGCTCGTAAAACCTGAATTCAAAGCCGATATCGATGGCTTCGGTATAATTATCGTCTCGATCTTCCCCTTCAATGAAAACTTCCGTACCGGAGCTGGCATCCACCCAGGCAAATGTTGGCGCTTCCACTAGCTTATAGCCGAAGTGATCGCTGTTGGCTGCGGCGGAGGGAGAGATCCCCATTTTCCTGACCGGCCGGTGCCAATCATCATACATTTCAGGCTCGCCTTTCTTTGGTTGCTCACCCTGGCCCAGGGGAGGCGGAGGATCCATTAATGCAACTGCTGCCACAGGAATTCTGGGACCTCCGGCAAGCACAGCTAATAACAACGCACTCGTATAAGCCAATCGGTTGAAATTCTTCCTCAAACCTTATTCTCCGGTTTAATCAAAACGCATGCCTAATTACTTGGAATGATGCCGCTGATTGGTGGACAACCTTCAAAAGTAGCCGTAACTTGATAGAAATCTCCGCTCACGCTTTTGGGGTTACGATCAAACTTGAAGATCATTTGTCGTGTGGCAAACGCTCCACTCCAAATAGGAGACGGAGTGGTTACCGCCAAATAGGGGGGCAGGGCGTTCCCAGAGTAGAGCGGGCTACCAAAGGTTATCGCAGTCACATTTGCCGCAGAACCTGACGGCCAGCGAATCGTTACCGCTACCAGGTTGACGCTGATCAATGGATTTGGGCTTTGCAAGGTCCAGGTTAACTTATTCCGATTGCTCCCGGTGCCAAAAAATGGCAAGGAATCCGGCGAGGGACAGACTGGCTCGTTATCCACGATCGTTATTGTGTGCACTGCCGGAGAGCCAAGGGTTGCATTGGTCGGTGTCCCGAGTGTTATGATGATGGTTTCACTCACCTCGACTAAGGTGTCATCGATGATGTCAACAATAATGTCGACCGATGTGCTTCCGGCAGGGATTATGACTGGGCTGGCTGAGATGGTGTAGTCTGAACTTAGTGTTGCCGTCCCACTCAGGTTGAACGGGACCGTGATGGGTTTGTCAGAAACCCCAGTCACTCCGACTCTTGCTAATAAGCTGCTAGCCGCTTCGACAGCGCTCTGGCTGGTGGTGGTGAAGAACACCACCGGCGGGCCGTCATTATCCAGGATAGTGGCGGTATGCACGCTGGGTGTGCCCTTTGTCGCATTGATCGGCGTGCCCATCGTCACCACGACCGTCTCATCAAATTCATCCAGGGTGTCGTCGATCAGGGTAACTACAATATTCACACTGGAACCACCCGCGGGGATTACAACGGGGCTGGAGGTGATGGTATAGTCGCTAACCCGGGTTGCCGTTCCACTCACACTGAAAGGCACAGTCACATTCTGGCTGGAAGCTGCGCTCAACACGGCGGTGATAACCATTTGGCCTGCATCTTCGTACCCGCTCTGTAGGGATGAAGAAAAAGATACGACTGGAATCACGGGTACAGTCGCGATCGTGGCAGTATGTATGCTTGGCGAACCTATGGTGGCGTTTGTTGGGGTCAATAGGGTCAGGACAACCGTCTCCTCGCCTTCAGTATTGTCGCTGTCCGCGATTACATTGATCGCAGTCGAGGCCGTCAGCCCTCCAGGAGGGATTACCAGCGGAGTGGAATCAATGGTGTAGTCGGCGTCGCGAGTCGCTGTTCCACCAACGCTAAACGGAACCGTGATTTGCTTGCTCGAAGCAGCGCTCAATTTGACCTGGACCGTCATACTACCGACCGTCTCATCGCCGATCTGGCTTTCCCAGGTGAACGACACAAGGGGGGGCGCGTCATTATCGGTGATAGTCAGCACGTGCTGGTCTGGCAGAGCTTTTGTGGCGTTAATCACTGCGCCCATTGTGACAATGACCGTCTCGTCGTCTTCGTCTATTACATCATCATTCACATCGACGACGATCGGAAAACTG
>MGOK01000060.1:6778-10321 GCA_001795335.1 Chloroflexi bacterium RBG_19FT_COMBO_55_16
CAGTCCCGCTCACCGTGAAACTGACCGTGATGTCCTGATAAGATGCCGCGCTCAATTTCACCGTAATCAAGGTGTCGACATCCTCAGCCTGGCTCTGGCTGGATGAAACGAAGAACACCGTGGGTGGTGCGTCGTCATTGAGAATTGTCACCCGATGAACATTCGGTGAACCCTTGATTGCATTTGTAGGCGACCCCATGGTAAGCACAATGAGCTCGTTTTCTTCGTATGTTTCGTCTGGAGTGACGTGAATGACAATATTGACGATCGTATCACCGGGCGAAAATACTACCGGGCTGGATGTGATCGTGTAATCCACGCCAAGGGTTGCGGTTCCATCCACCGTAAATGGAACGATAACGGTTTTGCTGGTGCCGGCGGTTAATTGAACCGCCACCAGGATATCGCCAACGCCTTCTGCATGAGATTGCTCCGAGAGAACAAAAGAGACTGTGGGAGTGATTGGCGAAGGCGGTGTACCCTCAATCGCTACATTTTTTATGATCGTGCGTCGGGTGACCGAGGAAATTGGGAAAGATGAGAATCTCACCATGGGGATCAGGGGTCGGTAAGTGGCGCCAACCTGAACGATAACCCGATCTCCCAGGTTGACTTCCTGATCTGCGCTGATCGGGCAAGTCGCGAAGGGTGGATTGGTACCAGGACCATGATCATACGAGATAGAAATGTTCGCATCCCCGATCCCTGCCAGTCCACCCATGCGTTTTGCAGCAGCACGAATGCCAGTGCAATCTTCATAATGTGCGACAAACCCCCCGATATCTCCGGCAGCTGATCCATACCGGGCAGCTTCTCGGCTGGATGTCAATACGGCGCTGTAGAGGAACAACATCCGACCAGCTTCAATAATCCCCAATACAAGTAAAAGAAGCAGAGGTAAAACCAGGGCAAACTCTACCATCCCCTGGGCTTTTTCTTCTTTCGGTTGATTAATAGAATCGTTTTCCATCATCATCCATCCTTCAGTCAGACAGGATAAATATGGAAGGAGGTCAAAGGCAGTTGAAAACATTATAAGCATTAATTACAACGGAAAACAAACCTATTTGTTACCTTACAATATTGCAATATCAATTATTTTTCCAATTTTTATTTCATTCGAAAAGTGTGAGAACTCACCTTCAGGATCGAAAAACGACCAACCAAAGCAGAACCTGGAATGCGGGCCAACAACTATGACCTGCAAGTGCGTATCAATCTCACCAGATATAAACAGCCTTGGCTGTTGTTGAGCGATCTTTATAGGGTAAAGCGACCGGCTGGGAGGAGTGGCTTGATCGTGTGGGCTGGGTTAACGTATAAAATGAGAAGCAGGATTAAGAGGGTAAAAACAAGTGAATGTTGAACCGCCATTTTTCTCCCCCCGATATTTCTGCTGAAAATCTGCTTTTGCTCGAACCATGGAATAACAATAGGTCCAGCCCTCTCATAGTAGAGGTGGTAGACGAGACGCTGGCGGGAAGCATCCACGAATCCCGGCCTGGGATTCATAAGATGTGTGTGGTTGTACAACCAGGAGGCCGCCTCGAGTGGTGGGCGAAGAGTATCCCATAATTCCGGATAACGTGATAGGAGTGAGTCAACGGTTTCTTGGCCGCTCTCAATCACTTCAAGGCAGAGCTGCAGAATTCGAGCTAACTCATCTTGGGTTTGTAAAATCTTGCTTATCATTATAGTTCCAACAAATTGCGTAACGCTGACAATGCACGATGTTGCAAAATACGGATAGCCCCCGGAGTACGCCCCATCACCTCGCTCGTCTCTTCGGGCGACAACCCGCTCAGGAAACGTAAAACCAGAACCGTCCGGTAATCATCGCGCAATTGGTCCAGTGTTTTCCGGATTTCGTGGTGCTCCATGTTGATGAGAGCTACTTCCCCGGTATCAGGCCGTAAATCCGGGAATGATTGTTCCTCGATAGGCATATGCCCCCCAGACCGTCCAGCGTGCCGGTAAAAATCGATCAACGCATTGCGGGCGATCTTAAACAAAAAGGCTTGAAAAGGAACCCCTTGTTCGCGGTAATTGGATAGTGAACGCCAGGCCCTTAAAAATACTTCCTCTGTTAAATCTTCTGCATCAAAACGTTCTCTGATATGAGCATACACAAATCGAAAAACAATCTGTGCATATCTTTCATAAAGCTCACCAAAAGCATCCGCCTCGCCATCTTTTGCTAACTTCAGCAGCTCGATATCATCGACTTCCTGCCAGCTAGGCATGCTTTTCACCTTTAGAAACGTAGAACTACATGATTTGTTACATTTTTTCCAGGGCCTTGAGGCGGCAATATTCCCGAGTCGTCCTCAGGAAAAGCATTATCCTCCAACCAAGAGACCCCGTGACTTCTGTACTATCATAACTTCCTCCGGGCAAATGATCCCAAACAAATCTGATAGAATCAGCTAACAAAATGAACAATAAGCTTTTCTATATCCTTTCCATCGCATTAATCATAGGCGGGTTGTTGCTGCTCGGTTTAGGGCCATGGAAAAAAATACCGTTTATCAAGGATGATGAAAAGGACTCGCCGACCCGATCATCACACATAACGGTTCTGGCTGATGGTAAGACTCGATCCATGTTCAGCACCGAACGCATCCCTGCGAACCTGTTAGCCCTGGCAGGCATTCCCATCTACCCAGGCGACCAGATAATGTCTGATGGACAACTGGTCGCGCCCGGTGAGGCGCTCTCGCAATACTCAGCCCACACACTGCAGGTCCGGCGAATGTGGCCAATCATCCTGAGCACCAATTCCCAGGTCCAAACGATCAAGTCCACGGCTACTACCCTCGGTAGAGCCCTTTGGGAAGCAGGGATCGTTCTGCATGCCGAGGATCAATTAACCCCGCCAGCCGATACACCGCTCAACGGACCAATTGATGTCGAGCTGCGAACATCGCGGGAATTGGAGATTAAATTCAAAGAAGGACGAATCCAAATCCGCTCGGCCGCCGATAGCGTTGGTGAAGCGCTCCGCGGGGCGGGTCTATCTCTACAGGGTCTAGATTACAGCTTGCCTGATGCGGCTGCTCCCCTTCCCTCCAATGGACAGATTCGCATTGTCCGGGTGCTGGAGAACGTCTCGCTAGATACAACCCCTCTTCCCTTCGAGACCGAAACTCAGCCCGTAACCGAGCTGGAGCTCGACAGCCAAAAAATTGTTCAACCCGGAGAATTCGGAATAACCGCCCGCCGTGTGCGGGTGCGTCTTGAGGATGGCGTCGAAGTATCTCGCCAGGTAGAGGCTGAGTTCGTCGCTCAAGAACCGAAACCACAAATTATCGGATATGGAACGAAAATCGTGCCTTACACATTGGACACGCCAGATGGCCCGATTAAATACTGGCGCGCCCTCAACATGTACGCCGTTTCTTACAATCCGACAAGCAATGGCGGTCTAGGCACCGCGACGGGGATACCGCTCGCAAAAGGTGTTTCTGCTGTGGATATCAGCTATATTTCCTTCGGAACTCGCATGTATATCCCAGGCTATGGCATCGCCGTTGCGGCGGATGT
>MGOK01000060.1:10327-16979 GCA_001795335.1 Chloroflexi bacterium RBG_19FT_COMBO_55_16
AGGTGTCAAAGGACGGATGATCGACCTTGGGTACAGTGATGACGACTATATTTCTTGGCACCAATGGGTGACGGTTTACTTTCTATGGCCTCCCCCTGAGAATATCGTGTGGGTAATTCCATAAACTTGCCACTACTGGATGTCCCCAGGTTGCTGCGCCAATATGGTCTCCGCCCTGACCAGCGCCTGGGACAGGTTTTTTTGGTGGACCCTGTCGCTCTTCGGCGAGTCACAGAGGCAGCCGATATCACTAAATCCGACACGGTATTAGAAATCGGAGCTGGACTGGGAAGCTTAACTCGCTATCTGGCGGTCCGTGCGGGATCGGTGATAGCGGTCGAGCTGGATGCAAACCTCATCCCGCCATTGGAGCACGTGCTTAGCCCCTATCACAATGTACTTGTGGTACAAGGTGATATCCTGGAACTAGATCTGGCCCAATTAATTCAGGCGCCAGACTATCTGGTCGTCGCAAACATTCCTTACTACATCACTTCAGCGCTCATCCGTCATCTTCTAGATTCTAGTGTCCGTCCGAAGCGCATCGTTCTCACAGTACAACGCGAGGTCGTGGCGCGGATTTGCGCTGCGCCGGGCGAGATGAACCTTCTTGCACTGAGCGTTCAGGTTTTTGGCCAACCCCAGATCATGGCGCACATCCCAGCAGGTGCATTCTACCCATCGCCAAAAATCGATTCGGCGGTGGTGCGTATCGATCTTTACCCCTCAACGGTTATCCCTTCCCCTCTTCTTGAAACTTTTTTTCACCTAGCAAGGGCTGGCTTCAGCCAGAAACGCAAAACCTTACGGAATTCTTTAACTGGCGGTCTCGCATTGAAACCCAGTGAAGCTGAGCGCCTTCTGCAAGCTGCTGGCCTCGATCCCCGTCGAAGGGCAGAAACCCTTAACCTGGACGAGTGGGGTCGGCTGGCAACTATTTACGGCGGTGGATCAATTTAGGATCGACCAAGCTTAATGGACGTGTGATTGGATTTAAATCTTGATACTCCAGGAGCATTTGCCAGACTCGCTGCGCCGCCTCGATTTGGATTTTATACGACATCTTCGATAGCCCCCAGCGCCGGTCAGCGAAATAAAAGGGCACTTCCTGGAAATTATATCCAAGCCGATAGGATAGGTATGCCATTTCAATTTGAAAAGCATACCCATTAGATCGCACTCGATTGAGAGGCATTCCCAACAAAGTCTCTCTTCGCCAAATCCGAAACCCACCCGTAACATCCCTTACCGGCAATCGCAAAATAGAGCGGGCATAGATATTCCCAAACGCCGATAAACCCTTACGCCAAAGTGGCCAGTGATCGTCCAATCTACCCCCAGGAATATAGCGCGAACCCATTGCCACGTCACATGTCTCAAGTGCATTCAGTAACTCGGGCAATTTTTCCGGCGGGTGGGAAAAGTCGGCATCCATCTGGGCAACTGACTCAGCCCCCTCCCGCAGAGCGCGACGGAAACCGATTATATAGGCTGAACCCAGGCCACGTTTCTCTCGCCGATGGATAACGGAGAGGCGGTCAGGGAAACTTTCAGCTAACTTTTCAGTAATTTCACCCGTACCATCCGGGCTGCCATCGTCCACCACTAAAACCTTAAGTCCAGGGATAGGTAAAGAGAATAGCACGGGGATCAACCGCGGAATATTCTCCGCCTCATCGAAGGTAGGGATTACAACTGTCAGCTGCAAGAATTTTCTCCGCTCATGATCACAACTATCCAATTGGGGTCTTATCGATCACAAATTCACACACATCATCTCCCATGGCAAAACACTTCGACTCGGCAATGCGAAATTCATGACCCCCAGAAACCCATTTCAATCCGGCGTGCAATAATCCAACAGCGATAAAGCAAACCGGTTTATCCAAGTCTTTTCGCCCCCAACAAACCGGACAAATGTGAATTGTGTAGATAAACTCGTTATCGCGCTCTTCGACCGTACTCCGTTGATCGCTCACTTGAGTGAATATCCTGGCCATAGCTGGCAATCCAATGCGTAGTTTTATCTTTAAAGGCAAAACCTTAAATGCCAGGTCGCTTGCCCCTGCAAGGGCACCGAAATTGCGTAAGGCATCGTTGAATGTGGCTCGTCCTGCTCTTAAAGCCAGTCCTCTTCCGCCGCGCGGGCCATACATCTCTTCCAACGCTTGATTGATCGCTGAAACGTCGGCAAAGTCAAATTCCTTTGCCAGGTTACCTGGAGGATAGTTGTCGATCAAATGAGGTAAATGAGCTAGGTTTAATATCGCATTAAGGCCGTTCTTTCCCATGACATCTTCAAATGCCTTGATCATAATCAATGCGAATTTGTTGGCGTAAAAATAACCGCTTTTAGGAACTGATTCCATGTCAATTTTCCAACATCAAATCAGTTTCGCCAGGGCTTCAATCGCTCGCCGCATATCCAGAAAGATCAGACCTAACTTCGCCCGTTCACGTGCCAGGGATGTCAGGACAGCTTCTTCTCCAACGGACATCAAAATGACGTACCCGTTTTCGCCTTTGATATATACCTGTTCGAGGCTGCCGCGACCTAATTCCGAGGCGATGCGTTCCCCCAAAGAAAGCATTGCAGCGGACATGGCTGACACTCGATCTTCTTCGACGCCTTGGGGCAACGCGGAGGCGATGCTCAAGCCGTCCACACTCACGATGGCTGAGGCTTCAATATCCGGAGAAGAGGCCTGAAGGTCCATCAATCGTTCGACCATGAGTTGAGAGCGTGACTTTGTCATAGTTTATTTCCTATCGAAGGTCGATCAGAGAGAACCGAAAGCAAACCGTTTAAGAACGCAAACGTCAGATGAAATGTAGCATAGCCGAAGAATTGTGTCAAGCCGCGGGACTTTAGAAAATTGAAAGTAAATCATTCATGCTATAATCTACCCTGTTTTCCCATCGGGAATAAAACATGCCAATCAACCATTTACGTGATTTTATCGAACTGCTCGATAACCACGGGCAGCTTGTTCGCATCAACCAGTCAGTGTCACCTCACCTTGAGATTACAGAAATAACTGACCGGGTTTCCAAGGCATCTCCAGAACATAACAAAGCTCTGCTCTTCGATAACCTGCCTGGTTTCACGATGCCAGTACTGATCAATGCCTTTGGCAACCGGCAGCGCATGGCCTTAGCCTTAGGAGTAGATGATCTTGAAGATCTCAACCGCCGGTTGAGTGAGGTGATCGATCCACGCCTGCCGCGCGGATTGCGGGAGATGATCGGTCGTGGGCAGAATCTACTCGATGTGCTCAAGTCGATCGGTTTGGGGCCAAAGAAAGTTCGCCGAGCCCCCGTTCAAGAGGTCATCAACCAGGAACACCTGTCCTTAGATTTTATTCCCATCCTGCATTGCTGGCCTAAGGATGGGGGACGTTTCATCACCCTGCCGCAAGTGATCACACGCGATCCAGAGAGCGGTACACGCAATGTGGGGATGTATCGTCTGCAAGTCGTTGACGAGCGCACCCTTCTGGTTCACTGGCAGCGCCACAAAGGGGGTGCAGAACATGCGCGCGTTGCTCGCCAGAGCCAAATCGAGAAAATCCCGGCGGCGGTTGTGCTTGGTGGAGATCCAGCCAGCATATGGTGCGCCTCAGCACCCCTACCACCCAACATCGATGAATACCTTTTGGCAGGTTACCTGCGCGGCGCTCCAGTAGAATTTGTGGATTGTATCTCTCAACCATTGGAGGTGCCAGCCCAGGCTGAAATTGTGATTGAAGGATACATCGATCCCAATGAATTCCGCCTGGAGGGTCCATTTGGCGACCATACCGGCTATTACACGCCAGTGGAGCCTTTTCCGGTTCTCCACGTTACAGCGATCACGCATCGCAAAGATCCCATATATCCAACGACAATTGTCGGTATCCCACCCATGGAAGACGTCTGGATGGGCAAAGCGACTGAACGACTTTTCTTACCCCTGATCCGTCTCTTTCTCCCCGAGGTCGTGGATGTGAATATGCCTGCGGAGGGCATTTTCCACAATCTGGTGATCGTTTCGATTAAAAAGCGTTTCCCTGGCCACGCCAAAAAAGTCATTTCTGGTTTGTGGGGCCTGGGACTGCTGTCTCTGGCTAAGGCGCTCGTCATCGTAGATGAATGGGTGGATGTACAAAACCTGTCCCAGTCTGCCTGGCAGGCGTTGGGGAATGTGGATTGGTCAAAGGATATCGTCCTGATCAATGGCCCGGTCGACCATCTCGATCACGCTTCTTACTACCACTCTTTTGGGGGTAAAATTGGCCTCGACGCCACTGCCAAGCTCCCCGAAGAAGGTTACATACGTTCCTGGCCAGAGGTCATCCAGATGGATGCACAGGTCAAGGCGCGCATCGACGAGATTTGGGGAAAATTGGGTCTCTAATCCGGATTACCTAATCCATAATCAACTGGCCTTTCACCGAAGGAGTACAGCTAGACATGTTTAAGAGTCGTTTATTACTGATAACAAGTTCCCTGATCCTCTTGGCGGGTTTGATCCTGGGAGCCTGCGCACAGGCAACCCCACCGCTGACAACTCCCACTGCAATCTCACCCGCTGAACCGGTTACGCTCAGAATCGTAGTGTTACCGATCTTAGACACCTTACCCATGTATGTCGCCCAGCAGAAAGGCTACTTTGACGCCCAGGGGGTAAAAGTTGAGTTTATCCCGGCCGGTTCAGCCGCCGAGCGAGACCAGATCATAGCTGCCGGTCAAGGAGATGGCATGGTCAACGATCTGGTCTCCACGCTGTTTTACAACCAGGATACCATTCAGATCCAGATCGTCTCTTTGGCTCGCACCGCCACATCAGAATTTCCTCAATACTCTATCCTGGCAGCTGGCAACAGCGGCATATCCTCCGTGGAAGGTTTAAAGGGGGTTGAGATCGGTATCTCTGAAGGCTCGGTGATCGCCTACACGACCGACCGCCTGCTGCAAGCTGAAGGTTTATCTCCCGATCAAATCAAGACCATCGCGGTGCCTAAGATCGGCGAACGTATGGCGCTGCTGGGATCTGGTGAGCTGAAAGCTGCCAATCTTCCCGACCCACTTTCCTCGCTCGCTATTCAAAGTGGCGCCATTCCCATCCTTAACGACACCAAACACCCTGAATTAGGCAATAGCGAGATATCTTTCCGGAAGGTGGTGATCGATGAACACCCGCAGGCGATCCGGGGCTTCTTGATTGCAGTCGAGCAAGCTATTAAAGAGATCAACGCCGATCCCAGCCAATGGGAGTCTTTGCTTACTGAACAGAAATTGGTACCTGAGCCCCTGATTGGAACCTATAAGATTCCTCCCTTTCCTACCGGCAGTGTTCCTAGCGAAGCTCAGTGGGCTGATGTACTCGCCTGGGCCAAGGAAAAAGGTTTAATTTCGAAAGACGTGTCTTACAGCGACTCAGTTACAGCAGAGTTCCTCCCTTAAGTGGGTTCTTTGCGTGGAACGTGTATTTCATCACATGTTTCACGCATCACTTTTCGACGCAAGAATGATCCAGCTCGATTCCCTGACCTTTATCTACCCTCACAGCCCCCGGGTTTTCCAGGACTTCAACTGGCAAGTGGAGAGGGGAGAAGCCTGGGCGGTACTAGGTCCCTCGGGATGTGGAAAAACCACCTTACTTTATCTGCTTGCCGGATTACGTTTTCCTAACTCGGGGCGTGTACTCATAAATGGTCAACCGCTGAGCCGGCCACGTCCGCAAACCGGGCTGATCCTTCAGGACTATGGGCTGCTCCCCTGGGCTACAGTGCGACAAAACGCAGAGCTGGGCCTACAAATCCGCGGCTTTTATGGTCCGGATGGCAAGCATGCGCCTGCGGACTTTCGCCCATCTCTCGCGGTTAATCACTGGTTAGACCGCCTGGGGCTGACCCCCTTGACTGACAAATTTCCCGGTCAGATTTCAGGCGGTCAACGCCAGCGTACCGCCATCGCTCGTACGCTGGCTTTGCAGCCTGACTTGCTTTTGATGGATGAGCCATTTTCCTCCCTGGACGCCCCTACTCGGGAGGGATTACAGCTGCTTACGCTTGAGCTGGTCGCCGAACAGCAACTGACCCTGATTATCGTGACCCATGCGATCGAGGAAGCTGCCTTCGTGGGGCGAAAAATACTCCTCCTCGACCACCCACCCAATTCTGAAGCGATTGTGATCCCCAACCCCTCCGCCTTCCAGCCAGACTATCGCAATGCCAGTGAATACCAGATGCTATGCCGCGAGCTGCGGCAACGCATGGGAGACCAATGAAACGGCAAGAGATTCTCCTAACCGTGCTTGCTCTTCTAGTCGCCTGGTACCTGGCTGCTTTGCTGATCAACCGGCCGATCTTGCCTTCACCGATAAAAGTTGGCCAGACTTTCGTAAGCGAGTTGGATAATGGGTTGGTTGATCATTTCCTGGCCAGCTTATGGCGTGTTCTTGCCTCCACAGCTCTGGCGATCGCCGTCGCTGCGCCGGCTGGATTGATCCTGGGGCAATCTAAAAAACTAAATAAGATTTTATCGCCCGTCATCTACCTTCTCTATCCGGTCCCCAAGGTTGTCCTCTTACCAGTTGTTTTGCTTTTTCTTGGGATTGGCGATTTATCAAAAGTGACCATTATCTTCCTGATTTTATTCTTTCAAATCC
>MGOK01000060.1:17084-18699 GCA_001795335.1 Chloroflexi bacterium RBG_19FT_COMBO_55_16
CCGCCAGCCTGCCAGCCATCCTGACCGCTCTCCGCCAATCAGTCGGCACTGCGGTGGCTGTGCTCTATGTGGCTGAACTATTCGCCACCCAAAAAGGGTTGGGATATTACATCTTCATTAATGGCAGCACTTTATTTAATTACCCGGCGATGTATGCCGGGGTAGTTGCGATGAGCCTGCTGGGGTTGGGGCTTTATTTCAGCGTTGACTGGCTCGAACGACGCTTGTGCCGCTGGCAGTCGGTCAGTTGACAGAACTTGGCCGATAATCCCACCTTTTGTCTCTGATATAATCACCTTATGAAGTCAATCCGCGACTTCCTGGAACTGATTAAGTTCGAACATACTGTTTTTGCCTTGCCCTTCGCTTACCTGGGCATGCTCTTGGCCGCGCGAGGTTGGCCTACCTGGAGCCAGTTCTTCTGGATCACGGTGGCCATGGCCGCAGCCCGTACCCTGGCGATGGGTGCCAACCGCCTGGCAGATCGCTGGATCGATGCCCGTAACCCGCGCACAGCTGACCGACCATTGGTCAAAGGGAGCATCTCGCTCCGCACCGCGGGAATTGGCACCATTTCCGCTGGAGGCATTCTGGCGGTTGCAGCCTGGCAGCTTGGCTCGCTTCCTTTCCTGCTGCTGCCGGGGGCTTATCTGTTGCTGGTCGGTTATTCCTTTACGAAGCGGTTTACCTGGCTGTCTCATTTCATCGTAGGCTTCACAGATGGCCTGGCTCCGATGGGCGCCTGGGCTGCGATCCGCAATTCACTCTTTACAATGGACGACCTTCCAGCCTGGATTTTGTTAGCGGTGGTAACTTTTTGGATCGGTGGCTTTGACCTGATTTATGCCTGCCAGGATTTCGCGTTCGATCGCCAGGAAGGACTGCAGTCGGTGCCTGCCAGGTTTGGAATTTCAGCAGCATTGCGTCTCTCATCCATCAGCCATGCCGCGACAGTCATCTTGCTGGTGATACTGGGATTGGTCACTGGATTGGTCTGGCCATACTGGATTGGCTTAATCGTCGTCATTGGCTTGCTGACCTGGGAACACCTGCTTGTCCACCCCAACGACCTGTCCCGGATTAATATCGCCTTTTTCAATATAAACAGTTACATAAGCCTTATCCTTTTCCTTGGGATTTTAGGATCACTCTACTTAACATGATCAGACGATACACTCCGATAGCTTTCATGAAACATTTTTTCCTCATGCTCAGCACCCTTTCAATCCTTTTGCTCTCCACTCAGGCTTCCATCGCCGTCGCGCAAGGAGTTGATTCTGGTAACGGGGAAGTTCTCTGCTTACCAAATCAGTATCGCGTGACGTCGAACGACTGTGCGAACCTTGGCCCGGCGGCGTACCTCTCTCGCATGGCAAAGTTAGGAATCACCTTCCCCTTGCGCCCCTTGCCGGGAACACCCCCGGATACCTCACTGACCTATGTAGACATCCGCTACGGAGAAGTCACCCACCAGAACGCGCCTGTTTTCGCTTCCCTGGAGGACGCCATAAAGAAGCATAACGTGGCCAGACGGATCGATTCGCCTTATAGTTTTATCTCCTATACAGACGAGGCTGTAATAGACGGGAAACGCTATTACATGGTCGAATACGGC
>MGOK01000060.1:18710-21500 GCA_001795335.1 Chloroflexi bacterium RBG_19FT_COMBO_55_16
ACTCCATCCCTTTTCCAGGGCCTGACCTTCAACCAGACGCCGGAGCGTCCAGTTGGGTGGGTGCTTTATCCTACCCAGACCAAACATACACCTGGTTTTGGGAAAGACGACTATACCGGACGTGAAGTCTATCGGTATCAAGTCGTCCAGACCTACGCAGTGGAAAATGTGGATGGCATGGATTGGTATATGATCCGTCCTGACGAGTGGATTCCCGAGAGACAAGACTGGCAAAGATTTGTAGCCCGGGTGATCCCCAATCCCACGCCGCCCGAAGGCGTCGACAATGGTCGTTGGATCGAGGTCAACTTATTCGAGCAAACAGTTGCAGTCTATGACCAAAACCAGCTGGTATACGCCTCGCTCATCGCCAGCGGCATTGAACCATTCTGGACGCGTCCCGGTCTTTTCCAGATCTACCAAAAATTAGACTCTACCTTGATGCGCGGCTCGTTCGAAGCCGACCGCTCAGACGCTTACTACCTTGAGGATGTGCCCTGGACCATGTACTACGATAAAGCACGCGCCCTGCATGGGGCTTATTGGCATAACAGCTTTGGATCCCCGCGCTCGCATGGCTGCGTGAATATGTCCGTTGGGGATGCACGTTGGATCTTCGATTGGGCCAGGGAGGGAGATTGGGTTTACGTTTGGGACCCATCCGGCAAAACCCCAACCGATCCCGCTGTTTACGGAGATGGAGGGGCTTAGCCCCCCATTCGTCAAATCACTCACTCGATCGAGGAAACCTTGCTCACATTCCCCGAAAAAGTCATCTTCGCCTTAGCAGTCTTAACCACCCTGTATGCTGCCTGGCGGGTTGCTGCGCGCATCTTCCGGGTCATCGGCCGCGGGCAAGGCAAAGTGGATTGGAGCCTTATTCCCAAACGGTTAGTCGCGGTGGTAGGGAAGACGATCGTTTTCCAACCGGTCTTTCGCTTCCGGTTTTGGCCCAGCTTATTCCATGGTTTCGTTGGCTGGGCTTTCATTTTTTACCTTTTGGTAAACCTCGGCGACACCCTGGAAGGGTTCCTCCCGAACTTCGAATTCCTCGGCACAGGTCCGATCGGAAACACTTATCGCCTGTTAGCCGATATCCTTAGCGTCGCAGGGCTGGCCGGAATGGTAGCTTTGATCATCCGGCGCTTCATTATCAAACCTGCGACCTTGACGGCTCGCCAGGATGTCCTGCTCTCTGAAAAGGCCCGGGCTGGAATCCGGCGCGACTCGGCGATCGTCGGCGCTTTCATCCTGGTGCACGTTGGTTCCCGCTTTCTCGGACAATCCTTTGGAATCGCGTCTTCTCTGCCAGACGAATGGCAGCCTTTTGCCACTGCGGCAGCCGCGTTTTGGGCTGATCTAAATCCTGCCGCCCTTACGGTTGGGGAACACGTCTTCTTCTGGCTCGCCCTGGGAACTATCCTGCTATTCATCCCCTATTTCCTGTACTCAAAACACATCCATCTCTTCTTTGCGCCGATCAATTTCCTGCTCAAACCGGAACGCCGCTCGATCGGGGAGCTGAGCAAGATCGACTTCGATGACGAAAGCCTGGAACAGTTTGGCGCCACCCGCCTGGAGGACCTGGAATGGAAATTGATCTTGGACGCCTACGCCTGCATCATGTGCTATCGCTGCCAGGAGGTTTGCCCGGCGTACAATACGGGCAAGGTGCTCTCGCCAGCCGCGATGGAGATCAATAAGCGCTACTACTTAAACAGCGAAGGTGCCCGGCTGGCAAAAGGGGAGGCCAGCCAGCAAACGCTGATCGAGTTTGCCATCCCGGCAGAAGCGGTGTGGGCCTGCACTGCCTGCGGGGCTTGCATCGACATCTGCCCGGTTGGCAACGAACCGATGCGCGATATCCTCAATATCCGGCGTTCCCTGGTCCTGATGGAGAACGATTTTCCGGAACAACTGCAGACAGCCTTCCGAGGCATGGAACGCACTCTCAATCCCTGGAACGTGCCGCCCACCGAACGGCTAAAGTGGGCGGAGGGATTAAATGTGACCACCCTCAATCAAAACCCAGAGCCCGACATTCTTTGGTGGGTAGGCTGCGCCCCCGCCACCGACGCCCGCGCCCAGAAGACGGCGCGCGCTTTTGCAGAGATCCTGCAGGTGGCCGAGGTCAATTATGCCGTGTTAGGAGAGCAAGAACAATGCACCGGCGACTCCGCTCGCCGCGCCGGCAATGAGTTCCTATTTAATGAGATGGCGTCTGCCAATGTCGAGATGCTTAACGAAATCGCCCCCAAGCGCATCGTCACCACCTGCCCCCACTGTCTGCACACGATTGGCAAGGAATACCCTGCATTTGGCGGAAATTACAAGGTCGTTCACCATACCCAATTCATTAATGAGCTGATCGCTGCTGGCCGGTTGAAGCTCAAGGCCAACGGAAACCAGAAAGTCGCCTTCCATGACCCATGCTATCTGGGCCGGCAGAATGACATCCTCAGCGACCCACGCCAGGTCCTGCAGCTGGCCCCAGGAGACTTAATCGAGCTGCCCCGCCACGGTAAAAAATCTTTCTGCTGCGGAGCAGGAGGCGCCCAAATGTGGAAAGAAGAGGAAGACGGCACAGAACGAGTCAATGCCAACCGCTTCCGCGAAGCGCAAACTTCTGGCGCAGAAACCCTGGCTGTGGGTTGTCCCTTCTGCATGGTGATGCTGAACGATGCCAGGAAAGACGCCGCCAGTGAGATGGAAGTGCTGGACGTAGCCGAGATCATCGTACAAGCTTTAGATAAATAGTTCGCACCGCGGAGGTTTTCAATCCGTGCAAAT
>MGOK01000060.1:21667-23228 GCA_001795335.1 Chloroflexi bacterium RBG_19FT_COMBO_55_16
AAGCTTTTCGGAAGGGGGATTTTCGCTCTGGATATTACCGGGACCAGACCTTCATGTTCGCCACCGGCATGACCACCGTGAAGGAGTTTTTCGCCCAACTGTACGCCCACACTGACGTGGAGGCCGATCCTGCCTCGGCTGGCCGGGCGATGAACGCCCACTTCGCCACGCGCAGCCTGAACCCGGATGGCAGCTGGAAGAACCTGGCAGGGATGGTCAACAGCTCGGCAGATGTCTCTCCGACCGGATCGCAGATGCCCAGGCTGGTAGGGCTGGCTTACGCATCCCGTCTATATCGCGAATTGGAAGCACTGCATCCGTTTACTA
This sequence comes from Chloroflexi bacterium RBG_19FT_COMBO_55_16, assembly GCA_001795335.1. The sequence continues at coordinate 21,995 of MGOK01000060.1, forward strand.
CGTTTTCCCATAACGGTGATGAGATCGCTTTTGGGACAGTCGGAAACGCGGCCACAGCCGAAGGCATTTTTTGGGAAGCCATCAACGCCATCGGTGTCCTGAAAGCCCCGGCCTTGATCTCGATCTGGGATGATGGCTACGGGATCTCGGTCCGTAACGAGCACCAGATGGTCAAGCAGAACATCTCTGAGCTACTTAATGGTTTCCGCCGCGACCGAGGGTCGCAGGATGGCTTCGATATATACGCAGTCAGAGGTTGGGATTATCCCGCGCTGGTAGAGACCTATCTCCAGGCCGCGGAAACCGTGCGTCGAGAGCACGTCCCAGCCATCCTCCATGTAATCGAAATGACTCAACCCCAGGGCCATTCCACATCAGGCAGTCACGAACGATACAAGACAAAAAAGAGGCTGGAGTGGGAACGAGATCACGATTGCCTGGTGAAGTTCCGCCGATGGATCCTGGACAACGGCTGTGCCACTGATCAGGAACTCGACCAGATCGAAGCCGAGGAAGGCAGCCAGGTCGAAGGAGCGCGTAAAACAGCCTGGGAAGCCTACTTATCTCCAATTCTAGAGGAACGCCAGGCTGCCAGCGAGCTGATCCAGGAGATCGCCACCAGATCTGCTCACGCCACGGCTCTGGAAAAAATCAAAAAGAACCTGCTTGACCTGCCCCATCCCCTGCGCAGGGATATCCTGGCAGCCACCTTCCAGGCCTTGATGACCATCCGCGCAGAAAACCTCCCCAAGAAAGCCCTGCTGGTCAATTGGAAGGTAAACCAGGCAGCCGCCAACGAGGAACGCTATAGCTCCCACCTGCATTCCACCTCTGCCAGCGCGGCGCTCAATATTCCGGTGGTTGATGCGGTTTATTCGGAGGATTCACCCCTCGTTCACGGGTTTGAAGTCCTGAACGCTTGCTTCGACGCCGCCCTCGCCCGCGACCCGCGCTTGATCGCCTTCGGAGAGGATGTCGGTCGCCTGGGGGATGTCAACCAGGGATTCCGCGGCTTGCAGGAGAAGTACGGAGCGCTGCGCGTCTCGGATACTGGGATTCGGGAGGCTACCATCCTCGGCCAGGCGATAGGGTTGGCGCAGCGCGGGTTAAGGCCGATCGCCGAGATCCAATACCTGGACTACCTTTTGTACGCCTTGCAGATCATGTCCGACGACCTGGCAACGCTCCATTGGCGCACGAAAGGCGGGCAGAAAGCGCCCGTCATCGTGCGCAC
>MGOK01000060.1:23272-23881 GCA_001795335.1 Chloroflexi bacterium RBG_19FT_COMBO_55_16
CGGGATGCATGTATTGGTGCCGCGCGATATGACCCAGGCGGCGGGATTTTACAACACCCTGCTCCGATCCGACGAACCTGCCCTGGTCGTGGAGGTGCTCAACGCGTATCGCATCAAAGAGCGCCTGCCGGATAACATCGGGGAGTTCACCGTGCCCCTGGGCCTCCCCCAGGTGATCCGGGAAGGCTCGGATGTCACGCTTGTCACCTATGGAGCCTGCTGCCGGATCGCCCTGGAGGCGGCCAAACTGCTCAGCCAGGTGGGCATCGAGACGGAAGTGATCGATGTGCAGACCTTGTCCCCTTTCGATATCCATGGTCGCATCCTTGAATCTCTGAAAAAAACCAGCCGCATCGTTTTCGTGGACGAAGATGTCCCCGGCGGTACGACGGCTTACATGCTCCAGGAAGTGATCGAAAAGCAGGGCGGTTATTTCTGGCTCGATTCGCCACCCCGCACCTTGCCGGGAAAACCCCACCGGCCGGCATATGGTTCCGATGGGGATTATTGGTCGAAGCCAAACGTGGAACAGGTCTTCGAAGCGGTCTATGACCTGCTGCACGAGGTCGATCCGGCCAGTTACCCGCTCTTCTACAAATGATTTGGAGG
>MGOK01000060.1:24097-24540 GCA_001795335.1 Chloroflexi bacterium RBG_19FT_COMBO_55_16
AGCCGGGGAAAGAGTCCCGGCGGGTGGGGAAGGTGCGCCTGCCGCACTGAGCGAGGCAGCTCAGGCTGGCCTACAGGCCTCGCCGCCAGCTGCTCCCCCGCTGACACCGGGTCGTGACCAGGGAATGGGCTTCATCTCCCCAGTCGTCGCCCGGATCGCCGGAGAACAGGGCGTCGACCTGACCCAGGTTCCTGGCACGGGTCAGGGCGGGCGCATCACCAAGAAAGACATCCTGGCTTATATCGAAGGGCGGCAGAAAGGCCTGATCCCCGAAAAAGCCGCCCCAGCCATTGAAAAAGCAACCCCCGAGCCACTACAGGTCCCCACGCCGGCTCCCGGCGAAATCCTGCCCCACACCCCAGTTCGGCGGGCGATCGCCGAGCATATGCTGCTCAGCCGGCGCACCTCGCCCCACGTCACCACCGTGATGGAAGCCGATCTCA
>MGOK01000060.1:24627-25464 GCA_001795335.1 Chloroflexi bacterium RBG_19FT_COMBO_55_16
CGACAGTCACGGCCTTGAAGGCTTATCCGATCGTCAACTCGTCTTGGAGCGAGGCGGGCGTCGTCCTCCAACGCGAGATCAACATCGGCATGGCCACCTCGTTGGGTGAAGCCGGCCTGATCGTGCCGGTGATCTGCAACGCCGACAGCCTGTCCTTGCTCGGCCTGGCGCGGGCGATCAACGATCTGGCGAACCGCGCCCGCGCCCGCCAGTTGAAACCCGACGAGGTCAAAGGAGGCACGTTAACCATCACCAATCACGGCATCAGCGGCTCGCTCTTCGCCACCCCGATCATCAACCAGCCGCAGTGCGCCATCCTGGGAGTGGGCGCCATCCAGAAACGGGTGGTGGTGATCGCCGACGCCATCGCCATCCGCCCGATGGTCTACGTCTCGCTGACCTTCGACCACCGCATCCTGGACGGCGCCAGCGCAGATGCCTTCCTGGCGAAGGTGGTAGAATCGCTTCAAGAGTGGAACTAGGGACAAGGGATTAGGTGACTAGGAATTAGGAAACAAGGGACAGGTACACAAGTAAGGAGGATTGATCAGCATTTTTCCGCGTTATTCCGCGTTCGTCCGCGTCCTACCAAACATGGAAAGAAGGATTGATCCGCGTTTTTCCGCGTTCGTCCGCGTCCCACTTCCAAGAAGTATAGATCAGCGAAATCAGCGTTCATCAGCGTCCAATTAAATCAGGAGAACAATCATGTCTGACTACGACGTCGTCGTCATCGGAGCCGGCCCCGCCGGTTATGTCGCCGCGATCCGCGCCGCTCAATTGGGTCTGAAGACCGCCATTGTGGAGAAGGAGTTTTTAGGCGGCGTGTGTTTAAAC
>MGOK01000060.1:25527-25656 GCA_001795335.1 Chloroflexi bacterium RBG_19FT_COMBO_55_16
AGGGGCAAGGAGTTCGGCTTCGCCTTCGAGAACCTGACGCTGGATTACAGCGTGGCGGTCAAACGCAGCCGCCAGGCCTCCGACCGCCTGACCAAGGGGGTCGGTTTCCTGATGAAGAAGAACAAGATC
>MGOK01000060.1:25727-25826 GCA_001795335.1 Chloroflexi bacterium RBG_19FT_COMBO_55_16
AGCCCAATTGAAAACCAGGAACATCGTCGTGGCGACTGGCGCCAGCGCCATGGTGCCTCCCGGCTGGAAGGTAGACGGCGAACGGGTGCTCACCTACTG
>MGOK01000061.1:0-128 GCA_001795335.1 Chloroflexi bacterium RBG_19FT_COMBO_55_16
GGGGTGTGGGCTGCTTACGCGCAAGCCGATCTTGATCGTGCTTAATTTAGGAGAAGGGCAAGCACCACCACAGGTGGTATATCCTCACCAGCGCAGCGCGATTGTGCCGCTGCTAGGCAAGCTGGAGA
>MGOK01000061.1:326-9276 GCA_001795335.1 Chloroflexi bacterium RBG_19FT_COMBO_55_16
TCCACACTGACCTGCAGAGGGGCTTTATCCGCGCTGAGGTGATCCCTTGGGCAGAGCTCGTCGCACTGGGTGGTTTGAGCGAGGCGCGTGCCAAGGGTAAATTGCGTCTGGAGGGCAAAGACTACGTGCTGCAGGATGGCGAGGTTATGCACGTGCGCTTTAATCTCTGAAATTCTGGGAAAAGACTTCGCCAAGTCCCAGGCGAACGCATGGTGCTTTTTCTATGCGCCCACATCCATATGTGTATCCCCGCTTATGTGAAGTCGGAAGAAGTTGAGATGAGCAATACAAAGCCAATGGGGAGTCCTTTTCGACGTATCATAGTGATTCTTCTTTTTACCGGCTTAGCCACGCTGGCTTGTCAAGTTTTGCAGAGCGATACACCCGCTGCTTTTCAATCGACGCGCGCCGCATCCAGTCCGCAGCCCTCCCCAACACTGCCAGCCGTCACGCCTGCACCTGGAGCCCTACGTGATGATTTCACCAGCCGCGTGCGTGAAGACTGGCAAGTCCATGAAGCGAATTACACCCTGCAGGACGGCGTGCTCGACATTCGCGGCGGCGCTACGCTGCTGTACCAGCCCAGTTACCAGGATTACCGCATCCAGGCGCGCCTCAGAGGGAATGATTTCGCAATTCTATTCCGCGCTTCCGACTATGTGGACAATACATATACCGGTTATAACGTGAGCTGTAACATCAACCGGATGGGCGGTCAGGGCGAGTGTTGGTGGAACGCCCGCCTGCCTGGCCTGGTGAGCGTTGAAACCTTACAATTACCTCCTGAAATTCAAGCCAAACTATTCCACGAGAAGGCATTCTTTGTCGTCGTGCTCGAAGTGCGCGGCGATCGAGCAGCCCTCCAAATCGACGACAGCCTGATCAGCGAGATCAACTTGACCGATTTGAGCCCGGATCAAGCCACGGTTTCGGGCAGGACAGTGGGGATTGAAATCTGGATTGGCACTCTGGATTACATTGAGATCACACCACAATAAACTAAAATCCATCTCACATCGACGTCTCGCTTTAAATAACTTGGCATCAGCAGTTTACCAGACATCGGCTTGGTAGGCTGGTATAATCGGGGGAGTCATTTTTAGGAGCCTTCTCGATCCCACCGTTTTCACAGCTATTCATTCTTCTAGGGTCATGCAAACACTTCGTTTGACCGCGTGACTTCATGACTAGCCGACAATATAAGGAAGCAGCTATGACATTTTCCAATTTACCCTATACCCCGGAGCGCTGGAGCCTGGCCGATCTATTCCCATCCCCCGACGGCCCGGAGATGAAAGCCACATTTGCTGATGTCGAAGCCAAAGTCGCTGACTTCGAGGGCAAGCGGTCTTTGCTGACCCCCGACATCGACCAGGAAACATTTATGGGCTTTGTCCGCCTGGGAGAGCAGATCACCCGTTTAATCTACCGTATCTATGCCTTCGCTGGCCTGTGGTTCTCCGAAGATACTCAGAACCAGGCTGCGCAAAACCTGCAGGCGCGGGTCGACCAGTTCGTTGCCGGTATAGAGAACCGCACACTGTTCTTCGGTCTGTGGTGGAAAGCCCTGGACGAGGCCGCCGCGGCTCGCCTGATGGAAAATACTGGGGATTACCATTACTGGCTGGAGGAGATGCGCCACTTCAAGCCGCACACCCTCAGCGAACCGGAAGAAAAGATTGTCAATATCAAGAATACTACCGGGGTCAGCGCCCTCACCACCCTCTACGACACCCTTACCAATCGCTATGTCTTCAAAATCACCGTGGATGGTGAAGAAAAGGAGCTGACCCGTGACTCGTTGATGGTTTACGTCCGCAAACACGATCCCGGGCTGCGCGCCGCGGCTTATCAAGAGCAGTATCGCGTTTACGGGCAAGACGGCGCTATCCTGGGGATGATGTACCAGAATCTGGTACGGGACTGGCGTAACGAACAGATCGACTTGCGTCATTTCGCTGGCCCGATCTCCGCCCGTAACCTGGCGAACGACATCCCCGACGAGGTGGTGGATACCCTGTTCGAGGTGAGCAAACGCAACGCGCCCATCTTCCAACGCTTCTTCCGCCTCAAGGCCCGCTGGCTGGGGATGGATCGCCTGCGCCGCTATGATATCTACGCGCCGGTAGTGAAATCCGATAAAACCTACGCCTTCGACGTAGCCACCGGGATGGTGCTGGACTCGTTTCACAGATTCGATCCTCGCCTGGCGACCCTGGCGCAGCGTTTATTCGCTGAAAAACACGTCGACAGCGAGGTGCGCAAAGGAAAGCGCGGCGGCGCCTTTTGCTGGTCAGTTAACCCTGGATTGACGCCTTGGATGCAACTCAATTACCAGGGTCGCGCCGACGATGTCCTCACGCTGGCCCACGAGCTGGGCCATGCCATCCACGCCATGCTGGCTACCAACCATACCCAATACACGTTCCATTCCTCTTTGCCCCTGGCGGAGACAGCTTCCACCTTCGGTGAGATGATGGTGGTCGACCGTCTGCTCTCCGAGGAGAGCGACGAAGAGGTGCGCCGCGACTTGCTCTTCCGCCAGGTGGCCGATGCCTATGCTACCATAATGCGTCAGGTCTTCTTCGCACTCTTTGAGCGCCAGGCGCATGAACTGACTCAGCAAGGCGCCATGGTTGACGAATTGTCCAGTGCCTATATGGAAAACCTGCAAGCGCAATTTGGGGAGGCGGTCGAGCTGAGTGATGAGTTTCGCTGGGAGTGGGTCTCCATCCCCCACATTTACCACGTGCCCTTCTATGTTTATGCTTACGCCTTTGGGCAGCTGCTGGTCTTCTCGCTCTACCAGCAGTTCAAAGCCGAAGGCGAATCGTTCAAGCCGCGCTACATTAAGATCCTGTCGGCGGGTGGTTCAAACGCCCCGACCCGCATCCTGGAAGAGGCCGGCATCGACATCCGTCGCGCCGAGTTTTGGCAGGGCGGTTATGATGTGATCCATGGCTTGGTCGAGCAGCTGGAGGCGATGCCAGTGAAGGTGATGGCCCCTTAAAGGGCTCCAGACTCCTGTTCCGTCAAAGGTCGTCCAGGATTTCCTCTTAGGTAGGGGCTTTGATCACTGACGACTAACAACTGACAACCGACTCCGGGAGCTCCTCTCTGTGATGGAGCTCCCTTTTTATTCGTCTTCCGCGATCGCCTCTTCAGCAGCTGCCTCGACCTCTTCCTCTTCCGGTCGCCTGTCGAGCATCTGAATGTGGCGGGCGATCACCTTGGTGAAGTAGCGCGTTTCGCCTTCTTGCTCGTAGCGGTCGGTTTGCAAGCGGCCTTCAATAAAAACCAGCCGCCCTTTGTTGAGGTATTCCTGGCAGATCTCGCCCAGCCGTCCCCAGGCCTCCACGTTGAACCAGTCGGTGGACTCCCTGGTTTCTCCTTCCTTGCTCTTCCAGCGGCGGTCGACTGCTAGGCTAAACGTACAGACCTTTCTGCCGGTTGGGATGAAGCGGGTATCGGGATCTCTCCCCAGACGGCCGATTAATTGGACACGGTTGAGTGCGGGCATGCTTCCCTCCGGAAATGTAATTTTATAGAGGAATCTTGTTCGCATTTTAAGTGTAGCCCAGGTTTATAAATTGTCAAGTGGTTGCGCACTCCGCAATTCGCTGGTATGCTTAACGTGTATGTACATCGCAATCGAAGGCGTGATCGGTGTCGGTAAGACGACCCTGGCCCGGCTGCTGCAGCCAGCCTTTCAGTCAGCCTTGCTGCTGGAAGTCTTTGAGGAGAACCCCTTTCTATCGGATTTTTACACCGACCGGGAGCGGTATGCTTTTCAGACACAGATCTTTTTCCTGCTCAGCCGCTATCACCAGCAGCGGCGCACGGTTCAAGAGGTACTGTCGGGCGACGTCAACCTGATCTCCGATTACACATTCGAGAAAGATTCCCTGTTCGCACGCATCAATCTGCACGGTGACGAACTCGAGATGTATTATCGTGTTCATGAAGCCCTGGCCGAGAAAATCCCTCCACCAAACCTGATTGTATATCTGCGCGCCAGCCCAGAAGTGCTGATGCAACGTATCGCCTCGCGCGACCGCTCCTATGAACGTAATATGGAGCGCGAATATATTGAACAGCTCCATTGGGCGTATGAAGATTTCTTCGGCGATAGTCACAAGGGAGCGGCGGTGCTGGCGATCGATACCGATCAGCTAGATTATGTAAAGGATTCGGAAGCACTGAAGTATGTGGAGGATCGTCTGCGGCAGGCGCTCAGACTGCCTCCCTTCCAGCAGGAACTGCCGCTAGAAGCCCGTTTATGAATTAAGAGAAGCATGCGCATCACCCCCGCCCTCCTGCTGAAAATTGCCCGTGACACCGTAGCGCAACGCACACGCAGCGATCGTGGCCTGCTTTCTATCTACTTGCACGGCTCCTTGCTGGAGGATGATCCCTTGCTAGGGGGGACCGCCGATATCGACCTGGTTTTCATCCACGACGAAGAGCATAGTGTGGAGCGGGAAATCCAGCGCCTGACGGATGAGGTGCACCTGGACATTGCGCACCACGCGCGTAGCGATTACCGTTGGGCGCGCTCCTTGCGCCTGCATCCCTGGATGGGGCCAACCATAATTAATTGCAAAATACTATACGATCCACAACATTTTATGGATTTTACCCAGGCCAGCGTGCGCGGCCAGTTCAACCAGCCAGATAACGTGCTCGGGCGCGCCCGTGGGCAGGCGGACCATGCCCGCCAGATGTGGTTTTCGCTCCATGACCTGACCAGTAAGCCCGGCTTGCCCGAGATCAACCTGTATTTGCAGGCCATCGAACACGCTGTCAACGCCATTGCCAGCCTGAGCGGCCCACCCCTGACAGAACGGCGCTTCTTGCAGCGTTTCCCGGCGCGAGCCGAGGCGATTGGTCGCCCTGGGTTGTATCCGGGCTTGTTAGGCTTGCTGGGCGGACCTAATGTAGATGGGCAGACCTTGAGTGCTTGGCTGCCTGCCTGGCAGTCCGCCTACCAGGCCATTCCCGCCGCTCAAGCCCCGGCGCGCCTTCATCCGGTGCGCTGTGCGTATTATAAAAGGGCCTTCGAGAAGATTCTGAGTGGAAACCATCCGCACGATGCCCTCTGGCCGATGCTGCGCTCCTGGGCACAGGTGATGCTTTTCCTTCCGGAGAGCGGCGTTCAACACCAGGAATGGGCGGAGGCCTTCCAGCGGCTGGGTTTGCAGGGGGAAGGGTTCGCCCAGCGCGTCGCTGCCCTGGATGCTTATCTGGATACGGTAGAAGAGCTCCTGGACGGCTGGGCGCACGCCGCTGGCGTCGAGTGAAAGCGGCATCAATCAACTACCTTGGTCGAGAGTTAAACAGATCCTAACGTTTCCAGCTGACGTTCGACTGCTTTTTGGTACGCGCATTCTCCGTCTGTTCGCTTACGGGTTTTTATCGGTAGTGATGGCCATTTACCTGGCGCAGCTAGGTATGAAGGAAGCGCAGATCGGCCTGCTGCTCACCCTGACCCTGTTGGGCGATACGGCGATTTCGCTGTGGATTACTACCAATGCCGACCGCATCGGCCGGAAACGGATGCTCCTGGCCGGCGCGGCCCTGATGATCTTCGCCGGTGTGCTCTTTGGATTGACCCGCAACTTTTATCTGCTTTTGTTGGCCGCCACCATCGGTGTGATCAGCCCCAGCGGGTACGAAGTCGGGCCATTCTTGTCTATTGAACAGGCCTCTATCTCCTATCTCGTCCCTGATGAACATCGCACTCGGGTTTTTGCCTGGTACAACCTGGCCGGTTCGTTCGCCACGGCGTCGGGCGCTCTGGTGAGTGGTTTGTTAGCCCAGCAATTGCAGAATTCTGGCCTCTCGCCGTTGAGCAGCTCCAGGATAGTTGTGCTGGGATATGGGCTGATCGGTTTCTTTTTACTAAGCCTGTTTACCCGCCTGTCGCCCGCTGTCGAGGTCGTTTTGCATGAGCAGCGGAAGACAGAACCAGGCCGAGCCAGGGTTAATCCAACTCAGCGTTCATTTTTGGGGCTGCATCGTTCGCAGAAAGTCGTGTTCAGGCTGGCGGCCCTGTTCAGCCTGGATGCCTTTGCGGGGGGTTTCGTGGTGCAAAGCCTGGTGGCTTACTGGTTTCACGTCAGGTTTGGCGTCGCGCCAGCAGTCTTAGGGGCTATTTTCTTCGGAGCCAACATCCTGGCCGGCATTTCTGCGTTGAGTGCCGCCTGGGTCGCCAAGCGCATTGGGCTGATCAATACGATGGTGTTCACCCATCTTCCTTCGAATGTCCTCTTGATGCTGGTGCCGCTCATGCCAGGCCTGTCGCTGGCGGTGGCCGTCCTGCTCTTGCGCTTCAGCATCTCCCAGATGGACGTGCCCACCCGCCAATCCTATACGATGGCAGTGGTGGATCCCGACGAGCGCTCCGCGGCTGCGGGGATCACCGGCGTGGCGCGCACCATCGGCGCGTCTTTGGCCCCGGTTTTTTCCGGATTTTTTCTGGCCAACCCGCTATTGTTAGGGCTGCCGTTCTTCATCTCCGGTGGCTTGAAGATCGTCTATGATCTGGCTTTGTATCGTAGTTTCCGGGGTTTGAAGCCGCCGGAAGAGCGAGAGCATTAAATCCCGGGGATCTGTCATTTGCGATCGGAGGTAAAAAATGAAATGGGTTACTCGTTCTCATGTCCACGTCGACCGTGTAGCTTGCCCGTGGTTGATCACGCGCTTCATCGACAATGCAGCCGAAATCTTATTCGTCCCCAAGAGTGAAATCGAAAGGGTGGCTGAGGCAACCGGCGCCATCCCCTTCGACGCGCCCGGGGTTGAGCTGGGCCATCACGATGGCCGCTGCTCGTTCGAATCTATCATTTTGAAGTACGAACTCAAGGACCCGGCATTGCTGCGCCTGGCGAAGATTGTGCACGCCGCCGATGTCGCTGCAGATATTGACTCTGACCCCCTTGCCCGTGGCCTGGAAGCGATTGCCGTGGGGTATAGCCTGCGCTTTCCAAACGACGAAGAGAACCTTACTCGCCAGTTCGAGGTTTATGACGCACTCTATGCCTGGTGCAGGTTGCAGGTGGCGAAAGGTGGTTAGGTTATTGTTTCACGTGAAACAATGAAAGGATAGGGCGGAGGTTGACTGCCACCCTATCCTTTTTACCACGCACGTTTCACGTGAAACGTCGCTACTTCCAGCAGATGCTAATATCCAGGCATGCTGCGTTGACGGCGGGTTGTGGAGCTGAGCGGTCGTTTGGCCAGGATCAGCACCTTGCCTGACTCGACGGCCATACTGATCACCTGCCAACCTTCTACGCCCCACTCGTTGAGGGTGGCCTCGATATCCTCGTCTTTCGCCTCTCGCCAGACCGAGCCAAACCGTTGGCAACGGTATTCCCAGGCATCTTGTGTGGCCATGATCCTACTCCTGGTCGGCGGCCTTTTTGGCGGTTTCGGCGAGCGCGACCATTCCGCTTAACCCGCCCAGGTTCATCGTGTCCACCGCGCTGCTGGGGACAATCACCAGGGCGCCGCGCTCTTTTAAGCCCTCGAAGAGCATATTCATCGCTCGCAGGTGCAGGGCGGTAGGGTTGTTGAGATAAGGCTGGGACGCCTCGGCAAAGGAGGCTGCGATCTGCTTTTCGGATTCGCCCAGGATCACACGCGCCTGGCGTTCTCGTTCAGCCTGTGCCTGGCGGCTCATGGCTTCCTCAAGATCCTGTGGGATGACGATATCGCGGATCTCCACGGATTGCACGGTCACGCCCCACGGGTTGGTGCGTTCGTCGATGATCTTCTGCAGTTCGGCGTCCATTTTTGCCCGCCCGACCAGGATGTCGGCCAGGCTCATCTGGCCGATCACCTCGCGCAGGGCGGTCTGGGCCGCCCAGGAGATGGCGCTGCGGTAATTTTCCACTTCCAGGGCGGCCTTCTCGGCGTCCCACACCATCCAGAACAGCACCGCATCTACGTCGACCGGCACTGTATCCTTAGTAAGAGTCTTCTCGGCGCTGAAAGGGGTGACCATCACGCGATGATCGATCCATTTGGCGACCGCCTCGACGATGGGGACGATCCAGAACAAGCCTGGCCCGGTCAGGCCGCGGAATTTCCCTAAGCGCAGCACAACCGCCTTCTCCCATTGGGAGGCGATCTTCAAACTAAGCAGGATGTACAGTCCAACGAAGAGCAGCACGCCAAAGATTGTGCCGATCAACCAGTCGGCGACCCCTTGGTTGTCCATCAGGACGGTGCTCAGGATCGCCACCCCGAAGATAAAGATGGTGATGGTCAGCGCCACAGGATTGATGCGTGTGTTGTCTTCTTTGGGCTCGATCGAACGTCCTTGGGTGTCGGTTTTTTTAGCCATATTCATCCTCTTTGTCTTAATATCTTTGTCTTTTACGGGCAAGCGCCCGTTAGTCATAATCCTTCGCTTCGTCATCTGGGGAAGAGCCCTGGGTCTTCCATTTCTCCAGGGAGGCCTCAAACAAGCTTGCTACCTCCTGTGTGGAGAACCCCAGGTGAGCTGCTTCCTCCAAGTACCGCTGTGTCAGCTCTTCCAATGCCTGCCGGCGCAGCAGTGTAGAATCTTCAGCCGAGTTCACTGCCAGGATGTAGGTGCCACGACCGTGCTGCGTTGAGATGATGCCCGCTTCGTCTAACATTCGATAGGCGCGAGCGATGGTATTAAAGTTGACCCGCAGGTCGGTCGCCATCTGCCGCACAGTCGGCAGCTGGTCGCCAGGTTGCAAGGCACCCCCAGCGATCTGGTGTTTGATCTGGTCCATGATCTGCACATAGATCGGGATTCCCGAGCGAAAGTCGAGGCTGATCTCCATCCTACCGCCGCTCTAATTGTCTGATTGTAGCATTGTATAATTGTATCATTGTATGATTGTATATGAATTTTGGGATATTGTCAAGAGGTTTGAAATGCCTCTTGACATTTTACGCCCCTTGTTTATAA
>MGOK01000062.1:0-7614 GCA_001795335.1 Chloroflexi bacterium RBG_19FT_COMBO_55_16
TTACATGCGCACCGATTCGACCAGTGTCTCCGAGCTGGCCCAAAGCGAAGCACGCCAGTTCATTGCCAAGCGATATGGGGAAACCTTCATGCCTGCTGAGCCTCCCAAGTACCGCACCAAGTCGCGCGGCGCCCAGGAGGCGCACGAAGCTATCCGTCCAACCTCCGTCATCCGCCAGCCAGAAACCATCAACCAATACCTTGAACGCGACCAGTTTCGCCTCTACCAGCTGATCTGGCAGCGCTTTCTGGCTTCCCAGATGGCGGCAGCCATTTACGACACCCTTTCCGTGGAAGTCACCGGAAAGACTCCCCAGCACGAGTACCTCTTCCGGGCTTCCGGCTCCACGATCCGTTTCCAGGGCTTTTTGATTGTCTACGAAGAATCCAGGGAGGAAGATCAGGTTTCGCCAGAGGAAGAAGAGGTGCGCATCCCGCCGGGTCTTCTCGAAGGGCAACTGCAGAAGCTGCTGCGACTGATCCCGGCCCAACATTTTACCCAGCCTCCGCCGCGCTACACCGAAGCCACCCTGGTGCGCACCCTGGAAGAATACGGCATCGGCCGGCCTTCGACCTATGCGCCCACCCTGAGCACGATCCAACAGCGCGGGTATGTCATACGCGAAGGGAGAAGCCTGATCCCAACCGAGACCGGTATCACAGTCAACGATCTCTTGATCGAACACTTCCCGGATATCCTGGACGTCGGCTTTACGGCGCGGATGGAGGAGGATCTGGACCTCATCGCCTCCGGCGAGCAAGGTTGGGTATCCGTGTTGAGCGAGTTTTATGGCCCATTTGCGGAAACCGTTGCCCGCGCCGAGCAGCTCATGCCTGAGATGAAGGCCGAACCCGAACCGGTCGGGCGTGCTTGCCCGGAATGTGGTCACGAGCTGATCATCCGTTGGGGTCGCTACGGGAAGTTCATCAGCTGCAGCAATTTCCCAAACTGCCGCCACACAGAACCCTGGCTGGAGAAGATCGGTGTCTCCTGTCCAAAGGACGGCGGTGATATCGTCGCCCGCAAGACTCGTAAGCAGCGTGTCTTTTACGGCTGCGCGAATTACCCGGCCTGTGACTTTAGCTCCTGGAAGCTTCCCTTGCCCGCCCCTTGCCCAAACTGCGGCGGACTGCTGGTTGTGGCAAAGAAGAACACCGCCCAATGTACGCAATGTGAAGAGCAGTTTTCCCTGGACCAGGTTACCGTTGAAGAAACCGCCGCCAGCTAGTCGAGTCGGCACGAGTCTTGCACCGCTAATCGATGAGTTGATTTTCGTACTTTTGTGCTAAAATTGACTCAGAATCGGAAACCAGTCATCATCTTTGGAGTGAATCATATGGATGCAATGCGTGAACAACTAAACAGGCCCCTGGTGGTTGGTGTCGCCAGCTTCGTGATTGGCATCTTCATCGGTTTGGTCGTCCTGGGCTGGTGGCTGTGGCCCGTTAAGTGGGTGGATGCTGGGCCGAATGACCTGCGTGTCGAATACCAGGAAATCTATTTGCGCATGGCGATCGACTCTTACACCACGAACCAGGACGGCGATGCAGCCCAACAGCACATCGCCGAGGTGGGTCCAAACGCCTCCGAGGTTTTGCAGGCTATCCTGGCAAACCCAAAGAGTCAAAACCCGGATTCAGTCCAGGTCTTCATCAACTTTGCTGAGGGAGCGCCATCCGGGGAGGCCATCCTGCCCCCTACCGAAGCGCCGATGGGAGTTATCGTCACTCCTACTACCACTGCTGCCGCTGGGGCTGGTAGCTGGGCAAGAAGGATCCTGCCCTGGATGTGCCTGATCACCTTTGTGCTGGCTCTTGGTTTAGTGGCGGTCTTCTTACTGCGTAACCGCAGCTTCTCCTTTAAATTACCGCAGATGCGCAAAGAAGCACCCGGTCCGGCTGAATACCCCGAGCCCGTCACCACCGGTGAGGGACCTCCTCTGGCCCAATTCATGACCACCTACCAAATCGGCCACGATCTCTATGACGATTCGTTCAGCATTGACTCGCCAGCTGGAGAGTTCCTCGGCGAGTGTGGGGTGGGCATCTCCGAGGCGATCGGCGTCGGCGATCCGAAACGAGTGACCGCCTTTGAGGTTTGGTTGTTCGATAAAAACGATATCCAGACCGTGACCAAGGTATTGATGAGCCAGCACGCTTTTTCCGATGAGGCCACGCGTCAACGCCTGGCGGCGAAAGGCGAACCCCTACCCGCCGCGCCTGGCCGCGAGATGGTCCTGGAGACCGCTACCTTGCGTTTACTGGCGCGGGTGGTAGACATGTCGTATGGCGCGGGAGCATTGCCTTCCGAAAGTTTCTTCGAACGGCTGACGCTGGAACTGGTTGCCTGGCCAAAAGGATAGGAAACCATTTTAGGATAAAAAAAAGAGCAGTGGTTATAGGAAGACGACCACTGCTCGTTATTTCCCAGAACAACTCATTCAATTTTTATAATTTTCAGGCTTATAGAGCCAGCCGGGGTTTGGGCAACGACTTCATCCCCCACGCGCCCGCCCATTAAGGCGATCCCAAACGGGGATTCGTTGGAAATGCGACCATTGCGGGGGTCAGCCTCCTTTGCTCCCACCATGTGAAATGTCTCGGGGGGATAATCCTCCTCTTGAACGGTGACCCGGGCGCCCAGAGTCACTGTATCAAGTTGTTCGCCTGTATTCTCGACGATGATCGCATTCTGGAGCAGGTACTCCAATTCCTGGATGCGGCCTTCGAGGAAAGCTTGTGATTCCTTGGCGGCGTGGTAATCGGCGTTCTCGGACAGGTCGCCCATCTGGATCGCCGAGCGCAGCCGTTTCGCTATCTCATCCCGCGCCGCACCCTTTAGATGGATCAGTTCATGGCGCAGGCGTTCAGCGCCTTCAGCAGTCAGATATTGTTGATCACCCATAAATTCACTCCGATTGGAAATTATACTGTGAAAAGTGGTATGTGAAACGTGAAGCGTCCAACGTGTACATTAGATCAAATCACGTTTTACGAAAACGCTTTATGGATTTGCACCTATGGCAAAGTTGAAGGATCGAATAGTTTGTCGTGTTCTTTGAGCGCGTAGCGGTCAGTCATGCCCGCGATGTAATCGCAGATGGTGCGTTCCAGGCCGCGGGTTTCGATCGAGGTCTGCACATGGCGGGGTAGCATGGCTGGCTCCGACCGGTAAGCAGTGAAAAGATCGGTGATGATGCGCTCGGCTTTCACCGCCATGCGCACAACCCGATGGTGGCGGTACATATTGGCGTACAGGAAATCCTTGAGCTGCCGGTTGCGGCGATGCAGGTCTTCGCTGTAGCCGATCACATTATACGCCAGGCGTTGCAGCTCCTCCACGGAGCGTACACCGCTTTCACGCAGTCGTTGGTCGGTGGCTGTCACCAGATCCGAGACTTCTATTCCTATCAAGCGGCGGATCAGCCGGTGCCGGGTTAGATCGTCCAAGAGCGAGCCGCGCCAGGCGATGCTCTCCGCTAAGATTTCCCACAAAGTAATGCCTTCCAACATGGCAGGGGTGATCATGCCAGAACGCAAGCCGTCGTCCAGATCATGGGCGGTATAGGCCAGCTCATCCGCGGCATTGGCGATCTGCGCTTCCAGGTGGCCGCGCAGATCCGGGTTGTAATCCGCTGCGTCAGCGGTGTCGTACTCGGATTCGTGCTTTACGATGCCCTCACGTACTTCCCAGGTCAAGTTGAGGCCGGGGAAGTCGGGATAGCGCTGTTCCAGCTCGGTAACGATGCGCAAGGACTGCTTATTGTGGTCAAAACCGCCCAGGTCTTTCATTAAGCGAGCCAGGGCAACTTCCCCAGAATGCCCAAAAGGAGAGTGACCCAGGTCATGCGCCAGGCAGATCGCCTCCTCGAGGTCCTCGTTGGCGCCCAAGGCGCGGGCGACGGTGCGCGCGATCTGAGCTACTTCCAGGGTGTGGGTCAGGCGAGTGCGGTAGTAATCGCCCTCGTGGATGATGAACACCTGGGTTTTGTATTCCAGGCGGCGAAAGGCAGTCGTGTGCAGAATGCGATCCCGGTCGCGCTGGAAGGCAGTGCGGTATTCCGGTTCGTCTTCCAGGTAAGACCGGCCCCTGGAATCCTTGCTGTGCAGCCCATAGGGAGCCAGGCGCTGGTCTTCGATGGCTTCAAGTTCTTGGCGTGTGAAGTACATGGGGTTACAGCTTGCTGATTAAAAGGTTCAGAAAATTATAACTTATTATATCGTCTTTCGTCCTCCGTCATTCCCCCCGAATCACAGTCCCCACTTTCGCCCCTAATAACGCCTCCTGTACCCTGCCCGGTGTCTCTCCGGAAAAGATCAATACTTCCAGGCCAGGGATGCCGCGCGCCAGGGCCAGGCTTTGTGAAACTTTGTCCGCCATGCCGCCAGTGACGTCGGTCGCCGCCGAGCCACCCAGGGCCGGGGCGACTTCGTCCAGGTTTGCGAGGGTGATCTCGGCGACCAAGCGGGTGCAGGCCGGGTAGTCTGCCCAGACACCTGCTTCGATTCCCGCCAGCAACAGGCGTCCCGGGTGCAGCTGGCGCGCCAGGTGTGCAAACAGCTCCTCAGTGGAGAGGATCGTCCCGCCGCGCGCCGTATCGAAAACCACGTCGCCGAAAACCACGGGCAACAGGCCGGCCCGCAGCGCGGCCTTAAGCGCCGCCAAATCCCAAGCCCCCACCTGCCCATCGT
Source organism: Chloroflexi bacterium RBG_19FT_COMBO_55_16 (assembly GCA_001795335.1). Next base: position 4,692 of record MGOK01000062.1, read on the forward strand.
GGGCGATGAGGTTGGCGACCGGAGGCAGGGCAATAGCTGGCAGGTCAGCGGCGTGCAGCGCGTCCATCACCAGGCGATTGAGCGCTGAGGCGTCATACCATACTTCAGCAAAGCCACGCCAGCCTTCGGGCGAGTACACTCCCTGGCGTGTTCCGTAGCGCTTGCCGGTCACATGGCCGAAAGAGCCCGAGCCGTGACCGAGGATCAGCGCCATGGTCGGGTCTTCCGCCAGAGCAGCGGCGATCTCGCCCGCCAACCGCGCCAGGGATTGAAGGCGGGGCGTGCGGGGACGGGTCTTATCCGTGATCAGCGAGCCACCGAGTTTAAGAAAAGTCAACGAACCTGGAGCCGCCAATATTTTTCCTTCATCCTTTCCCTTCTCCTCCGCTCCCCACCTCGGTGATGATGATGCCTGTCGCCCCAGCCTGGCGTAGCGCCTGGGCAACCGTTTCAGTGAGTTCTGGCGTGACCAGGGCGATCAGGTTCCCGCCTCGACCGCCTCCAGATAGCTTGGCGCCCAGCGCGCCGGCCTGGCATGCAGCTTGCAACAAGCGCTCCAACTCTGGCGAGGAGACGCCCATTTCGCAGAGCAGGGTGTGATTCTCATCCATCAAAGGGCCCAGTGATTCTACCTCCCCACGCTCGAGCGCAGCGCGGGCTGCCTGGACGATCCCTCCCACAGTAGAAAAGAGTCGTTGGTACCGATCGGGTTCAGCCTGCCAGGCACGGCGGACGTCCCCGACTGTGATCGCCGTGGGACTGGCTACTCCACTGTCGGCGATCACGATCGGAAAGGGTTTATTGACTCGGAAGGTCTCGATCAGGTTCCCCTCCTGCCGCCGGACGAAGTATACCGGCCTGGCGTAGGCGATCACCGTGTTGTCGATCCCGGAAGGAGTGCCGTGATGCAATTTTTCAACCTCGTAGGCCAGAGCAGAGACGCGCTCTGCAGGCAATCTGCGGCCAAGGAACTCGGACAAAGCGCGGATGATCGCCACGGAGACGGCTGCACCAGAACCCAGACCAGCTGCGACCGGAATCGTGGAAGTTACCCGGATAGTCAGGGCGGGTGGTTGTGAGAGGCCCAGCTCTGCAAAGACAAGCCTTGCCACACTGGCTAAAGGATCCTCCGGCAGGAGTTCCGCCAGCCACGCCTCCAGGCCGATGATCGGGGCTTGAATGCGTACGCTTCCAGCAGGTTGGCGCGGTTCAGCTGTAACGATAGCCCGGGCTCGAACCTGTGTCACCGGTACAGCGATCGCCGGTTGCCCGTACACCACGGCATGTTCGCCAAAGAGAATTATTTTACCGGGAGCGGAGGCGGAAATGGCGGGCATTTCCTAAAAAAGGTAGAAAATAACTAAAACCGTTACTCCCCACAGGAAAATGGTGAATTGGAGGGGACGATCGGCAAGCAACTCCTCTTCGGGAGCGCCGCCCCCCTGCTTGGTCTGGACAATATACAGGTAGCGGAAGATGCCATAGATGGCGAAGGGGATGGTCAACATCATGGCATGGTTCTCAGGCAGGTTTGGGGCCGAGAAGGTGTACAGGCTGTAAGCGACAATGGTGGTAGCGGAGACAATGGTGATGAACTGGTCCAACAGTGGAATCGTATAACCGTCCAGCACGCGCCGGTGGTTAGAGGCTTCGCCAGCCAATAAAGATAGCTCGGCGCGGCGTTTCCCGAAACCAATATACAAAGCCCCTAATGTGGTGACCACATAAAGCCAGGGCGAGAAGCGCGCCACCTGGATCAGGGTCAGGCCGGCCACCACGCGCAACAGGTAGAAACTGGCTAAAACGATGACATCGATGATGGCAATATGCTTGAGCCACTTGGAATAGGCCAGGTTAAGCAGCAGATAGGTGAGTTGGACGACTGCAAAGCTAGGCGAAAGAAAATAAGCCAGGGGGACAGCGATCAGGAGAAGGAGAGCGGTGGCCCAGATAGCCGCCGCAACCGGCAGCTCTCCAGAGGCTAAGGGGCGCTTCATTTTTTCTGGATGGCGGCGATCAGCCTCGAGATCGGTCAGGTCATTGATCAAATACACCGCGCTGGCTACCAGGCAAAGCAGAGCAAATCCAGCCAGCGTGGTCATGAAAGCGGCCATATTGTCCAATTGCCGGTCGAACACCAACGGGACGAAAATCAGCACATTCTTCATCCACTGGCGAGGACGCATGGATTTAAGTAAAACAAAGATTGTTCGCATGACCATGGGGGGAATTATACAATGTTTGCGCCTGTTATTGAAATAGGGCTGTGCTGACAGTTATGTAATGTTACCCAGGTGAGTAAACCTGTCGTATAATCGTGCCTGTGGAGGCGACAATGGCAAGGCAGTCCCCGCGATTCATTCTCGCCGGCCAATTGCGGCGAGATTTTATCGTCTTGCCGACGGGGGAGGCGCGCCTGAACGTGCCGGGCGGAAACCTGATTTACGCTGCGGTTGGCCTGGCTGTCTGGGAGCCTGCCCCTCCACCAGGGTTGGTGGCGCGCGTCGGTGAAGATTATCCGCAGGAGTGGCTGGCTGAATTCGCCCGCCGGGGTTTTGACACACGCGGTGTGCATATCCTGCCCCAACCCCTTGATCTGCGCGCCTTCTTTGCCTACCCAGATCAAACCATGCGTACCAACGAAGACCCCATCGCGTATTTCGCCCGCATGGGTTTGCCTTTTCCCAAGGAATTACTCGGCTACCAGAACAGGGCTCCAACCTCGGACAGCCGGGCGCGTTTTTCCCCCACCTCACTCCACCAGGGGGATTTGCTTTCCGAATACCTGGATGCCACTGCGGCCCACATTTGCCCCCTGGATTTCCTGAGCCACAGCTTGCTGCCGGCCGTCTTGCGCCAGGCGGGTTTCACCCTGGTCACCCTCGATCCATCTCCAGGTTACATGAACCCCTCCTTTCAGGAT
>MGOK01000062.1:7630-9044 GCA_001795335.1 Chloroflexi bacterium RBG_19FT_COMBO_55_16
TCACCGGGCTGACTGCTTTCTTGCCATCCGAAGAAGAGGCGCGTTCTTTTTTCCAGAGTCGCAGCGAAGACTTGTGGGAGATGGCCGAGGCCCTCTCCTCTTACGGGTGCGAAATGGTGGTGATCAAGCGCGGCGAGCGCGGCCAGCTGCTCTACGACGCAGCCGCCCGCGCCCGTTGGGATATCCCTGCCTATTCTTCCCCGCTGGTCGATCCCACTGGCATTGGGGATGCTTTCTGCGGTGGGTTCCTGGCCGGTTTTCGCCACACTTTCGACCCCCTGCAGGCTGTCCTACATGGTAACATCTCCGCCTCCATGGTGATCGAAGGCCAGGGACCATTTTATGCCCTGGAAGCCCTTCCCGGCCTGGCGCAGGCACGCCTGGAGGCGCTCCGCCAATCCGTCCGCAAAATGTAAATGGATCCTCGTATCGTCGAAAAGCTGCTCAATCTGGCCATCCAGATCCAACAGATCCCGGCCCCAACCTTTGCCGAGGGCGCCCGAGCCGCGTTTATCCGCGACCGCTTCCAGAAAGAAAAGCTGGCGGAGGTCGCCAGCGACGAAGTTGGGAACGTTTACGCTCGGCTCCCCGGGACTGAATCTGCGCCCCCGGTCGTCGTCTCCGCCCATCTGGACACAGTCTTCCCAGCCTCGACTGATCTGAGCGTGACCCGTGATTTGGAGAAAATCTCTGGCCCTGGGATCGGTGATAATGCCGTGGGGGTGGCCGGCCTATTTGGTTTATTGTGGGCTCTCCGCCGGTCAGGCAAGCAGCTCCCTGGCGATCTCTGGCTGGTAGCCAACATGGGCGAAGAAGGCCTGGGTGATTTGCGCGGCATGCGCGCCGTGGTGAAGCGATTTAAACACGGACCTTTAGCCTACATTGTCCTGGAGGGGATGGCCCTGGGGCACATCTACCACCGCGGCCTGGGTGTGCGCCGCTACCGCATCACGGCCCGCACCCCGGGAGGGCATTCCTGGGTGGATCATGGGCAACCATCTGCTGTGCACGAGCTGGTGAGTCTGATCACGCGCCTTCTGGAGCTGCCTTTGCCCGCCGAACCGCGCACCACGCTGAATGTAGGTGTAATCTCCGGGGGCTTCTCGGTCAACACCATCGCCGCACAGTCTGACCTGGAATTGGATTTGCGCTCCGAAAGCATGGAAACCCTGAACGACCTGGCAGCGCAGGTAAAAGCGCTTGTTAAGCGGGCAAACCGGCCAGACGTACAAGTGACTGCCGAAGCCATCGGCCGGCGGCCGGTAGGAGAGATTCCGTCCGATCACCCTCTGGTGACCCTGGCGGCCCATGCCCTGAAAACCGCTGGCCTCCAACCCTCTCTCAACATCGGCTCCACAGACGCCAACCTGCCCCTCAGCCTGGGTCTACCGGCGATCTGCCTGGGCCTGACCCT
>MGOK01000062.1:9139-10329 GCA_001795335.1 Chloroflexi bacterium RBG_19FT_COMBO_55_16
GAACTTCGTTCAACACTGCAAAGCAATCTCTTGCTAGGTCGCTATCCTCGCTCTTACATCTAAGGCCATCGCCCCCTGCCCATCTGCCAGAACCCGCAAGGGGTTGATCTCGATCTCGGCCAGCCGCGGGAAATCGGCCGCCAGCTGCGCCAGGCGCAGTAAAGCATCCAACACGGCCTGGCGATCGGCGGCCGGCAGGTTGCGGAAGCCGTGCAATTTCTTCCCCGCCCAGGTGCTTTCCAGCATGCTCTCCGCCTCGGCGCGCCCCAGGGGGGCCAGGGCGAACTGCACGTCCTTCAGCCCTTCGACTTCGATCCCCCCCGAGCCAAACATCACCAACGGGCCAAACTGCTCGTCCTGGATTGCGCCGATGATCACGTCCTGCCCCTCCGCCAGCATGCGCTGCACATGCACGCCCAGGATTTCAGCCTCCGGCCAGGCGCGGCGGGCATTCTCGATGACCTTAGCGAACCCCTCCCTGACCGAATGCGAGTCCTCAAGCTGCAGCAGCACGCCGCCTACCTCCGACTTGTGGGTAATATCCGGCGCAGCCAGCTTCATCGCCACCGGGAAGCCGATCTCCTCAGCCCTCGCGGCTGCTTCGTCGGCGCTGCGCGCCAGCTCCATCTGCAGGGTTGGGATTCCATAAGCCTCCAGGATGCGGTTGGCGTCTGCGGGGGAGAGCAAGGTTTGCGCCGCGCCTTTTTCGAGCACCGCCCGCACGATTTCCGGATGCACATCCAGAGCGTTGTAGGACAAGATGCTTTCTTGTCCTTCTTGTCCTTCCGCCGTGGACTCCAGGTATTCTGCACGCTGGACGAGCACCGCCAGGGCCGCCGCCGCCCGTTCCGGGAAGCGGTATTCGGGCACGTGGGCGGCGCGGAAATGCTCGACCGCCTCCTGGATCAGGCGTTCCCCCATCAGGGCGATCACCACCGGTTTTTCTGCAGTGTAAATCACCGGGATGATCGCCTTGGCGATCCCGCCTGCGGTGTGCATGGGCGGCGGCGGCAGGATCACCATCACGCTGTGCACGCCCGGATCGGCCAGTAAAATCTGCAAACAGTTGGCGTATTGTTGCGGGGAGGCGGCGGCCAGCATATCCACCGGGTTGTGCAGGCTGGCCGGCGGGGCCAGCAGCTCGCTCAGGGCTGCGCGTGTCTCTGAGCTGATTTGAGCCAGGCGCAGGC
>MGOK01000063.1:0-7270 GCA_001795335.1 Chloroflexi bacterium RBG_19FT_COMBO_55_16
TGTTCTCTCGCCATTCCCAAGCCATTCGCGCCTCCTTTGCGTTTCCTGGCTTGAGAGTCTACCGCATTTTTCCCTTATCTCAATTTATCTGAAGGTTTTAATTACAGCTCTTCCGAAGGCAGCCAGGCAACTTTTACCTCACCTCGCGTGGTGCGATTGGTGTATAGGGATCATCAGGAAGAATACACTTCCTCGACCCAATTGGCTTTCCACCCAGACCCGGCCGCCATGTCGATCAGCGATCGATTTCACGATGGCTAACCCAAGGCCAGTACCGCGCTCAATTTCTACTCCCTTGTGTGTTGAGCGGTAAAACTTTTCAAAGAGTCGCTGTTGATCAGCTGGAGCGATGCCCATACCAGTATCTCGTACTTCATAAATGACATGGTCTGGATGGAGCTGAAGCCCTATTGTAACCTCTCCACCTGACTGAGTGTACTTGATCGCATTCTCAACCAGGTTGTGCAGTGCCTGTTGTAACAACGCCTGATCAGCTTCGATCAAGGGAAGGCTTTTCTGAAGGATTTCCGTGCTTAATTTGACTCGTCTTTGGGCGGCTTGCAATTGAAAATCATTAATTACGCTTTCTATCACGGCACTTACCGGGAGTTTGGCTAATTGCAAGCCCACTCCAGCTTCGATTCTCCCGAGATCTAATAGATTGTTGACTAGGTGTGACATTTTTTCTACACCACCAATTATTTTCTGTAAGTAACCCTTTTGTTGTTCGTTCAAGTCGCCCACCATCTGCAACATGGTTGCATATCCGCGGATCAATGTGAGCGGCGAACGCAGATCATGACTCACTGTGGAGACAAAGTCAGACTTAAGCGCATCTAATTCCTTGAATTGGGTGATATCTCGCAATACGCACACGCGCCCCATTCGCTTTCCTTCAGCCTGAACCGTTGAAGCGGTCGCCAGAAATATTTGCCCGTCTTGTAAGACTAACTCGGCCGACCCTTTTTCATTAGCTGAAGAACGTAGTAAATATATGAGCTTTTCTTGATTGATGATCTGTTCGATCGGCTTACCTATGCCTGCCTCAATGCTTGGCCCAAGAATCTGGATGGCTGCCGGATTGGCAAGTAAGAGCTGATTAAGTTGGTCAGTAACCAAGACTGGGTCTGGTGTCGAGGCAAGGATCGCTTCCAGCTGCTGCCGGCCGATCTCGGAGGTCAAGAAAAGGCGAACGTTGGCTGCCGCCAAGGCAGCCTGCCCAGCCAGGGTCACTAAGTAACTGACCTCCTCTTCCGTGAATTGGTGAGGTAGCTCATATGCCACCCATAAAGACCCGTAAAATAAGTTTTCATGACGCAGGGCAATGGCAATCAGCGCTTGAGGCCGGGAGGATCCAGGTGGAAAATCAAAAATGCGAGGCCGCGTCAGGCTCGTTAATATTACGCGTTCTTGCTGCCGCGACAGCAACAGGATTTGTTCATCCAGGTAGCTGAACATATCAGTGGCTGAGCCACAGCCAAAATGAAGAGGTGCCTGGGCATTGCTTTCCAGGACAGGAACGATTGCTGGTGCCATGATCACGCGGGCAGAGGAAGCCCCAATTGCCACAGCCGATTCTAATATCGGCTGCATGGAACCCTCAATATCAAAAGTAGAGGCAACCCCCTGGCTAACGACCAGCAGGCGGTTAAGCTCGTCCAGCCGCGCTTTCAAGCTGGCGCGCATCTTCTCAAAAGCCCTGCGTAACTGCCCAACCTCATCCTCTCCCCCTATATGTAGTGGTCGTTCAAATTGTCCGTGAGCCATGTGGTCTGCTTCGACAGCCAGGATTTGTAGGGAAGCTGTAACCGCCCGTAAGCCAAGTCTGAAGAAAATGACAGCGATTAGCGTAATGACAACTATAATTCCCAGCAATGGGCTGGCAATGTCCAGGGCTTGTTGCCGGGCATAACGAGCGGGGACTTTCAACACCACCGCCCACGGCCCTCCAGATGAGGGAGTATAAAAAACTATTTTTTGTGTCCCGTCAGTTAAGGCTTCGTTATAAAAGAATGGTGCTGCTTTGAGTTTACCGTCATAGGGCAGCATCACCTTGCTTGCCTCAGGATGGAATAAGATGAATCCATTCTCGTCAATCAGAATCCCCTCACCTTCGACTTCCGGCATGCTTTGAAGAATAGTTTGGAGTGGCTTGAAATACTGGTTTAAGGAGAGATCACTCCGTCCGATTAGCACACCATGGAACCTCCCAGTCTCATCCTTTACGCCGGTCAAGAACGAGATGATCGCAGCCGGTGCACCAGGTCCTGGATCAACAGAAAAATGCTGTACAGGTATAGTGGGTGATAAGTTGATGCCGTCTAATTCCTCAGGAGATAGGATTATGGAATCCAAAGACTCCAACGGGTAACCAGCAAGTGGTATGCCATTCGCATCCAGGTAAACCAACTGGTTAAAGAAAGGGGTTTCACGCACGCGTAGAGCAAGAAGTTCGGACACTTCCTCAGTAGTTCCTTCAGAAAGAACAGGTTCTGTGGCGAGGTTTGATATAAATTTTTCGCCAGTCTCAAGAAATGGCGTTATGCTCTGGGCAGTCATCTTACCAACACTCGCCATTCGACCCTCGAGCATCTGTCGAGCAGCTCTACCTGCCACGAACCAGTCCCCTACCACCAAGACTACCAGGAGGATCAGAGCTAAAGGTGCCATCCCATAAAGGAAGCGGGCAGCGAGCTTACTTTCCGCTGGGGAGGGTTGTAAAGCTCGTTGTGATCCCCACCTAGCTGGCCGAGTAACGGCAACGACTTCAGTGATCATACCCCCTAGCAACATACTAATCCCAACGCCCAAAGAGCTCCGCCCAACTTGGGCAAGGGCAAGATCTATGCGAACAGCCAAAGAATTTCCCGCCATGAAGAGAGAATCCAATATGAATAGCACCGGATAGACCAAACTAAGCAGGAAAGCCGCCATGAGAGGATGCGCCAGGATACGGAAGAACAAGGTCCGATAATTCTGGTACATCATCATCCCGAGCAGGGTGGCCAAAAAAATCATCTCGAGCGGGTAGAAGGGATTATGTGTACTCCAGAGCGCGACCAATAGACCAGAAAACAAGGCTAATATAGCCGCGGGGATCGGTCCTAAGAACCCTGCTGCAAGAAACCATGGCAGCGCAGGAAAAAAAATTAATGGTAGGCTCGAAAGGTTTTGGGTGAGTTCTATCCCTGTTATAGAACCTGCCGTATTAAATTGTATACCTGGTATTATCAGGCTGGTTATCGGGACCAGCAACGCCAAGACAAGCAGAATCAACCATTTCCGTCTATCCAGGGGCTGTTGGAACCGCCACATCCGCAGGAGTAGAAAAGATATCAACCCTAGAAGAGCAAACCAACCTACCCACCCGCTAAGCCCTTCTGGTGTCTGGATATATGCAGGATTTGTGATCAGGAATATCATGTCACAATGCCCTTTTGGAGAAATCTGGTCGATAGAGGCGGCTGTATTCCCCGCTTACCAATGGATTGTTTCTTGGGTGGCACCGGCGAGATCACTGTAAACACCACGTAGTTGTGGTGGAAGCATGGCGGCTAAGATATACATAGCCTCGTCAGCCATCTGGCGCAGCTGTTCTCGGCTGGCACGCCTGAGTTCAGGGCGATAATAAAATGGCCTTCCGAATCTCAGGCAAGCTCCAGGTTCTATCCAACGTTGGCTGAAACGCAGGGCGGGGAAACCGCTCGTACCGAAAATAGCCACCGGCACTATCGGTGCTCCTGAGCGACTGGCGAGGTAAGCCATACCTTCCTTACCCCGTTGCAATTGAGGATTACGCGTGCCTTCAGGCGCAACGAGTAAGATCTCCCCAGCATGCAAAACCTCTAACGCGCTTTGGACTGCTCGCCGATCCACTTCTTCGCGCCTCACTGGGATCACTCCCCATAGGCGCGGGAAAATCCCGATAACCGGGTAATTATAAACCTCGATCTTCGCCATAGGCACAATATTGCGAGGGACAACATGCATGACGACGATCGGGTCCACAAAAGCGATATGGTTCATCAGCAATACAGCTGGTCCATGTTCTGAGATATTTTCCAATCCTTCCACGTGTTCCAGCTTAACCAACATTGAAAAGGCAAGGGTCCTGAGCAAGAAACGCAAGAAGCGCCGTTGCTTTTCCCAATGTGCATGATCGTATTTCGCACGGGATGTTTGGGTTCGTTCCATACTTTGGCTATTGCTAGACACGTTCACTTTGTTCAAGTACCTTAATCTCGTAGACACCACGATATGCTGGTGGCAATTGGCTTGCTAAGGTATGCATGATGGTGTTTGTGCCCCGAGTGACAGCCTCTCGCCAATCAGGTAATTTCTCCAACATGAATGGAGGTCCAATAGTCAATGTTACATCGGTGCGGCGAATGCGCTTGATGTTATTAAAAATGTGCTGGTTTTCAGTCCCTGTAACTGTAACCGGTATGAGAGGGACGTCTGCCTTGAGTGCCAGATAGGCAGCCCCACCTGTGCCTTCTTCCAGGGCGCCAGTGAGGCTTTCCCTAGCTTCCGGAGCAAGTCCCACCTTACGCCCCTCTTTCAAGCCTTGCAGAATAGCACGCAGGGCTTTCCGGTCAGGCTGACCACGCCGCACCCAAATAACGCCATACGCTTGGAGAAGGCTTCCCAGGAATGGGACCTCAATCAGCTCGATCTTCGTTACAATTTCAATCCTAACAGGAGAAAAAGCCAATCCTAAAACCAGATCTGCATCACCTAAGTGATTGGTGATAAGCAATGCTGCTCCCTGTTTCGGAATATTCTCCAACCCACTCACTACCGGGCGAGTCCAAAGGAACACCAACAGGCGAGAAAACCAGCAGATTAAAATACGCACCAAACTCCGCCACCATGTCAGGCCAGGCAAGCCAATTAATTCAGATCGAGTAACTTCGCTCCTGGGCTTGGATTGAATCGATGTTGGAGACGGCATAAACGCCTCGATATTCCGACGGCAATAAGGATGCAATGTGGTGCATGATCAGATCAGTGTTACGCTGGAAGGCAATTCTCCGCTCTTTACCTCTCCCGGCTACTTCCGGTAGCCATAAAGGTCCGCCGATGCGCATTTCTAAGGTGCGACGCTCTCCTCTCAAAGCACGCTTGAGAAAATCTTCCGTTGTTCCAACAATCCCTACCGGTATCACCGGCACTTTTGATCTATGGATTATATAGGCTACTCCTGGGAGCGCAGCTCGCATCCCAGGGGTGTGTGACCGACCACCCTCTGGGGCAATCAGTAAAGGATGCCCTGAGTGTAACACAGATACCATCGTATCGATAATTCGCCGGTCATACTCTCCCCTGTGGACTGGAATGCCACCATAAAGCCTAACAAGAGTCGATTGGCCGCGCCTCTCCCAGATCTCGACTGCCCCCACTGCTTCCGGAGCCAAAGGCCAGAAAGCGAGGATAAATGGAGGCTCAAAAATAGAAATGTGATTAATCGCAATTAAATATGCCCCTCGCGCAGGCACATTCTCCAACCCGTAAATGCGTACCCTGCTCAACAAATGAAAGATCCCACGAAAAACGGGCCGGAACAACTTGCGAAAAATAATCGCACTCCTGGAAACCTGATAATCCTTGAAGGATTCAGTCACTCTGCTGCTCCACTAACTTTATTAAATACTCAAATACCTGTGGAATTCCAAATCCATCAGTATTAACTACTATTGCATCCTTCGCCTGTCGGAGCGGAGCAACTTTACGAGTCGAATCAATCCGATCACGCTCGCGCATCGAAGCCAGGATCGCTTCCAGACCTACCGATTCTCCCCTCTGTATTAATTCGAGATAACGCCTTCGGGCACGCTCTTCCACGGAGGCATCCAGATAAATCTTCAAATCTGCTTCAGGTAATATTACCGTACCGATATCACGTCCGACCATGACAACATTTCCACGCATTCCGATCTGGCGTTGTTTTTCTCCCAACGTCCGGCGGACAAGCGGGTAAGCCGAGACCACTGAAACACATGCATCCACCTCTGGACGGCGGATATCCCAGGTCACATCCTCGCCATTCACAGCGACATCATATCTTCGCCCATCTTCTTTTGAAGGAAGCCGTACATCAATTCGAATCTGCTCTGCCAGGTGGCTGATCTGGACTTCATCATCAATAGCCACCCTTCGCAGAAGTGCGATCCAGGTAACCGCCCGATACATTACACCAGTATCGAAATACAAATAACCCAAATGCTCTGCTAGCATCCTTCCTAAAGTAGATTTCCCGGAGCCAGCCGGGCCGTCGATGGTTATGATATTCAGCTTATCCATATAAACGCCCATTACCTCACTGGCGAATCTTCTGGAATCACTTCTTCCTCGCCGGGTGCAAGCTCTCCAAGAGGTGCTAGAGTTCCGCCGGGGAAAAGATCGCCACGCACCCACATAATAATGTATTCCTTCTTTTGAGGCGCATCTCGAAATACCAACCAACGCGGCCAATCCGGGGGTAGTGCTCCCTCCCAGGCTGGATAAACCCACAATGCGAAGTCTTGTCCCCGGTAGGCAACAGATAGGCTCGGAGAAGATTGATCGCCAGAATTCACGATCACAGATGGGAGCTCCCCAGAAACCGGGTTGCTAAGGAAACGCACCCCCTTCCAGTTTCGCAGGATCCATTTCAAAGATGGAGCAGGCTTTATCACAGCTACATCCAATTCGTCTCGTAAAGTGCTGTGCCATTCGGAGAGATCCCCCAACGTAATCAAGAACTCCTCCGCCTGCTGCGTTGCCGGAGATGGGCTCCATAATTCCTGCTCACCGTTCGGGTGCAATTGAGAAGCATTCCACATCCCCGCCAGTCCAAACATCCCTAAGCCAGCGATCAAACCGAAGAAAAGGCCGCGGCGCGCAACATCTTTAGACCAACCTAATCCCACAAGAATCGTAGTCACTGCCCCTAAGGCTATCGTTCCCACGATCACCACCCAGCGCAAACGGTAGATCTGCTCATCCCCCCCACTTTGACTCATGCTGACCAGGTTGAGCCACGCCAGGGTCAGCATCAGGAAGATTAAGCCCGCTTGTACCAAGGCGGGGAAAGTAATTTTCTCTTCGAATGAAAAATACCGGGCGATCTCCAAGCCAGCCAGAGCCCACATTGGCACCAAGACCCAAGCCAGGTCACTTACTTGGCGTCCTGGATAAATCAATACCAGAACCAGTGCGCTCATTGTCCATAAACTTAACCAGCGGGGGAGAGGCGCTGATTCCCGCCACGCCCTGACAACAGCCATTG
>MGOK01000063.1:7284-30725 GCA_001795335.1 Chloroflexi bacterium RBG_19FT_COMBO_55_16
ACCAATGGTTGGTAAACAATCAAGGCTGCGATTAACCGAGAGGCGGGGATTTCGGATGAATTAACCCATCCCGCCAGGTAATCTAGCACTGTCCCTGCAAGCGCTCCCAGGCCTTCAGGGAACCGCAAGAATAAAGTCCCGGCCACCAGGATCGCCCCCCCACCTGCGAGCACGATAGCCCGCACGGCGTCAGCTCGAACTCTGACAGTCTCTGATACCCATACCTGATCCCAAGATCCCCGGCGAATAAGCAAGGTTCCCATTCCCACGGCAATTGCCAGCCCGAGTAACCCGTGCAATACCGCTGGGCCGCTCAACAAGGCTAATCCCCCGAATAATCCAGCTAAAGCAGGCTTTCTTGCAATCCCGCATGCGATCGCCAGCAAGCCAAAGCCAACCGATAACATGGGTCCACCCACAAGACGGGAGGAGGTCACTAGCCCAGGATCCATCGCCAGACCAAAGGCGATCGCCAGAGCAGCGGGCCGGCCTAATTGCTTTCTCAGGATAAACGGTAGAAATATCACCGCACTCCCCACCAGCGCTGGCCACAGCCGGGCTATAGCGTTGCTATTGCCAAACAAAAAGAATGTTGCTCCGGTCAGAAGCGCATATCCCGGGCCAGGCCCAAGAACTGCCTGTTCCCCTCTGGATACCTGCAATGCCCTCAGTGCCCATTCCGCTTCATAGTCAGACAGTGGAGCTGCTCCCAGGCGTAGCAGCCGCAACGCGAGGGCAAGAGCAACTGCCAACAGGAAAAGCCCTTGTTCTGTGTTAATCCGATTAATTTTCATAGGCTCAATTCGCCTGTATTATAACTTCTAAGGTTCTTCCGAAAGTACTTCGTAGATTGTCACCTGACCTTGTTTGAAAACCTCATCAAGGAAATTCACGAACTTTACCTCGTTTACGCGATAAGTGCTATGTTCTAAAGGTCCTACATAGACATACCTCACCTGGTAAAGTTTTAGCAGTTCTTTGACCTGATCCCAATCTCCAGAACGGTAGATGAGCTCGATGTCCCCCTGGCGGTTACCCATTTCCTCTCCGCCGCCCCGCCATTGGCTTTCGTGTCCAGGCCAACCGAGCACCGTAGGCTGGCCGCTGATTGTAGAGACTCGCGCGTAATCTGAGTAACTTCCCCCGACTGCTTCGAGAACTACTCCGGGAGGAGCCGAGCTTAACCATTCGATCGCTGCCATCTCGTCTGGAGCCCGGCGCTCAAGAAAGGCGGTTCCATCAAGAGTAAACCCCTCAGTTGGACGGAAGTTGTTCGTTTTGTTCGGAAGGCTAAATAATGGATAAGCAAGCGCAACCCCCAGCAGGCTGATCAAGCCTATGGTAAGGATCTTCCCCCCCCAGCCGCGTAATTCATTTAATAGTACAGCTGTCCCATAAGCAGCTGCAATACCCCACAATAACCAGGCCTGGTAATAAAACTTAAAAATCGTATTCATCCGCCAACCGAACTGGTCGCGCAGATAAAAGAACTCTGTAGATAATACCAGCATTGTACCTGCCAGGATCAGCAGAAGAGCAAAGGAGTGAGAAGGGGATAAGGGATAAGGGATTAAGGGGTCTTTTTGATGAGTTTCCACACCTTTATTCCCCATCATTTTTTCCCGATCCCTACTTTTCGGTGAAAGTAATCCAAAAGTCATCCCAAGTAAAACTAATAATGTAACCCACCCAAGGGCAATAAACCGCCGTGTAAAGGCTTGCCGGAGCAATTCTCCGGACAAGCTGCTTGCCCCTAACGAACTGCGGAAAAGATCCCCGAGCAAGGGCAAATTCATGATTAATAAGCCCAATAATAATGAAAAAAACCAAAAGATTAAAGTCACTCCGAGGGCTTGGATGAATCCATATCTCAGTGAAACCCCTAGGCGATTTTGCCCCCATAGATAGATCAGAAAGGCAAACAAAGGGAGTAATAATGCCCCAAACATTACCCATAAGTGTGCCCCTCGGGTTGCATAAATCAGGTTTGGTAAGATCCCACCAGCCTGGGAAGAAAATCCAAGATAGAAGGGCAGGTATAGCAGGATCCCGCTTAAACCAAGAGCCAGGCCCAGTGCAAGGGATTTTTTTACCAGTGCCCAGGTTGATGGACGATGCAAATCCGCTTCTCTGCCCTCCCCCTCCACCCTTCTGCCTTCATGCACCATCCTTCGTAAAATGTCTGCTGCACAAAATAATGCCACGTAGATCGGGAAATCCCACGTGTTCAAGAACGCCAATCCCCCCAGGATCAACGCTCCAAACGCCAGTGTTTGGAGACTTATATCCAGGCGAATACCCAACCAGTGGAACGATCCACGCCCACCTCCCAGGAATAAGTTGAGAGCCATCGCCATCGCCAGGAAAGCAAACGGCATCGCCAACACATGCGGGTGCAGATCAGACAACAGGTATGAAAAAAACGGGAATTCGTCAATAATCTCTTTCCAATTACCCACCAGATCGTAATCCTGGACGACTCTGGATGCCCGCCACCACCACAAGTAACGTGTTGGCAGCCAGGAAAAAGGTTCGGCAGGCGGCATGCTGAGTTCTTTCATATCTAACCAGGACCAAAATCGTGATGTAAGCTGGCCGGAAGGATCCTTGCTCCAGAAAAGACCGCGGGCGTGTAATACCTCCAGAAATCCCTCCAGGTTACTGACGATGAGCACAAAGAAAGGGCCCAGCAGTGCGGCTACCGATCGTAGCCGCACTTTGGCAGCGCTCAGCTTTTCATCAACTCCTGTGGCCCCAAGTAAATCGTAGACCATCGCATAGGCCCCAGTTGCGCTCAATGCGAACACCAGTGAAATCCCCAGGTTGAAAGCCACGCTACCTGGGATGGAGGTCAACCTCGCCAACATGGCCATCAGCACATAGCCAAAATAATAATAAGAGATAGCATAGCCGGAAAGCCAGGGATCATGTGGCGGAAATTCAGGCGAACGCATGATGGCATTGATAAAGGCCAATTCCATCGGTTTCTCAGTGCCGGCGATCTCAGGATTGGCTGCCCTGACAACCGCCCAACCGGCGAAGGTCAGGAAAAATAGCACTTCTACCGTCAATACCAGCCGACGACTTTGTCCCCACCATTCACGCAGCTCTGCTGGCGAAATCCTACGCAACTCCCAAAGTCCAAGCCCCACTACCAGGCTGAAAGTCAATATCAGGCCGCCGATATCATTCCGCAGGACACCAAGCGTTACTAATAACCAGAAAAAATAACCCCAAAGCAGTAGCCCCAGGGCACGACTTAGGGCATACCCCCGATCGGCCAGGGCAGGTAATAAGCGAAACGCCAACGGAAAAGTCGCCAGGCCGACCAATGAAGCGATGAGATACCAGAGGATAAATACAATCATACTGAATAAAAAGTTCTCAGAATTCAGTTTCAGTTGTTAGAGCCTTTACTAACAAGTTAAACCGATCTACTCCAAATCTAAATAGTTTCTCCTAAACTGATTACTGATGATTTAATACTTCGTAAATTACCGTATCATCAACGCGAAAAACCTCTTGCCACATGAAACCGTCCAATTGTTCGTACTTATCCAGGCCGGGGCCTGGATACAAGGCGCGTTCCAGTTGTCCAACTATGATGTAGCGCACGCCGTATTTTTGTATGAAGTTTTTCACTTGTTGAACATCAGATGTCAGGTAAAACTCATTAACATCTGTGACCCGCGTGGGGACCGCCGCTTCAGAAGCGCGAGCACGCTGCTGGCGTTGGTGCCAGTTCCAACCGATCACGTTAGGTAAGCCAGTATAGATCGTAATGCGCGTGCCCCAATGGTATTCCACCATATTACCTTCCACGATCACCGGCGAACCCTTCACATTCTCCTGCAACCAACGGATGGCGTCATAATCCTGGCTTAAATCCATGGTGGTATTTAGGTCATCATAGGTCGCGTATTGCATGTAGGACATACCATCCAGTGTATGCGGCGCTTCAGGTGAAATGCGGTCCTTGATTTTCGCCATCGCACCCATCACCGGGTACAGGGCTGCTGAGGCGACAAGCACCAAGAATGCCAACTGCCATCCAAAACGCCATGAGGCCAACCATTTCGGTAGGGCTAGTATCAGCCAGCCTAGAGAAACTGCCGCGCTCAAGGAAAATAAGGTCCATGACTGCTGGTAGAACCTGAAGACCGTGTTCATGCGCCCAATGTCGCCACGCAACACAATCACTTCAACAAGCAGAGTGAGCAATAAGCCGACACCGATCATGAATAGAGTGATGCGCCTGGTATCAGGTATACCTGGTCGCAATAGTAACACTCCTGACCAGGCAGCCAGCGGTAGGACTAGCCATGCCATGCTAACCTTAAAAACGGTTTGCAATATGAATATCCAGGCAAGGAGTAAAGCCAGGCTTCCGTAAATCAAGCCGCGATAGGGCTGTAGTTTGCGCAGCGCTGATAAGGGCGTACTAGCCATCCAGTCACGCGTTTCCCAGATCATCCAGGAAATGATTATAAATAGAAAAAGGCCCCAATGAGTCAAATAAGACCAGAAAGGCGTGTGAGTACCCTTCCAGATATCCACAGCCGTATAGCTCAGGACATACCAACGCGCATATGGATGGAAGAGCAATATCACCAGGCCCGTCAACAGACCCATAGCAGCCAGGGCAACAAGTGCCCGTCTGACATTGGTCGCCAAACCAGAGAATAAACCCTGGAAACTAAGTTCGGGCCGATAATTCCGCCAGATCGAGTACCCCGTCGCCAGGATGCCGAGGGCAAAGTAGGTAGGTAAATCCCAAGTATGGGTCGGGCGCAATGCACCGATAGCCAGACCACCTAACAGAAACCCTATCCCAATTTGAAGCGGCGAGCGGCGGGCAGTTCCCATATTACCTGGTTTCCAGGCGCGCCCCAACACCATTGAAAGTGCCCAGGACAGCGCTAGCAGCGTTAAAGGTAGGGCAAATAGGTTAGCATGTGGATCGCCGTATAGCACCGTAAAAAAGGGGAATTCTGTGATCGGCTCCACCTCGTTTGGAGCCGGGATGGCGCGGCTGGGAATCCAATACCAATCCGGTAGGCCAAATGGCAGCGAAATCCCTTGCATGGCCAAGAAAGCCCCTTTCACCGTCCAAACAAACCGCACCAACAAACCAACCCCCTCGATGTTTCCTCCCGGAGCTGCCAGGCGTTGGTAGCCCTGGAAGATCATACGCACAATCCCCAGATTCCCAAGTACCGCCATACCCAGTGCAGCCGCAATCGCGGGCATAAAGGATGAAGGATAAAGGATGAATCTCCTCTTTGGCCGATCTTCATCTAATATCAAGTCGGGCTCAGCCTCAGGGCGCAGCCGAATGCCTTCATTATTCATGCTCCCGCTTTCATCCTTCGAGGAGAGGTTCCACCCAATCGAGAACGCCCCCGTGGCGATCAGGCTAAAGATTGTTGGCAGGATCAAGTTATAGGCCACCGATGGTACAATGCCGAGCCATTTAACCAATACACCTACCAAAACATAACCATAGTAGTAATAATTGATATAACCACCAGCAAACCACGGGTCGTAAGGCGGAAAGGTTGTGCTCTTAAGCACCGCATTGAAATACGAGAAGTCCATCGGCTTCTCACCGCCTTTCCAGGGATGCCAGAGATCCGGGTTTCCCAGGCGGATGAGTAAATCGAAGATAAAGAACGCCAGGAATAACCCCTCTACGACCAGAAAATAACGGCGACGCTCATGCCATTCTCGACGTAGTCCCTCTCGCTGTCGATACACTAGATATGCCGCGACTAACGCCATCACTCCAATCATGGCAGTGATCGTCAGGCGAGTGAATGGCACGCCGAGCGAACCCGCCAACCACACCAGATAAGATAATAGTAATATTCCGGCTGTGCGCGCCAAAGGATAACCGTTGTCGGATAAACCCGGCATGGCAAAGCGCAACAAAGGATAAGTCAAGAATCCTAAGAAGGCGACCGCCAGGTACCACACGATAAGACCAAGCACAGGCCAACGGTTCTGCCAGGCGTCTGTGTCGAATAGTTCTGACCATGTGCCACCGGCTTGCTGGATAGCCAACTGCCCTGGGGGGAGCATCATATCAGATGGAAGCGATCCGGCTTTCTTTGGAGTGACATGCACAACCCTGGAAAGATCAACAGCGCCCAATATCGAGCGCACTTGTTCAGAACTGTAATCCGGTAACTTCTTGAATATAAATACCTTCGGATGGTCGTAAACGGTAAAAGCTTCTTCAGCGAATTGATCGTTGATGCTCCAGGGTCCGAATGTTGGATCAGACTGAAACACCTTGACCAGGTCAAAGCCCAAGGTGCCCTGGAAGTCGCCTGGCTTGGCCACGTTATAACACCACTCAATCGTGCGATCCGGTGAACAGCCCAACAAATTGCGGTAGTACTCGATGTTCATTGGAAAGCGTTCAGGTAGGCGCGGCAATGACCCCCACTGCCGGTTGGAGCTGATCAGGATGTAATCCGATTGGTCCAAAATATCAATAAACCTGGCCAACTTGCTCGGGTTATCATCCTCGTACATATCGAAATTCAGGCCGGTTGGATAGATCCCACCATAGCCATCATACCCATCCAGGCGAACAGGTAATCCGTCATCCCAGGCGCCCTCGTTGGCGACCGCTGCACCTTTGAGCGCGACACCGTTTCCGGTACCGCCATATCCGATTGTTAGATAGTAAGTTTCGCCCTTGTTGACAATGACTGGATTGCTTAATTCAAGGTTGTGTGTCGAGAGTTGAGAGCCCCCCTGTCCGGTTAAATCAACATGTATTGTAGCTGTCGCCAGCGGATTTCCACCATCCGGTTGAGAAGACAGGATCAGGTTGAGCACCCCAAGAATGGGCTTTGGGTTTATCAATCCTTCATCAGGGTTAGGGTCGACAATTTTCCCCAGACGGATTTCTGAAACCGTCCCAGTTCGCGCGGCTGTAAAACCGCCCAAGAAAGGCAGCTCCGGGTGAATCACGTAATCATAAGGAAAAGGCAGCGGTTGGTTGTAAAGTCCCTGGTCTGTCTGAACCGCTACATTAATCGGTCCTGGGATATTCTGGTAAATCCAACGTGAGGCCTCTACTCGCGTGATTGGGCGAAGGTAAATGGTTGAGAAAGCAAAAGCATAGATAGCAGTCGCAAAAAGAACAAAGCCGCCAATGAGGATGCCAAGAATCTGTAGCCACTTGCTAGCGACCAATGACTTCCATCCCCCGTCTCCTGTTCTCCGTCTTTCTTCCCCTTTCCTTTTCCCCCAATCATATAGCCGCACCACCGCCCAGGCCGCAAAGATCGCCAGTGTCGGGTAAACCAGGAGCTGGTAGCGCATCGAAGGGTTGAAGACTAACGACTGCCAGGTAAAATAAACCGCCGTCCATCCCCAGATCAACACATGCTGCCGCCAATCTCCCTTCAAGATCCGCCAACTTGCCCACAGGAAGCCAGCCCATGCCAATAAACCCAAGGGCAATCCAAGTCCCCAATCAACCATATTCTCCCACGCAAACCATACTGGCCGGCGCGCCCATTGTATTGCAGGTGGGAAATCGACATCCCCGCTTGCCAGGTTACTCAATTCCTTCAAATTTGCTATCCAGGCCGGATTTGGTCTCAATCCAAAAAAACCAGGGCCACTGAAAGCGTAAGGTTGAAAAACGCGGAAGACCAGCAGGCTCACCAACCCTGCCACCGCTAGATATCCCAAAGCTCTTAAAACGATCTGCTGCCGCTCATCTTTTACCCCGTTATAGCGAACCAAAAACGCCACCGGTAAGAGCAAGGCCAGGAGGCCAGCGCTGACCTTTGATGCGGCTGCCATCCCCAGTGCAACACCAAATCCCAGGCTGAGCAAGAAAAGTGGACTGGATATGAAGCGTGATGCGTGAAACGTTATACGTGGTGAAAAACCGACAGCCGGCTGCTGACTACCGACGGTTGATTCCACACTATCCTTATCTATTGCCCCTCGACTCTCCACTCCCACCCTCACTGCGAAATAGATGGACAAGATGGTGAAAAAGGTTGTGAAAGTGTCCATGGTAAAGAAATGGGCATGTTGAATCTGGAGCACAGCGAGCGCCGAAAAAGCCGCTCCCAGCAATCCCACCCGTCTGTTGTAAACATGCTCCCCAACCAGATACACCAGGAACACCGTAGCCAGGTCAAACAATGCCGAGAGCATTCGACCGACGTTCGTCATTTCGTTAAATCCAGAATGACCGTACACCCACTCGACAATGTAACGGGCAAGGAACATCGGCAGGGTTCCATACACATAAAAGCCATGCCCCCGGTTGTGAGGGTTCAAACTCGAATTGGCGGTGTCCCAATAAGCGGACAGGCTCTCCACCGGTGAGATATCAGTCCCCACCCATACCAAAAAGCGCTCATCTGGATGAAGGTACTGGTATTCCCCCCACCGGATTCCCACAAAACGCAAATAAGCTCCAACCAGCAGTACGCCGATTAGCAAGAGTATGGGATAAAGGGAGGTCCTTTTAAGTTTATTCACTCGAATCTATGGACTAATTTCATTGTCTACTTTGTCAACATTCACGCTTCATGCTTCATGTTCCCTGCGTCGCTGGCACAAAGAATAACCAGAAATCCTTGGTCTCGACCCGCGATGGGTGGAGATGCAGTTGCCCTTGTGGGTACATGGATTTCAGGGCATCGAGGGAAGTCTGATCCTGCAGATAGATTACAAAAAGCTTCGCTCGCCGATTCGCCAGTGTGTCCACGAAATGCTCTGGCCAAAGGGCAAAATCCTTCGTCGGGTAACCGGCGCTAAACCCGATTAACCGCGTATCCACCCAATAAGGATAGGCCACCACATAGGCGCTATCTACATCCCCCACTGATTCAGCAAAAGATCGGATTACCTGAGCCATCTCAGAGCTGTTCCAGGAGGATAATTCATAGACGCGTTGATATTGGGTAAACACCAAACCGTAGTTCTGCATGGCAGCTATAAACAGCAGCAAAATTCCGAAACCCCAGGCAAACACTCTACCTCTCCCCGATGTGAAATGGGTCTCGAGGGTGGTCAGCAGCCCATCCAGGGCGATCCCGACAATGAGAAAAACCGGCACTAAAGCAGCTGCAGTGCGGTTAAGAGATGGATTCTCCGCAGGAAATGCTAACGATAATATCGAGGGCATCATCAACAAGGGGATCGAAACGATCAGGAATATGTCCAACCAATGCCTTTGCCTTACATAACGGGTCAATAAGTACACTACCCCCAGGAAGAACAAAGCCGCCGAGACAATATCTAAGGCGGGGCGGTGGGTTACTGAAATGACCCAAACCTCGCCGTTATCCCAGAAGAACATCGTCAAGGCATTCCAAAGGTTCTTGAGGAATATCAGCAAAGGGGAGCCCGGGAATGGACGTTCAACTATCCCCAGGCGCGTTAACGCCCGATACGAGAACATGTCAGGATTGGATAAGGCGTAACGAAGCAAGGGTAAAAAAACCACCAAAGCGACCAATCCCAACAAAATCAGATAAAAAACAACCTGCATACGTCTGCCGCTAGACTGGCGATGCAGTAGGTACAGTGCAATGCCAACCAGTATAACAATCGGAACGAACCTGAAGGGTGAATAACCGTGTAGACCAATACCTAAGAATAATCCAGCAAGAATGAAATCATTGCGGTTAGAAGTACGCAGACCGCGTAGAAAATAATATAGCGTGGGAGCGAAAAAGAGAGGATAAAGCGTAAACCGCAGCGCTATGCGGGAAATGACGTTTGGCCAGTACGCGATCCCGGCGAAAACCATCGCGAATAACCCGATGCGGCGTCTGCCAACTTCCCCGCCCAGGAGGTAAATATATGGCAAGGTTAAAAGTCCCCCAAGCACCGTGCCGATCTTTAGACTAAGGAAAGTGTAACCTGTCCCGAGAAGTTGGATTACAGCTGCCGTCAGGTACATTTGAAAAGCCTCGCGGCCTGTATTGCGCGGGAAAAAGATGCTGGTTTGGCCATGTAACACATCCCACACATCCAATAGCTTTTCGGCATGGTCACTGACCATCTCGGGTGGAACCTGGCCCAGGCGATAAACACGGAAGAATATCGCCAGGAGGGCCGCGCCCAACAGGAGCAACGCCCAACGCGAGATTGACAAGCCCCATTGTTTCCTGTCAAGAAAAACTCGCAATCTCAATCCCCCGGGTCGTGGTTGGGAGCCTGGCAACCAGAAAGCGGAGCTGATTAAAGCTAATCCAGCCAACCAAAGCGATACGTTCAGGGAGGTAAAGCGGTTCCCGCCAAAAGTTAAAAACGCCAGGAAAATGAAGACAATCCCGAACCACAAAGGAATCTGACGCACAGTGAGCGGATCGCTACGGCGCTCACCGCTGGGCAAAGGCGCCACAACCCACTCCCCTCTCCAAATTGCCAGGACCAATGCGATGGCAGCGAGTAAATAGAGGACACCCCCAATCGTCCAGGTTCGCTCCGGGTTTGGCTCTAATGAGCGCTGCGCAAGTAAAGCCAGGCCCAAAACAGCGAAACATAACCAGGGGATTGAGACGAGCACGGCCTGGGGAAGAGGTTCGGCCTCGATCCGTGGCGCTGTATCAAGGCGCTCTGTTACTCCTAAATCAAGAATTTCTCGAGAGGCTCCTTTTACCTCCCCGGATTTGTTTTCAGTCCCTTTTTCAAGTTCTCCACCTGGAATCTTCAGGATCCTGCCCCGGGAGAAAGTAAATATCGACTTGAAATAATCAAGTACGCTCGGTTCATTCACCATGGTTAACTGCCTGTAATGGCGCTTGTCAGAAGAGAGCAAATAATACCCTAACCGATCAAAGCCTGCAAGAGTCTGACTTCAGCAGGTCAATCGGCAGGCGGATAAATATCCTAAATAGTCATGCACAGGATTTGGAAAGGTTTTCACAGCAAAATCCTTACTCACTAAAAATTTTACCAAATCTTGGTGGGTATTGGCGGTGACGTTATCGTGATATTCCATCACAATGCGATCGATCCGTCCCAGGACAGACGCGGTGGTATGGAACAAAATATCGTATTCCGCCCCTTCACAATCCAATTTCAACAAGTCACAGGCTTCCAACCCCAATCTGTTGAAGGCGTCTTCCAGAGAAAGGCTGCGAACTTTAAGAACCTCTTCTTGGATTGAGGCGCTGTCCAAACTAAAACTTTGAATTTGTAATGGTTCGCCGCTGGACAGATCAAGCGCCAGTGTACCAGTCTCGGCGCCGATCGCCTCCGGAAATATCTGGGCATTGGCGATCTGATTGGCGGCGAGATTATCGCTTAACAAGTCAAAGGATCGTGGGTATGGTTCGAAAGCGTAAACGAAGTTCTGGGGATGTCCCAGGAGAGCGAACAAGGTAAATTCCCCAATGCCAGCTCCGATGTCAACTATCTTCCAGCCTTCACCGATCTCCGTTCCATACTTCTCATAAAAACGGTCTAGAAAAGTCTCCTTCACACTCCAGACATCCATTGCCTTCCTGACCTGAAACTTAGCCCCGCTTTTTCGTAAGCGGATCGTGTAAATCCCCTCCGGCGCCAACCCGAGGAATATTCGCATTACTAGGGGCCACTCGCGGATACCAAAAAGAAGCTTGAAAATAGAGAAGAAATAATAGGAATATTTTCGCATCAATTTCTTGATCGTTCAGCGCGCGCATCGATCAAACTCAAGAACAATTGCTCATATTCCTCAGCGATGGTATCGGGCGCAAACCGTTTCCTCACAGCGATCGGGTCACCCTGGAATCCATTAGGGTGATTCAGGATATCAATCAGGGCGCGCGATAACGCCTGTGCATCTGCAGGTGCCACTACCACCCCCATCCCCGTGGTCAGCACCGGCTGTCGTACTCCAGGCAAATCACTGGCGATCACCGGCTTCCCGCAGGTCATTGCTTCCACCTGTACCATCCCAAACGATTCGGTGCTGTTAATGCTCGGCAACACGGTCACCTCCGCCGAGTGGAAGAAGGCCGCCCACTCCTTAGGAGGCAAGATTCCCAGGAAAGACCAATGGACCCCCAGGTCATTGATCAGAGGAGCCAGTTTTTGAGCATACAGCTCCTCCCCCAGAACGCCCAGATGCTGGCCGGCGAAGAGCACCCGCGAATTCGGATGCGTCTTCAACACCGCTGGAATTGCCTCCACCAAGTACTCCACACCCTTTTCAGTTGCCAAACGGGCGGCCATGCCGATGATGCGTTGGCCCTCCCGGATGTCATACCTGGCGCGAAAGTCTGCCAGGTTTTGCGCGGTAATTTGGGCAAGTTCGATCGGCGGAGGGATAGCGATTATCTTGCGTAGATTAGGTGCCAGGAATGGTGAATGCTCTGCATAGTCGTGAGTGTTAGTCACAATCATATCAGCCAGCGAAGCAGCAATGTGATTGGTCAGATGCGAACCCTGGTTGGCCAAATAATGGATCAAACCCCTAGGCAGGCTCAGGTCACAGTGGTATGTCAGAATGACCGGTTTCTTGAACAAACGCCCAATCAGTGCAATCACAGCTGCGTCTGGTTGTGGGACATGGGCGTTAACCACATCGGCCTGGTGGATCAATTTCCACGCCCAGTATGGCATGGCCGGCATGATCACCCCTTTGCTGATGCGCATCAACACCCATGGGCGGATGATGGTCACGCCATCCTGGACTTCCTTAAGTGGCAATTGGGGATCGAAGCGCGAGGTCAATACGGTTACCTGATGCCCGCGCGCAGCCAGGGCACGCGCTAAACGCTCCGTATAAATCGTCAAGCCAGAATAATGCGGCCGGTAATACATCAATGAGATCAGGATGCGCATCTCACCTCGCACCCTTCAAACGCTGGTATAAGCCAGCCAGGGTTTCGCCATCCCGGAAAAGCGCATACGTTCCAATCACTCCGGTGACGCCAATATGGATGAGATGGGCAACAATGGCCACAGCCAGCGCCTGTGCAGCCGACACCCCCAGTAGAGAAAGCGCGCCAACCATAGCAACCTCGTACACGCCGATCCCGGCTGGGGCAGAAGGTAAAGCGATCCCTAAGGAAACCACCCCCAACAAGAATCCAGACCACCAAAAAGGAGCCTGAATCCCTGCACTGTTGAGCAAGATATGAAACTCCATCACCCCACACAACCAGTTGCCTAGCATAAAGGAAACACTCGCCAGGAACAGGCCTGGTTGAGACAGCACAGCCAATCCATCGAGTAAAGCCATCAACCGTGGAAATACTCTTTCCCCAAAATAGGTTTTGTCAGCGGTGACGCTCTCCAGCCGGGCTTTCACCCAATTTCGGTAGCGCGCCAGCATGAAAAGCGCCAGCAATCCCAATCCAACCAGTCCAAGGACGATTATTGCTATCGGCTGGGCAGACTCCAATTTCAGTGTAAAGGGGACTGTCGCCAATAATAACCCAGCAGCGATAGCCAGGTCATAAGCCCGCTCGATAACAATCGTAGAGAGCACAAAAAACGCGCTGATCCCGGTTGCTTGAGCCATCAAGACCATCCTACCGAGTTCGCCTAACCGGAATGGGAGTATATTATTGAGTAAATAGCCCTCGTTGAGGGTCAGGAAGACCCGGCTATAATGGGTTTTTTTCTGTAAGAGGGTCATCCAGGACAAGGTGCGGAAATTGATACCAACCAAATAAAAAAACAAAGCCGGCAGCAACCAGCTTAGTTCTATCGAAGCCAAAGCCTTACCGACTTCCTGCCAGTTCGCCAGGCGAATAAGCAGCACGATTGCGATGGAACTGATCACCAGCCCAGGTAGCCAACGACCAATACCCCACCAGCGCAGATGTTGCGGTGTGCTCAATCCTCCTCCAGGCGCAACACCGCGAAAAAGGCCTCCTGGGGGATTTCCACGTTGCCCACCATCTTCATGCGTTTCTTGCCGCGCTTTTGTTTTTCGAGCAGTTTCTTCTTCCGGCTGATATCTCCACCGTAACACTTCGCCAACACATCCTTGCGCAAGGCTTTGACATTGGCGCGCGAGATCACTCGCCCGGCTGCATAAGCCTGGATCGGCACTGCGAATAGCTGGCGTGGGATGAGGTCTTTGAGCTTAGAGATCAACGCCTGGCCTTTATGATAGGCGTTGTTGCGATGGACGATCGATGCCAGCGCATCTACCGGTTCTTCGTTAACCAGGATTTCCAACTTGACCAGGTCATCCGGACGGTATTCAACAAACTGGTAATCCAACGAGGCGTAACCACGCGTGCGCGACTTGAGCTGATCGAAGAAATCGACAATCATCTCGGAGAGTGGGATTTCATAGATCAACTGGACCCGGTTCGGGGTTGGGTAATCTTGCTCCAGGTAGATCCCCCGCCGTTTTGTCACCAGGTCCATCACCGCTCCATAGAACTCGGTTGGGGTGAAGATTTCGATCTTCATCCAGGGTTCGCGAACCTCGGCAATGGTCGCCTCGTCGGGTAAGTCGGCTGGGGAATCGATTCGTACCAAATCCTCAGTGCGTAAGACCACTTCGTACTCAACAGAAGGGGAGGTAACGATAATATCCAGGTCGTATTCCCTCTCGAGCCTTTCCTGGATGATCTCCATGTGGAACATGCCAAGGAAACCACACCGAAAGCCGAAATTAAGTGCCTGGGAAGTCTCTGATTGATACACCAGCGAGGCGTCGTTGAGTTGGAGTTTTTCTAAGGCATCTTTTAGATCAGCGTAATCTTCACCTTCCACCGGGTAGATCCCCGCAAACACCATCGGTTTGGCTTTTTTATAGCCGGGCAGGGGCGCGGGGGCTGGACGAGCAGCCAGGGTCAGCGTGTCGCCCACCCGGCACTCTCGCACCGTTTTCAAGCCGGTGGCGACGTAACCCACTTCGCCAGCTACCAGGCTTGGGGTAGGACGCAAGTCCGGAGTAAAGATACCGATCTCGACCGGCTTGAACTCCACTCCGCTCGCCATCGGCAACAACGAATCGTTTGGCGTGATCTGCCCATCAACTAGCCGCACATAAGCGACCACGCCTTTATAAGAATCGTAATGGGAATCAAAAATCAGCGCCCGTAGCGGAGCTTCCTGCTCACCGCTCGGTGGACGTACCTGATGCACAACCGCCTCCAAGACAGCCTCCACGTTAACGCCTTCCTTGGCAGAAATCCTCAAGACATGCTCAGCAGGTACTCCCAACAGGTAGCCGATATCAACTGCTACTTCGTCCGGGCGCGCCGATGGCAAGTCGATCTTGTTGATTACCGGGATAATTTCCAGGTCGGCATCCAGTGCCAGGTATAAGTTGGCCAGGGTTTGGGCTTCGATCCCCTGGCTGGCGTCCACGACCAGGAGCGCGCCTTCACAGGCCTCTAGAGCCCGAGATACTTCATAGCCAAAATCGACATGACCAGGGGTGTCGATCAGATTCAGCTCGTATCGAACCTTATCCTGGGCAGTGTACATCATGCGCACTGCTGAGGCTTTGATCGTCACCCCCTTCTCACGTTCCAGGTCCATACTATCCAGCACCTGCTCGGTCATGTCACGGTCAGATATAGTGCCGGTCAGCTGCAGCATGCGGTCGGCGAGGGTAGATTTGCCGTGATCGATATGGGCAATGATACAAAAGTTGCGGATGTGAGCGGTCATAAGCGGGCAGAAGTATACCCGATTTTCCCCGAGGTCATCAAACGATCCCAAGGCCACCGGTCAGGCGGGTGATATTCAGGTGATAACTAAATCGTACCGAAGCGAACGCGTTTTAAGCCAGGCGGATCAAGATTTCCTAAAAAGAAGCCAGAGCTTCTTGCAGGTTATCAAAGGTTTCTATATACCGGTCGAAACCGGCAGTCTTCAGCACCATGAGAACGTACGTAGAGGGATTGAGTAGCTTAAGGTGAGGCGATTTACCGATCGGTTTAGCTTCTGATTCCGGAGCCCCAGAACCAGTGCCAAGCAACTTTAAAATGGAGAGAATGGACCGCAGTCCGGCGCTGGTCAGTGAGTCTAGCTGGGTCATATCGATCAACAGATTCCGCATACCATACTTGTAAGCCTCCTCGACCATTTTTGTCAATTCATCTGCATTGCCGAGGTTGATCCTGCCTTCGATTCGAAAGACAGTGACGGGTACCCGGCTCTGCTCCTGCGAAACTATAATATCCATAACTTAATCCTCCCTAAAGCATGGCAAAGGGTTTTTAGAGAAAGTCAGTGATCAACAATAGTCATTTGGCCAGCATGGCACTGATCGCTTGAAAGATTGAAAAATGATACCACACACTTGAGCAGCGCAATGGAACACGATCCGGTCAAACTCGGGGATTCTGGGAAGGCTTATTCGTCACTGACACAGGTTGGAATCTACTCGATACAATACATTCTGCTCGGAGTGCGCTACCCATAGAAACTGCCCATCCCAAGCTACGCCTTGCCATCCATACCAAGTTGGTTGCGGATTGGCAGGGGCCATTTCTATTTTGCAGATGCGTTGGCCTGTCCGATCGAGTTTACTCAGAATATCATCTACCAGTACCCACAGATACTCGCCATCCCACGTTAACCCAGAGGGTTCAGTGTTTGGAAATTTTCCCAAGGACGGTGCATAGGTGTCAACCAGACTTAGTTCGCTCATATCCGCTGATGGCTGAAATCTACAAAGCGTTACACCGGCTGACGTTACCCACAGGTATTCGCCATCCCAGGCGACATATTTGGGGTCGTTACAGGACGCCTCAGGAATAATAAATGCGACGATAGATAATCCTGACCGGTCTACAAGGTCTATCTCATCGTTAGCCAGCCATGGTGAGCCAATAACTGCCCAATATAAGCCTCTCGTGTCATCCCAGGACAGGCTATTATAAGCAGTAAAATTATCTTGTTGCTCTGAACCTCGAAACCGCCCTTCCGCCTCCACCAAATCTACCCTCACCAAGCGATCATCAAATAACACGCGTAAAGTCGAGTCATAAACAACATCAAACGGTTCGGGGTAAGGCAAACCGTAGCCTTGGATAGGTAATCCGGTGAGAGCCACAGCAGGCAAGGTAATGAGAGTCGAAGCCATGGTCTGCACAGGCGTTGGTGTGTTGATCAATTTTCTCAGGCCTGTAGCTGTAAAAGTGATGGTGGGCATGGGGATCGGTGAACCCTCCGGCATGGCAACAAACGTAGTGGATGAGGCGGAGATCGGGAGAATAGTTGGGGTTTTAGTTGACTCCAGCGACGAACCGAAGACCCATATCCTTAAGAGCACCAATACCATGATCACAAACCCTCCCATCCCGAGCCACCAACCCTTGCGAATAACCCAACCCACGGTTTGCTGCCAAGCGGGGATCGTCCGACTCGCTAATTCATCAGGTCCATGGACATCATAAGGAGAGGTTTTTAGGATTTCTTCTTGTCCGGATAACGAAGCATTACCACTTGGGTCGATTCCCAATGCCTTCAACCCTGCGATGATTCGAGGCAGGATGGCCGTAGCCCCTTCGACCGGAAGTCGGATCGAAGTCGCCGCCCCGATGGCTTCCTCCCATTCTGGTTGGCGCTTCTGGAATTCAAGGTGGGACACATTGCGGAGTACAGGGATAAAATATTTGCTGCTCTCATGAGCTCTGACCACTTCCCTAGTTACCTGTTGCGAACCCAGGGATTGAGGGGATATGATCAGAATAATGGCTTGCGATTGCTCGATAGCCTGGCGCGTGTGGAGGAGATAGGAGACGCCGGGTATGCTATCCCGTTCATAATACCATGTCGTGTACCCCGCTACCTCCAACCCCTGCGCGATTTGCATCGCAATGGTCTCATCTTCCTCGACGTGACTGATAAAAACGTCCCTCATTTAAATCCCCTTTATTTCCAGAACACCCACCATCGCTTTGGTTTGTTATCCTTGATTCGTTTGAGAGCTGTCACAAGCTGGTCTGATTTGGTGGGTTGGTCAAATCTTCCCTGGTTGTCTACAATGAATGGATTGAACCTTAGCTCACGACCACAACGCGGACATTTATGAAGCAATTTTGGTTCAATCCAAGCCTCAGTGGCAAGCACAATGCATGGTGCTTGCTCTGGCGTCAGACGCGAAGATATTTTCCCGATTGTATCAATGGTGAGAGAATCTGGTACGAATCGCATACCACACCACTCGCAGAGGGCCGTAACTTTTTGATCCCAAACCCCTCGTTTACCCGCTCTGTCGAATAGCCATAACCGCGAGAGAGTGACAATGGGCGGACCCAATTTCAAATTATAAACGTCCAGGAAGACCACATTCCCTGCTTTATCTCCGATGATCCCGCGGTTCCTAGTTATTGCCAGCGAAGTTATGCCGGCCGCCTCTGCTACTATCCCCAGGCATTGGCCGCTTATAATGTCCCAGACCCGTAACGTTTTGTCCTCGCTGCCGGAGATTATATAAAAACCGTCAGTGCTAACATTTATCGCATTAACAAAATCCCAATGCCCCTTAAGAGTGTGCTGGCACTGACCAGTCCTGGAATCCCAAATGCGGAGCGTTTTATCCTCACTCCCAGATACCACCCGCTGCCCGTCTGGAGTAAAAGCTACGCTGGTAACCGGTTGCGTGTGCCCTACCAAGGTTTGCACGCAACCACCGTTGCGTAGGTCCCAGATGCGTACAGAGTAGTCTTTTGGAGTCGATCCTGTACCCAAAGGCTGGAGCTGTAAACCCAGACCAATGACCGCTAATCGCCCATCGGGTGACACATCTATTGCTGTGATATGCCCTGGTTGGTGTTCAAGGTTCGCGTACTGGCCTGTACTGAGATCCCAAATGCACGGAACACGATCCCAACCACCTATTAAACTCAGCCGGCCGTCCGGAGTAATGGCAATAGTCTCAATTTCTTCATGCCCTGCGTGAGTACGCACGATTCGGCAATCATCGAGAGCCCAAGCTCTGACTGTATCATCAGCCCTGGCTCCACCTTTCGCTAAGCGTCCTCCTGAAACAACCAAGCTTCCATCGGGTGTTACACGAAGTGCCCTAATCAAACCTAAATCTGCATCGGTAGTGTTAATTTTGTGGTGCAATTTTCCGGTTTCGAAGTTTCGCATATGGAGCATGCAGTCACGGCCAGTTGATAATACGTTGCTCCTATCATGGGTGAGGCATAAACTCTCTATCTCAGCCGAATGTTTTTCTGGTGAATGGAGAGGCTTACCGTCGTTGACACTCCATACTCGCAGCATGCAGTCTTCACTCGCAGATACAATGCGGCGCCCGTCTGGAGTTAGGCAAACAGACGTGATCGGGCCTGTATGACCTTCATATACACGCAGGCACTTCCCGGTTCCAAGGTCCCATATACGTATGGTGTTGTCCCAGCTACCCGTCACTGCGAGCCGTTTATCGGAAGTCATTCCTACTGACCGGATTTGTTTTGAATGTCCTTTCAAGACATACAAGCATTGGCCAGATTGAATATCCCATACTCGGAGGATTCCTCCTTCTCCTGCGCTTATAGCTAAACGGCCATCGGGAGATAGACACGTTACACCAGCAGAGCCTTTGAGTGTATGCAAGCGGCGTCCACTGCTCAGGTCCCAGACACAAAGTCCACCTGTCCAGCCAGTTTTAGCTGCCCCATACCAGCTTCCCGTAATAGCCAGCCGACTGTCCAGACTCACATCAACAGACTCGACGTAATCAGTATGCCCTTCCAGAATGTACAGGCATTGACCAGTTTGGATATCCCATACACGGGCTGTTTTGTCCCGACTTCCCGTCACTGCAAACCGCCCATCGAGCGTAACCCTAAGTGCATTCACGGTATCAGCGTGACCTTTCAGGATCTGAAGGCATTCACCAGTTTGGATATCCCAAACACGTACCGTCTTATCCCTGCCTGCTGATAAGGCAAGTCGCCGATCTGGAGCGATACTAATAGCTGTGACAGAATCGGTATGACCTCTCAGAATCTGAAGACAATCCCCGGTCGAAAGGTCCCACAAACGCATTGTATTATCATGACTTCCTGATAGTGCGATGTCCCCATCTGGGGTGATCCTTACACCAATGACCAAATCAAGATGCCCATTTAGGACGTGTAGACACCTACTGGTTTGGAGGTCCCATACACGAACGGTTCTATCCCAGCCTCCCGATACAGCAAGCTTACCGTCAAGGGTAATGCTTACATCTTCAACTGGCCCAGCGTGTCCTTCAAGGGTCCATATACAGGCAACATGGGAGTTAAATCTTGGAAGAGAGTGGGGGGCGTGTAGTAGCAAGGTAGTCCCACTGCTTTTACCATTGATCATCCGTCGTGCAGCCTTGGCCAACGGCCCAGCATCAGCATAGTTATATGCCTGCTGGATACAAAACATTGGCTGAGATGCATACCTGATGAGATGATGTGCTTCGGAATTCACGAATTGAGCAAATGTCCGGATTTGCTCAAAAAGAGTGGGCGTGTTCATGATCCTGTCGAGATCACTGTCAATCTCTGCGTCTGTCCAAATTCGAATTGAGCGAATCGTTCTGGGTAAAGGGATCTCCTGAGGTTGAGGTAGCGGGTTATTTTCAGGATCAGCGGCATGATGCTTCCGGGAGTCGTTCCAGATTCGGGAATAAGAAATTATTTCCTGCGTATATGCCGCGATCCGTTTATCCCATTCTTGTTCTTCTTCGATTTCCTTCCTGGCTTCTGGCAGAGAATCGAGCGCGGTATTGTAATCCGCAACAAGTTCATAAGTCATTCCGGCTGCGGACTTGGCTTGAATAAACCATAGATTGCAGAGCGTCGCTTCCAGACCGTGCCAAATCTGCCCTTGTGTCTGATGGTAAGGCAGCTCGCTCAGCCCACGTGGATAATCTCTCTTCCACATCGCATCACCAGCCGGATCGGCCTTTCGCTGGAAATATTCGGCCAGCCTACGGTGTGTAGTTATCCTGTCTGCCTCGGTCACCATATAGCGTTGTAGCACCGCTTTCGCCAGTTGGCGGTGGAAAAAATCTAGCGTACCCTCGCCTGATTCCCCCGGGGGGCGTAGATAGAATTTCAAGCTCCGGTATAACCGCGCCCAGACCGCTCGCGGTAATTGACCTTCACTCCCGTGCTGGAGCAGCTCCAACATCTCGCTCTCTAGCAGTCCCTGCCGCGCACAAGCCAGTAGGGACAGTGCGCTCTTGACCAGTTCCCAACCAAGGTCGGTTTCCAAACGCTCCAGGACTTGCTCGAAGAGCGAAGAAATGTCGTCGGGTAGGTTGGCGATGCGCTCCATGACCCGCTCGAACTCCCCAAATACTCGTAATTCCTCACAAGCCACGATCAGATAGAGTGGATTATCAGATTCCCCCTTACTCATCAAAGCGCCCATTTGATCGTTCATTAGTCGCTCGTCTAACCGCTTGCGGAAGTCCCAAAGCGTCTGCCGGACAATCTCTCTTCGATCCTCCATAGTGAGCGGCCCGACAGTGATCTCGATTGGAGGGGGCTTACGCTGCCGCAAGGCTTTCAGGTAATCGCCTGACTGGGTTGTGATGATCAACTTCAGTCCAGCTGGCAATGGATATGGTAACCAATTAAGCGTGTGCGCACGGTAAGTCTCGTCCAGTTGATTCAGCCCATCGAGGATTAGCACCACTTTCCGCCGTCCAGCAGCCTGTTCTAAGAAGGATAGGAATGTCTTGCGCAGTTGTTCATAGTCTTGGGAAATAATCTCTTTGATCCCAAAACGAAGAGCCAGTTCCCGGCACAAGCGTAATAAAGTACGACGGATGTCCGTTGAGCCAGGACTGACCCCGATAAAGTGTGGCAGCACATAAATCTCCTTGTGGGCTTCGGCGAGAACTTTGGAAAAGTTCGCCAAGAGCGATGACTTGCCACAACCCGGTGTTCCGGTGATCAACAACGGCGCGGAAAGATCACCTTCAATATAAGCTGCCATTTGCCGCAACAAGTCTTTCCGATCGACGAATCGCTGTGTACGATGCTCGATGAACGCATCATGATATGCCCGTTCTACCTCAAGGTCATCGAGGATTGGCAATTCACCAGGATGTTCCTGAGTAATTGCTAACCAGATGTCTTCCAGCACCCGTTGCCCAAAATCCTCCAACCCGGTTAGAGTAACTTTCCCATCTTCACCGATGCCACCAAAGCTACACGGATAATTCTCGAAAACCGGGCATTGCTGACGGATTTCTTCTTTCAGGCGTTTAAGCTTCTCAGCCGCCTCTGCGCTCTCAGGCAAAAAGATCTCAGACTGATCCGCTGGCAAATCGTAGATGAAAGCTGGGTTGCGGAAGTAAAAAAAGGCGCGCTTTGCCATGCCGGGATTGCGTAGGACGCCATGATAAATCTCCAGCGCGGTGATTGAATACCCATGATCGAATTCCCGTACCCAATCGTAGCGCTCTTCGTCGGGCACATCATACCGCGGCGGTACCCATCCATAGCGCTCACCCAATAGACCAATAAAGAAGGGACGACAACGTTCAATCTCGTCTAGGCAGATAGCCAGGACTTTATCTTGTTTACCTTCATCTTCTGCGATTCCCCAGCGTAGGTCCACGTCAACCAGGTGCAACATCCGCTGAGCGCAACGTTCACGCAATTCGGGGAAGACATACTGCACTAAGTAGTCCCGTTCCGCGTGCATATCGCGAAAGGTACTGCTGATAAAGATCCGGACAGGCTTCCAGCTCTGTGCCATCTGGTGAGTTCCTGAGCAGCTGCAGCTTTAGAGACAGGATAATCCAGTTAGTCAGCGTGCGGAAGAACTATGGTTTGCTCTGATCGAATATACAGTTGGTCAATCATTCGTGTAAAATATGCTTTATGTTTTAGCCAGGTTTGTAAACTATTTAGTTTAATTTTATCACCAACGCCTCTAATCCCTATTACCCTGAAAATCCCTAATCACGTCTCCCACCAATTCCTCCAATTCCACCCTCTGCTCCTCAACGTATATCATGTATGCTAAGAATTCTACATTCCCTTTCGGCCCTTGGAGCGGCGATCGCATCAGTCCATGTACTCCGTAGCCCTCTTGCTGGGCAGAATTCAACACA
The DNA here is from genome assembly GCA_001795335.1 of Chloroflexi bacterium RBG_19FT_COMBO_55_16. The sequence continues at coordinate 30,302 of MGOK01000063.1, forward strand.
TCCATCAAAACCTGGTAGTGGACGGATGGGTCGCGGATCACCCCCTCTCCGCGTGCTACCTGTGACCGCCCAGCCTCGAACTGGGGCTTGATCAACGCCACCATCTCCCCACCCCGTGGAGGAAACCAGCCACGCAGGACTGGCAGCAATACCTTGAGCGAAATGAAAGATGCGTCCACAGTGATGATCTGCACCGGCTCTGGCAGCTCGAGTACATACCGTGCATTGGTGTCCTCCATGACAACCACGCGCGGGTCCTGGCGTAATTTCCAGTGCAGGATGCCCTTGCCAACATCGATAGCGTAAACCTTGGCTGCGCCATGTTGCAGCAGGCAATCCGTAAACCCACCAGTGGAAGCGCCCAAGTCGGCGCAGATTTTTCCCGAAACATCGAGAGCAAACGTATCCAGGGCGGCTTCCAGCT
>MGOK01000063.1:30838-34945 GCA_001795335.1 Chloroflexi bacterium RBG_19FT_COMBO_55_16
GCCATCACCAGCCGCTGCGCCTGGGCGCGGCTATCCGCCAAGCCGCGTTCTACTAACAAAACGTCCGCGCGCACTTTTCTCACTAGGGTTATTTTAACCTCTGTCTATTTAGATCTCGCAGGTCCCAGTAATCCTTTCCCCAATAAAGATCTTTATCACATCAAGTCTCTCGCAATTCACAAATCGCTAACTGCGACTCGCTGCCAACGCCAGGAACACGTCTTCCAACGTCGGCTCAGCCAGTTCAATTCGTACCCCCTCGATGCCTGCCTCCCGCAGACGCGCCTGCAAAGCTTCCGCCTCCACATCCCCAGGTGTTATCGCCCGCAGGTGATCGCTGACCAATCCCGCGCGGATCACACAAGCGCATTGCTCGAGGGCATTCAAAGCTGGTAGCAAGGGTTGGGCATGGACATCCCAGGCCAGACCGGGTAAGGCCTTCTCCTTCAGTACCGATGGCTTATCCATCGCCAACAAACGGCCTTCGCGCATGATGCCGATCCGACCGCAGTATTCAGCTTCATCCATATAATGCGTTGTAACTAAGGCCGTCACGCCTCCCGCCACCAGATCATAAATCAAATCCCAAAAGGCCCGGCGGGCAATTGGATCCACCCCACTGGTCGGCTCGTCCAGGAACAACAATTGAGGGCGGTGGACGATAGCGGTTCCCAAGGCCACCCGCTGCCGCCATCCCACCGAAATATCGCTCACCCGCTTGCGTTCAACTCCGCGCAATCCCACCTGCTGAATGACTTCGTCGAGACGCGTCCGATCCCTGACCCCATAAACCCCGGCATAAAAAGCCAGGTTTTCTGAAACAGTAAGCTCGTTGTACAAGGCGAACTTTTGAGACATGTACCCGACTCGCGCTCGCACCTGCTCAGACTGTTTGACCACATCATAGTCCAATACTCTGGCATTCCCTTCGGAGGGAAGCAACAATCCCAGTAACATACGGATGGTTGTAGTTTTGCCGGACCCGTTTGGCCCAAGATAACCAACCACCTCCCCCTCCTGCACCGAAAATGATACATGATCGACAGCAACAAAGTCGCCAAACCTGCGGGTCAGTCCCTCAGCGATGATTACCTGCTCAGCCATTTCTCGGCTCCGACATGGCAATGAAAAGGTCATCTAATTGTGGGGAAACGGCGCGCAGGCTGGCGATCTGCCCTCCCATAGCTGGGACAAGCGCCTGGAGGCGATCAATCACTCGCTCGGACGTTCCTGGACCCACCCTTAAGTGAAGCCGGTCCCCAAACATTTGCGCGTCTTCCACGTCAGTATCTGCTCTGGCCAGGGATCGCAATAAGGGCAGGGGTTCACCTCGCAGTTCTAGCACCCGCCCATTCAAGCGCTGGCGCAGCTCCTGAGGGGTTCCTTCAACCATTAATTGCCCATGCTGCATGAAACCCACCCGGGTGCAGCGCGCCGCTTCGTCCATGTAAGGTGTGCTGACTAGCACAGCAACATCGCCCTTCACTGCCAGGCGAATGATCAGCTGCCAGAAATCCTGGCGAGTAACCGGGTCTACCCCAGTCGTCGGCTCGTCCAGCAATAAAACCTGTGGTTCGTGTACCAGGGCAGCCGCCAACCCCAATTTTTGCTTCATTCCCCCTGAAAGTTGCCCGGCGCGGCGGTTGGTGAACTCTTCTAGACCGACAAACGCCAGGATCTCCATACAGCGTGGGTACCATGCGGTGGCCTTCAACCCGCGCACTTCGGCGAAGAAACGGATGTTTTCGAGCACAGTCAATTCTTCGTAAAGTGAGAAACGTTGCGGCAGGTAGCCAATCTTCGCCCGTGCTTCTTCGGTTTGGCGGGCGACATCATAACCAGCGATCTCGATCTTCCCCTGGTCTGGACGCAGCGCCCCGCATAACAGGCGCAAGGTAGTGGTTTTGCCAGCCCCATCCGGCCCAACCAAGCCATAAATTTCTCCAGCCGGGATTTCCAGGATCAAGTTGTTAACTGCCTGGTGGTTTCCGAAACGCTTGTGAAGGTTAGCTACCTGGATCATCCCGTTATCTTTCAAACTCGACATCGCCTGGCATGCCGGGCTTTAATCTTCCTGCGGGATTATCGATCGCAAGCTTGATGGCATAAACTGTGCTGCGGCGTCCCTCCGCCGTCTGCACATTGCGTGGGGTGAATTCAGCCTCGTCGGCGATGTGGATCACCATCGCGGTGAATGTTTCTCCTGGAAACGAATCGACAACCAGCCCGGCGGTCTGACCGAGCTTAATTTCGCCATAACGATCTTCCGGAACATAGACCGTGATCGTCAAATGGTCCAGCCGCGCCATGGTGATCAATGGCCGGCTGGGTAATACGACTTCGCCGGGCTCTACCAGGCGTTCCAACACAATGCCATCCGTGGGCGCGTCAAGCACTAGCTTCTCGAGCTGCACCTGGAGCACTCCCAGGGCTGCCTGAGCAGCATCTACCTGGCTTTGAGCTGCCGCCAGCTGTTCCGGGCTGGGATCGGCCTGCGCTGCTTCCAGGTGCGCCCTGGCGCTGGCGAGGCGGGCTTCAGCGAGGGCGACTGCATCGGGATCGGGTCCTCCTTGGAGCAACTCATAGCGGCGCTTGGCATCCGCCAGCTGCGCCTGGGCAACCGTCAGGTCTGCATCCACCTGAGCCAGGTCAAGTTCATTAGCGCTTCCAATCATATTGTTTAAACGCGTGACGACAGAGTCGTAATAGTTCTGGGCAGCCGACAATTTGCTCAATAAAGCCGCCCGGGTCAGATTATTCTCCGGCTTATTCTCATAAGGCGCATAATCTTCCTGGGCGCGGTCAAGCTGGTTTCTGGCCAGTACAACAGCAGCTCGCGCCGCGTCGATATCAGCCTGGTCAGCAGGAGTTTCCAGGTTATCCCGCCGCTGCCCGAGATTGTCGATCGCGTTTTCGGCCAGGGCGATCTCCTGCAGAACGCGCGCGGCCAACAATTCGGCGTTATTGTAGAGATCGTCGAGCGTCTGCTGTGCAGTCAGCACCTCCATCTCAGCGGTCGTGACAGCCACTAGCCTTTGTTCATCTGGCATCCCGGCTGCAACCAGGTTGTAGTTGGCTTGAGCTTGGGCTAACGCTGCCTGGGCCTGCGCAAGTTGGGCTTGCAACAGTGTATCCTTAAAGCGGACCAAAACCTGCCCAGCGGTGACAGCTTCCCCTTCCTGGGCTAACACTTCATCCACCTGGCCTCCGATTTCGGAGGCAATATTCACCTGAATAGCCTCGATGGTGCCCGAAGCCGAAATTAGCCCGTTTTCTTCCTGAGCTGTAGCTCTACTGAAATACCACCAGGCAGTTGCTGCGATAATAATCAAGACAATAACCGGGGCAATCTTACGAGGATTGGGATGCATAGAGACTCCTACGATATCTGATTGTAGATTTTGGATTGCTGGTTGCGTTAGTCGAATCGGCAAATCACAAATCCCCAATCAGCATTGATATTTAGTCCAACCGTTTGCGAAAGCGAAGGGCAGCGATCGCCATGATAGCAAAGCCAAAAACCGTCAGGGCAATTACATCGTCCTGGATAGCCGCGAAACCAACTCCTTTGAGTAGCAGTGAACGAATGATCACCAAATAGTAACGCAGCGGCATGAGGTATGAGATCCACTGTAAAACCTTGGGCATCGCTTCCAAAGGAAAGAAAAAGCCGGATAGGAAGATCCCCGGCAAGAGTGTCATCCAGACAGTTAACATCGCCTCTTGCTGGGTATTGGCGATGGTGGAAGCCAGCAAACCAATCCCCAGGCTGGAAAGCAAAAACACGCCAGACAGTAAAAAGATCAGGCTCAATTCACCCCGGATCGGTACCTTGAACCACCACGACCCGATCGCCAGGACCTCCAGGGTATTCAAGAATGCCAGGATGACATAGGGTAATATTTTACCGACCACCAGTTCCCAGGGACGGATTGGCGTGACGATCAATTGTTCGATCGTGCCCCGCTCCCGTTCACGGACGATAGCGGTAGCCGTCAGGATGGACGTCAACGCGTACAGGATCATACCGATCACACCCGGGATCATGAAAAAGGCGCTAACCAGGTCGGGGTTGTACCAGACCTGGGTACGGACTTCGATCGGCAG
>MGOK01000063.1:34985-35509 GCA_001795335.1 Chloroflexi bacterium RBG_19FT_COMBO_55_16
GCCATCACCTTGGTCGCCAATGACTGGCCGATCAACTGCGCAGCGGAGAGAGATGTAGAAGCGACGGTAGGATCACTGCCATCCAGCACGAAAGCCACCTGTGCCACGCCATCGGACTCCAATTGTTGGCTGTAATTCGGTGGGATGATCAGCCCGGCGCGCGCCTGGCCATCATCGATCAGTATGCGTAACTCCGACTCCGAATCTACGTCGTATTCAATGCGAAAGTAGTCAGCCGTGCAGTAGGCGTCCAGCAAAGCCCGCGCGGCTGGCCCCCGGTCCTGGTCAAACACCGCCAGCGGTACGTTGCGCACGTCATTGGTGGCCGCGTACCCAAGTAATAGAAGCTGCATGATCGGGATCACCAAGACCAGGATCAGGGTGCGCGGGTCACGCAGGATTTGGATGAATTCCTTGCGGATCAGAGAGGTTAACCGGGAATTGATCATAGGCCATCCAGGTCTGTCACCCCCCTGCCATCCACCGACAGGGGCTGCTTCAGTATTTTGGAGTTTTTGAGAATG
>MGOK01000063.1:35614-37385 GCA_001795335.1 Chloroflexi bacterium RBG_19FT_COMBO_55_16
CCGATAAAAGCGCGCACCAAAATCGCTAAGGGAATCGACCGCAATTCCCCCTGCCCCGCTACCATGCGCTGGGCAAATTCCAGTATTTGAGGGAAGATGCTCTCAAACAGCTGCGGAATGTGTCTACCTTTGAATTCAACCAGCTCGATAAAGGTCAGGTTCAGAAAATCCTGGCTTTCACCCAATTCTTCCAGCATGCGCGCGGCTGCGTCGCGCACAAATACCTCGATTGTCTCCCCTTGTGCGGTATTCATCGCTGGTAAGACATCGCGATAGGGGTGATGTTCTATGAAAACAGCCAGGAAAATGTCTTCCTTGCTGGCAAAGTGGTTATAGATCCCGCCTAAAGCTACCCCAGCCACTCGAGCGATATCCCGCATAGAGGTGCCATGATAACCGCGCTCCAAGAACAGCCGATGAGCGGCTGTGGTGATTTCAGCCTGGGTGCGCTCGCCTCTGGTGGAAGTAAAATCGGACATCTCTGCCCTCGCGTGGTGAACGAACGTTCGTTCACATTATAGGCGTGTCCTATTTCTCTGTCAAGGAGTTTCTTAAAAACTCCCGCCCTCCCTTTACTGGGGAGGGCGGGAGTAGGAGAGGTTAACCAGGCTAATTGGTGAAAATCGCGTCCGTTTTAGCCGCCATGATGAAATCGTTGCGGTGCAGGCCTTTGATCTTATGCGTCCACCAGGTGACTGTCACCCGGCCATATTCAGTCAGCAGTGCCGGGTGGTGGTCATGCGCCTCGGCCAGCTCGCCGACTTGATTAGTGAATGTCAACGCCTCCCTGAAATTCTTGAATTTATAACGTTTTTCCAGGCGTTTGATCCCATCTCGTTCGACAACCATCCATTCCGGGATTTGCGGTAGATACTCTTGCAGCTCCGCTTCGGTCACGGTCGGCTCGCCGCCCCGGCAGGGAACACATTGTAAGGCTTTCAACTCGCTCATGTTACGACCTCCCACTTTACCGATAAATTTAATGATTCAACCAACCAGTTCGTCCGTCCGGTATTCGCCCATCCTCACTCCCCCAATTGGGCTATCTGGCGCAACAACCCCATGATCAGCATACTCAATTTGACGCCTTCCCCGGTAGTGACCTTCAACTCTCGACCGCTTTTCTCAGCGTTGTGCATCATCAGGTAAGCGCTTCCCAGGCCAACTAAAGCGCCGACAACCGCGCCGATCACCAATACCTTCGTCTTCCAGGCATAACTGGCCTCTTCGGTTTCTAACTCCACATTTTGGTTCATGACCATTACTCCTTAATCACGTCGCAAGGAACGCAATCCAGCCAGAGAGGTATGGTAACGCAGGATAGGTTCCACAATCTGGTTTGAAACGGCCCGCACGCGCCGCTCGACTCTGAAGAAAAACACCTGAACCCGCAGCATGGGGGCTGGGATTCCCCGCAGCGCTTGCCTTAAGCCGTAGATGGAAAATATTAACACGACTAGCGCCACCAGCGAAATCACGATCAAGAAACTTGCCAGCAGGATCAAAGAAATATCTGCCCAGCGGCTGGCCTCATTCGACCCAGCCCGGGTGGCCAGCACCGCAAAGATCAACACTAATACCACACTGAAGACTATCGGGATCAGGATCTGCCAGAAAACCTGCTGCCGGTGTACTTTGTATGTGAATGGGTTGCGTTCTTGCAGTTGGGAAGGTCGAGGCTCATTGGACATGCCGGTATTTTAGCACAACTCAGGTGAAATCTGCTAATCCCTGAGCGCACTCAGCTGCTGAGGGCTTGCGCGATACGTAG
>MGOK01000063.1:37450-37567 GCA_001795335.1 Chloroflexi bacterium RBG_19FT_COMBO_55_16
CTGTTGCGCTGAAATGCCCGCAGTGCGGGGCCGGCCTCACCCCTGGAACGCAGGAGTATATCATCTGCCAATATTGCGGCTCAAGCCTGGTGTGCAGTCGTATACCGGATAGTAAGG
>MGOK01000064.1:0-1025 GCA_001795335.1 Chloroflexi bacterium RBG_19FT_COMBO_55_16
CGCAGTTGAACCGAGAGTGATGGTCGGATGAGCCAAATACAAACGCATAGCAGAACGGATAATACCCGTCTTGGCTTCGAACCAAGAGATACCGGTATGAAGCCGATGTGCTTCAAGTCGAACAAATGCCCGGATCGCCAGACCGATATGGTTGCGCTGCGAAACTTCGAGCCGGTACAGAGCACGTTCCACCCCAGTGAATTGCTTGAGGCCACGATGGTAGACCTCAATCTGCCAGGCATCCAGGGCATGGAAGGCAGCTTGCTCAATGGTCATGTCCAGGCGGCTAGTCGCCCAGTATTCTGCGTCGCCGTTTGTGCCGACCGTCCGAAACACCTTGACCCAGCCATATCCTTTGAGGTGAACCAAACACCCCTGAGATGGAATGAAGATCTTGCTGATCGCACGGTTACCACTGCGATCCGTGCTAACTTCCCGATTGCTCTTGAGCTGTGTCAGCCAGTTCCATTTCAAACTGCGCAACAGTTTGAGATTGGGCAACCCGCTATACCAACTGTCAAACGCAACCAATTCTGGCTCAAAGCCGCGCTGGTGGGCCTGTTCGATCATGTGCTGAAAGTGGTCATTCTTACTCAAGCCATCCTCGACCTTGTTATAAAGTCGATAATCACACGGCAGCCGACATTCGCGATCTGTCCAGACCAGCGAAATCAAGTTGATGCCCTGCACCACGGCGTGGTGCTTGCCAGACCAATGCCGACTAACCAGCGCCATATGCGATGCATACGGTTTGTCCAGCGTCGAATCGTCGATGATCAATACGCCTTTCGTCAGATCCACCAATTGCTTCACTTCCTGCCAGAGCGCCTCACTGTCCGGTGGCAATCGCTTCAACAGTCGCGTATAGGCGTCGTGCGCTGGGGCTTGCTCTTCGCTCGGATGTGTTTGAGAGGCTTCCACACTGCTAAATACTTGTTGCGCCGCAATCAAAAAGTTGATGTAATCCATTTCATCGCATTTGGGTGGTTTCATGCTCTAAGTTTAGCATGCTCCCTCTCAACTGC
>MGOK01000064.1:1212-1826 GCA_001795335.1 Chloroflexi bacterium RBG_19FT_COMBO_55_16
CGTGACCATCCCTGATGATACTCTGGTGGATTCGGGTACTACCATAACAAAGACCTGGCAAGTCTGCAATACCGGTACCTGCACATGGAGTGATGGATATTCACTGGTTTTCGCTCAGGGCGACATTATGGATGGCCTTTATCTAATCCAATCCCGACTGTCGCTCTTGGGGACATTGTGGAAGTCTCAGTAAATCTGGTGACACCAAAACGCTGAGGTCAACAAACTGGCTATTGGGGGTTTCAAAATTCACACGGAACGCGTTTCGGTCTCGGTTCAGACGGTCACGACTACATATGGGTGCAAATCCAGGTCGACTGGCCCGTGCAGGGAGGTGAGCACCCGTCGGCATCGGAGCCTACAGATGAACCTACCGATTTTGGCGATTGTGCTGCTACGGAAAATAATGACTACGAAAATCAGGTTTTGTCCATGATAAACTCTGCCCGAGAATCGGCTGGGTTATCCAGTTTAACACTGAGTTCGCAATTAACCGCGGCGGCCTTAGAACACAGCCAGGTTATGGCGTGCGCGGACTTCGTCGACCATAATGGATCAGATGGTTCGACCTGGTATGACCGTGTTGCTGCCCAGGGTTATGCGAATTACAATTC
>MGOK01000064.1:1856-2213 GCA_001795335.1 Chloroflexi bacterium RBG_19FT_COMBO_55_16
GTCCTTTGGCGGTACTCCCGATGGGGCATTTACATGGTGGATGAATAGCCAGGTGAATCGCGATAACATCCTCTTCGCCTCTATCACAGAAATTGGAATCGGTTACGTTTTTAATTCCAATAGCTCCTATGGTGGCTACTTCACTGTTGTTTTTGCACGTCCATAAAATTTAGACTGCCCTATTTCTTTTGGAAGGGAAGGAATATTAGGTATCCCTCCTGCAGCAGCACCTGGTATGAAACAATGCTTCCAATCACGCGCCCATCCAGATGTTGAATCTGAAGGTAGACCGGACCATCCCGGTCAGCGATCCACTCCAAATGCGTAAACCGACCAAATTCCACCGGTTCCACTTCC
>MGOK01000064.1:2312-2560 GCA_001795335.1 Chloroflexi bacterium RBG_19FT_COMBO_55_16
GCATCAAATGTGATCCAGTCCTCATCATTTAAGTAATCTGCCGCCAGCGGATTACAAAAATTGTGCGTTTGGCTGTCTCCTGCTTCAAGCTGACTCCCATTCACCGGGGTATTGTCGTCCCCATTCGTATCATATGTGTCCAAAGTACTACATAAAACATCCGCAGTAGGAACGGTTACGGTCAGTTCAGCCATAGAAGGGAAATCCTCCGTGTTGCCAGAATAATCTACACCTCGCAAGCGGAACCC
>MGOK01000064.1:2570-3405 GCA_001795335.1 Chloroflexi bacterium RBG_19FT_COMBO_55_16
CCTGCGTCTGCAACGATCCATGCTTGAGTCTGGTTGCCTTCCAGGAGGCCAGGATCGTCTTGCCAGGCGCCCTCATCTACTTGTTGTTGGATTTGATAATAATCAATTCCTGAAAGGTTGTCTGAGCCAGTCCAACGTAAAGGAAAAGCAGTACTGACTTGGACGCGCTCCATGTAGCTAAGATTTGTATACGGCGCTGTCTTATCGATTCCAAGATCCCAGGAAACCACGCCTGTCAAATTGCCAGCCCGGTCGTAAGCAATGATATATATCGCAGCCCCCAAACCTTCGGGCTGCCCAGCCGGATCAAAATCCATAGTCCAGCCATCCTGCCCATCCCAATCTGTACCCAGACTGGTCCAAGGTGCTACCTGCCAGTTAGCCGAATGCCAATAGAACTCAACTCGGTTGATCCGATCTGTAGCATCAGAGACCTGTGCCTGGATTGTAAAGGCACCATCCGGCAGGAATTGCCCAGAGACAGGAAAGCTGATCGCCGCGCTCGGCTCATCGCTGTCTGTAAAAAGTCGTATCTGATAATCGTAGCTGTTATCACCAACGGAAGGATGGTTCCATGCCCGAACTTTCAAATAATACACACCATCATGGGGCAGCGTATATCCCAGTAATGGATCGCGCTTTTCTCCCAACACCTCATCGTCATCTTCCGCCAGCACCGACGTTCCATCGCTGTCATATAAGATTAAATAGGGATCTAATGGAGAACCACTCTCGTTAGCATCGATGTCCACGACGATCCGTCCGCCTTGGCTGCCACTAAACGAGTAGTAATCCCAGTCACCTCCAGGGCAAATCTCCCCCTCAATGGATTGCT
>MGOK01000064.1:3429-4607 GCA_001795335.1 Chloroflexi bacterium RBG_19FT_COMBO_55_16
CTCACATCACTGCAAACAGGAGGCGCTGGGCTGGTTATACTAAATTCATCGATTCCCCACCCATCAAAGGCGTTTAATGCAGAATCCAAAGTTGCAATCATAAAGCGCACCCGGATAACTTGCCCGGCATATTCCGTTAAGTCCAGGGCAGGGCTATTCAGCCAAGTACTTGACAACAGTTCAGGGATCAGTGGATCTTCGCCTAATTGGTGAAGGTTGATGAACGGTCCGCCACCCACAGATATTTGCACCCAACGTTGATCCCACCAAAGATTCTGGTTTTCAGTTTCGTAGCGATACTTGAATCGTAAATAATATCCCGCTGCCCCGATTTCAATAGGGGGTGAAGTTAAAGTACCCAAATTAGCTGTCCCATCTGCATAGTCACCATCTGCCCCTTGATACCACCAGGCAAATGAATCGCTTACACCTGTACCATTGATTAAATTCCACTGCCCTGTCCCCGTCCACTGGTCCTGGTTAGCTTCGAAGTCATCACTGAATGGTGTAAACACTTGCGCTGTCGGCGGTGTAGCTGCTCCAACCGTAAAGGTCAGTTCTTCACTCCATGAGCTGGCACCTGCAGAATTTTGTCCTTTTACCTTCCAGGCATACTCGCCTTGCGACAGAGAGTCTGCGAAAGTAAACGACTCATCCTGCCAGGCAGTAGTCACGACCGCTTGTTGGGTAGTCAGCAATGGTGTAATAACAGCTTGATACTCTAAGGCTCCTTGCCCATCCCGCCAGGATAGCGGAATGATATCTCCCTCCTCAAAAACTTGCCCAGGGGCTGGGGCTACCAATGTTGGAGTGAGGGGCGGCTCATTGGCTGGCGAGACAATCATTGATGAAAGGGTGTTCGCACCGATCATATTACCCACCAGGTATGTGTCATTCACTTCCAGCGTCTCAGAGTGCCCAAGAAAATTATTGTCTGAGAACAATGTCGCTGCCACTTGTGCGCCCACCATGATTGAAGCTGCGTCATCACCACCTACTATGCCGAGTGAACTGCCGGATGAGTATTCCCCAATGTCAAATCGAGCACAGCCTCCTGTGTAGTCAATCCCTTCGAACAAGGTTACCTGGTTTGCCCCAGGTATGCACGAAGGTGGCGGTTGGGAGCAGCTGAAATCCTTTGTAAAATGCCTTAAGCCAGCGATCGGCTCCCAATTACC
>MGOK01000064.1:4617-12402 GCA_001795335.1 Chloroflexi bacterium RBG_19FT_COMBO_55_16
ACCATCTGGCACCACGGCGTTCTCTGCACATAAATCCCAGTTATATTCAAAAGTGGGATTGAAAGGCTCCCCTAAATCATGCCATTCGCCTGTATAATTTGCCACCAGTTGCCCATAATCTAGACCACTATCATCATCTGCTCCCCAACCGCTCAAGTTGATTGTAGAAGAAGTGATCGTATCTCCGGTTGACACCCCACTCAGGTCACCATATGGGGGAGTTAAATCGCCAACCACCTCATTATCTGAATCATAAGCTGCGCGTCCGTCTACGCACTTTCCTCCGCAAAATTCATCATCTGTTTCGTATTCGCGCCGCGGCCTTCCCCCATAAATATCCACTTCATCAAAAGTAACATCTACTGACTGGTTCCAATAAGGATTGTCTGCAGGCCAGTTTGGCTGAATCTCTACCTGGAAATGCAGATGGTGTCCTGTGCTGGTTCCAGTATTATCTGCCGTGGCAATATACTGACCTTGCACCACCTGTGCGCCTACGGTCTTCAATTCTGCCGGGATACTATCCTGAGCTAGATGAAGGTATAACTGGTATAGATTTGGATTATCCGCGTTTTGCAGGACGATGAAATTGACTTCGTCATGATTATTATTCGGAACATCATCGCGGAATGTGTATACGTAACCGGACTTCGCCGCATAAATCGGCCACATCACCCCTGAAATATAGAAATCAAAGGCATAATGCGCCTTCCCGGAAGGGTAGTCATAATCATGATTGACGCTCCGAGAGAGATTGACCGTTTCACCCTGTGCCCAGGGAAGATGATAACCAGCTAACGACTCTATCGGGAAATCTGGCATGTCCGCGACCAGCTGCGCCTGCCACATCTCTGTATCAGATTTAGTTATTAACCCATAAGGAACATCTTGAAGGATGGTTTCCCAAGCAAGATCACCTGGTAGATACACCTGCCATCCGTTTTTTATCAGGTGTACAACTGCTAACCCCGGCTCGGTAGGAAGCACAAGCTCTATAGACGGATCAAAATAAACTATCCATGCTTTAGCCCAGGTACCATCCTGACTGATCTTTATGTTGTCAACCCGTATCTCGAAATCGTCTGCTCCCCAACCATATTCCCCCTTTGCGATTGCAGATAGAATGGCAGATCTGATCTCTGTCTGCGCTTCCATGTCCGTCCGATCATCAGGGTTTTTCTCCGCAAAGAGCCCTGAACCCGGTAAAGCAGCAGTCGCTGACGAATATACCGGTGAAAGTCCTACCAATAGTTGGCTTACCAATATCAGAACTACGAAAACTGCCATAATCTTAGTTTTCATCAGAATCACTCCTGTAAAGTACCTGTCAATCTGGATCTTGCATCACTCTTTATTTTATCAAATAACAAGTTGCCGGGAGCTCCCTCCCGGCATCCGCCACCCGATCGCCATCAATCAGTTCGGAACCAACAAATGCACCATAAATGATCTGCAGTCCCTGGCTTGCAGCCACTTCACCAATCCAGGTAATCGCACCAGTCGATGGATCGTCAAACCCCATACCTGACGGACAAGACAGCGAACCTTCTACATAAGTAGCAGAAATTGGTATAGTATAGATCCTAATGTTCTCCAATCGTGTGCAGTAAAGCCAGATTGGTCGGACGCACTTCGTTAACCGGAAAACCACAGATCAGCACTACTTGTTGGCCCGGTTGCAATGTCTGGGAAGCCATCAACGCGCCTTCAACTGCTTTAAGCATCTCATCGATTGTATTGGCATGCGGCACGAGGTATGGAACCACTCCCCAATACATCTCGAGGCGTGGATAGGTGGTTTCCTCGGGCGTGAATGCCAGGATGGGAACACCGGGACGCGTCTTCGAGAGCAGCAATGCCGTCCTTCCGCTCTTAGTGAAAACCGCGATTGCTGCCACGTTCCGGTCATGTGCTAGCTCCCGTGCTGCCTGGGTCATGTAAAAAGTATCGTCAAAACTTGACTGTGTCACCATCTCCCCCTTCCAGTGACCCCACTCCTCCATATTCGCTTCTGCCTGGCAAATGATGGCATTCATCATCTCTACTGCAGCTACCGGGTACGCACCCACCGCTGTCTCTCCTGACAACATGACCGCGTCTGTGCCATCAAAGATCGCATTTGCCACATCTGAGGCCTCTGCGCGGGTTGGGCGAGGATTGTGGATCATCGAATCGAGCATCTGTGTCGCAGTTATTACAACTTTCCCGTGGCGATTTGCACACTCAATGATCCTTTTTTGCGCAATGGGTACTTCCTGTGGAGACATTTCCACACCAAGGTCGCCGCGCGCCACCATTACTCCATCCGAAACATGGGTAATCGCCTCCAGGTTATCTATCGATTCGGGACGTTCCAATTTTGCAATGATTGGGATGTTTACGTGTTTTGAGTCAAAGTGTTCTATTTTCTGCCGCAAGTATCTAATGTCATCTGACGAGCGGACGAAGGATAGAGCGATCGCATCCACTCCCTGCCTCAATCCAAACTCCAGGTCGATTTCATCTTTTTCAGTCAATGCTGGGATATTTAATACCGCACCCGGTAAATTAATCCCTTTATGCGACTTGAGCACCCCGCCCACGACTACCGACACCTGGACATGTTTCTCATCAGTGGCCAGGACACGCATCTCCAAATTGCCATCATCCAGTAAAATCCGCCCACCAGGCTGGACACTGCGGGGTAGTTCATCGAAATCCACTGGTATCGTATCGGGCTCACCCGGCTGTGTGGATAACGTCACCGATTGTTTGGCGGTTAACTCTATCCCATCAGCTGGTAATTCGCCCGTGCGTATTTTTGGTCCCTGCAAATCCTGTAAAATAGAAACCGGTCTACCCAACTCTGCTGCTATTCGACGCAAACGCACGATGACTTCTGTATAATTATCATGACTGCCATGTGAGAAATTCAGGCGTGCCACATTAACTCCAGCTTTCAACAGCCTGCGGATCATCCCCTCTTCTTGACAGGCCGGCCCAATTGTCGCTACGATCTTCGCACAACGCCGCATAATAACCTCCTCTAATAAAAAACCGAAGAAGGTTGCAAGTTTGACTCCACCTGCAACCTTCTCCATCATAACACGCAATTCTTTACATGTAATGCAATTCGACTGCTTCGCGCTTTAACTCTTCCCGGAAATCGGGATGTGCCACATTAATTAATGCCTGACCTCGTTGGCGAATACTTTTGCCATACAGGTCCGCAACGCCGTATTCTGTGATTACATAACGGACATGGTTGCGTGAAGTCACCACACCTGCGCCGCGTTTAAGCATCGTAACGATTCGGCTGATAACTTGCCCATCCCGAGTCGTTGTCGTACTTGGCAATGCGATGATGGGGACACCGCCTTTGGAGCGTGATGCGCCATAAATAAAGTCTAACTGCCCACCGACACCACTGTACAGTTTTGGACCGATACTATCTGCACATATCTGACCGGTAAGATCAACCTCAATAGCTGAATTGATTGCTACCATGCGCTCATTCTGGGCAATAACGAAGGGGTCATTAATATACTCGGTAGGATGCAGTTCAATCATCGGGTTGTCATCGATCCAATTGTATAATCGGCGAGATCCGATGACAAAACCAGCTGCGATCTTCCCGGGATGAAGCGTCTTGCGCATGTTCGTTAAAACCCCTGCTTCGACCAGATCAATGACACCATCCGAGAAAAGCTCTGAATGGACACCTAAGTCATGCTTGTGATACAAGAATTTTAACACTGCGTCCGGGATGGCGCCAATTCCCATTTGCATTGTCGCCCCATCCGGGATCAAATCAGCGGCAAAGCCAGCGATCTTTTGCGTAACCTCATCGACCTCTTCGCTGCCCATCGACATTTCCGCTATCGGGTAATCAACCGGCACAATGTAATTGACGCGACTGAGATGAATAAAAGAATCTCCAAGTACACGGGGCATTTGCTCATTGATTTCTGCAATGATGATCTTGGCTGATTCTGCCGGTGACTTTGTCAGACCATTTTCAATGCTAAAACTACAAAATCCATGCTCATCAGGGGGGGAGAGGTGTACAAGAGCCACATCGACCGGAAGGAACTTATTTTTGAAGAGCAGTGGGAATTCCGAAAGCAGCACGGGGGTAAAATCTGCGCGCCCTTCTTGCACAGCTTTGCGAATATTGGCACTGATAAACATTGTGTTTACACGCATATGCCCATGCATTTCCTGGGAAACGTAATCTGCGGGGCCGACGGTCAGTGCCTGGCAGATTTCTACGTCCTTCAGATTTGGAGCGTGTTTAACAAGCGCGGCTAACACTGTTTGCGGTGTCGAGCAGTTACCGGTCAAGAATATCCGTTGTCCAGATTGAATTTTCTTCACCGCCTCATCTGCAGTGACGATCCGGGATTGGTATACTTTACTGAGATCCATAAGGTCATTCTCCTAGTTCTTCTATGGCTTGAATACGTGCCAGGCGGCGTACCTCACCCTTATAGATCACCGTCCCGGATTCAATCGCAGGATTATCTGATATTGCCTGATCTATACCCTTATTGGCAATTTCCATAATATATGGGTAAGCAGCATTCAGAAAAGCGTATGTCGAAGTACGGGCTACAATGCTGGGAATATTAGGCACACAATAGTGGACGATTCCTTCTTCAATAAAGGTTGGGCGTTCATGAGTAGTCGGACGAGATGTCTCGACACACCCTCCCTCGTCAATACTCACATCCATGATCAACGATCTTGGTCGCATCGAACGCACCATTGACCGGGTGATAATGTGAGGCGGGCGGTCATAAGGAACTAGGATGCAAGCTACCACCACATCCGCGTATGCAGTGGTTTTTGCAAGGTTTGGCTCATTAGAGATCATAGTTACCACACCCGGGAAAGCATCGTAGATACGTTGTAGCGCCTCGTAATGAATATCTAGCACAGTCACATGTGCGCCCATTCCTACAAAAGCACGTGCCGCATAGGTTCCCGCTACACCCGCTCCGATAATTACTACCTCTGCTGGAGGTACGCCAGCATTCCCGCCCAACAATATGCCCTTTCCATTCGAATCGTTCTGCAGCAGATGGGCGCTGATTTGTGCCACTAACCTTCCGCCAATCTGGCTGAGCGGATTCTTTACCGGCAATGTTCCATCCGGTAGTGTAATGGCTTCGTAAGGGACCGCCGTGACTTCCTTCTCCTGAAGAATGGAAATCTTATCTTGCCTTGAAGAATAAAGATGTAGCAGCCCCATGATCGTTGTACCGGGGCGCAGCCATTCCAATTCCTCATAGGTTGGACGGGCTACTTTGAGCAGTAAGTCTGCCCGGCCAAAGACCTCGTGCGCCGTGTAAACCACCCTCGCGCCTGCAATCTCGTATTCCTGGTCGCTGAAGCCGGCTCCCTCTCCGGCATTGTGCTCGACATAGCATGTATGACCATATTTTGTCAACATTTGTACTACTGCCGGGGTCAAACCGACACGAAATTCGAACGGACGTCGTTCTTTTGGAACCCCAATGTTCATAGTCTTCTCTCCTTAGCTTCTAACTCAATGCACCGTAATGCCTATGGTGCACTGTGTTATATACCTACTTAATCATCAGGACTTCCCGAATACGGGGTAATGCCCAGTCGATTGTCGCTTGATCAATAACCAACGGTGGCGCAAAACGGATCACGTGTTCGTGTGTCTCCTTTGCGAGGATAGACTGTTTGGAGAGCGCCTCACAAAAGCGGCGTGCACCACCCGCGCTTGGTTTTAGCTCCACCCCCACCAACAAACCTTTCCCGCGGATTTCCTTGACATGCGGGCTTGGTATTTCAGCTAACTGTTCCTGGAAATAAGTACCCAGGCGATCAGCATTCTCAACCAGGCCTTCCTCCTGGATTACCCGCAGCGCAGCCCGCGCCACCGCCATTCCCAGCGGATTTCCCCCAAAGGTTGAACCATGCTCACCCGGTGTGAAAAGCCCCAGAATTTCGGCATCAGCTAATATTGCAGACACCGGATAGAAACCACCTGACAGGGCCTTCCCGATCACGACAACGTCTGCCCGTACACCTTCATGCTCACAGGCAAACATTTTGCCTGTCCGTCCCAGGCCTGTCTGTATTTCATCTGCGATCAGCAGGATATTCTTCTGGGTACAGATCTCGCGCACCTGCTTCAAGTATCCTGCCGGAGGAACAATCACCCCGGCCTCTCCCTGAATAGGCTCAATCATGACCGCCGCGGTATTGGGTGTGATTGCCTTGGCAATCGCCTGTGCATCTCCATAGGGTACTATCACAAAACCGGGTGTAAATGGCCCAAAATCGTCCCGGTATAGCGGCTCGGTCGAGAAGGATACGATCGAGATAGTCCGTCCATGGAAATTGTTCTCACAAGTAATGATCTCTGCTTGGTGCCGAGGCACTCCTTTGACTTGATATGCCCACTTGCGCGCCAGTTTAAGTGCCGTCTCAACTGCTTCAGCTCCCGAATTCATCGGCAAAGACATCCCATAGCCGGTCATTTCCGACAATTCTTTATAGAAAAGTGGCAGTTGATCGTTGCGAAAAGCCCGAGAAGTAAGCGTCATACGTTCCGCCTGCTCCTTCAATGCCTTGAGGATTTTTGGATGTACATGACCTTGGTTGACTGCAGAATAGGCACTCAGGCAATCCAGATAGCGGTTACCTTCGATATCATATACCCAAACACCCTCTGCGCGAGACAATACTACATCCAGCGGATGATAATTATGTGCGCCATAGCGCTCTTCCAGTTCGACATATTCGTGTGTGTTCATATTTGTGCAGTATATCACAGCAAAATACCCTGGCCTATTGCCATAAAACAGGATATTATTTTGATTAATGTCACATTTTTTAAACCGGACTATGCGGGCATTTGAGTATAACCCGCACAGTTCTGGTCTATTTAGATGGTAATCCTTTTCCTTATTTATACACCGTCGGCAGCATCACGACATAATAACTTCCTGGTAGGGTGACGACTGCGTAGTCCTTGGCTACATAACTCTTCAATTCCTTATCATAACCAATCCAGCTCGCCACGTTGATCGTCGTGGTACTGATGGTCACCGTTTGCGTGACAAAGATACTTTCTCCTGGTGCTAAAACACTCGCATATCCATCCAGCAATACTCCCAGGTGGCTGTCTTCCAGATCATGTAGTGTTAATGTCACCTCAGACGTATTATTCAACGTGAAACAATAGGTTACCTCTCCAGGAGCGTCCAGATCCAAATGGTCTGTATCCCCACATTCTGATGCGTCGGTCCCAACCGTCTTGACCAGCTCAATCACCTGGGGAGGTTCTAAACAAGGCGTCGGGAAATATTCAGGATCCAGATAAGGAGGATCGTCCGTCCCCTGTCTGCCTCCAAACACCCACATACCCGGTAAGCCATCATTTGGATCATTGCTGCACAATGGTATATATACACCTGCATGATCACGGCGAGCAGTTAAAAGTTCCGGGAACCCCTGAGACCAGCTCCCACTGGCGATGTCATACTCCAACACTTCCGCACTCTCGCTCGGCCAATCGCCGCCGCCGACCACATACAGCTTTCCTGCCCAGCTTTGTGTTCCGCCCATGAGAGTGTCTGCATCAAAACCAAAGCCGCGCCCCTCGCCGGTTGGTACGGGCAGCGAGGCCAGGGTGCTCCATCCAGCAGTTAGCTGATTAATGTCTAAGGCTTCTACTACATCACTCGCGATCAGGTCACCTCCGCTGTATCCTTCAACACCACCCATCGCGTAAATTATGTCGTTCTGCACTGCCGCCTGAATATA
>MGOK01000064.1:12439-13343 GCA_001795335.1 Chloroflexi bacterium RBG_19FT_COMBO_55_16
TCCCAACGCGAGCCGGCTGGGCGATTCGGATCGAATTCCCAGGTCTCATTGCTAAAGAAAGGAGCATTCGTACTTTCCCAACCTCCGAAGCAGTAGATCTTGTTCTGAACACTGACACAAGCTCCAGGAGTCGCTAGAACGCCAGACACTTCGAATGGCATTGGATCTGTAGAGATCAACTGCACGCTGCCATCTGCCGGCTCATAGCGTTGAACATAATCTACAACACCACCCGAGTTGTCCACATCAAAACCACCAATGACGTAGATCGCCCAACCACTTGCATCTTCCACCACGTTTGCTGTGTAATTAGAAACACTCTCATATAACGACTTGCCGGTAGAAACAAAGCTCCCTGTCACCGGATCAAAGCGCCAGATTTCGTCCGACTCACTGTTTTGACCCGTACGCCCACCCAGACAGTAGACTTTTTCATTATAGGAGGTTGTACCAGATCTATCATCAAACCATGTGCAGTCATATCGGGTGAAGTCAGTTGGGTCAGCCGGGCCGTTGATCCACGAGCCTATCCATTGAAGCTGGAAATCCTGCTGAACGGTTAAATCCTTTACGATCCCAACATTGAATGTTTGTGAAGAATACCCGTTCTTTGAAGCAGTCACGTCATATGTTCCGACCGCCAGGGTCATCGTGTAATATCCTGTGGGGTCGGTAATAGCGTTGATAACCTTTCCGGCCACCAAGCCAGTATTCGCGTTGACTGTCGCTCCATCGATTGGATCACCCGTATCTGTCTCAGTCACGTACCCTTCCAGGTGGCCTTTGTCGACATTGCCGCAGTAATTAATCCCGGCAGCCAGGATATCCAGGTAACCATACCCAAAAGTGTAGTTGCCTTGTCCATCAGGCGGTGCGCCGCAGTTACCGACAGGTGCTGTACCAG
>MGOK01000064.1:13375-13523 GCA_001795335.1 Chloroflexi bacterium RBG_19FT_COMBO_55_16
ACCTGCCCGACCAGTCCTGGATCACACGACCAGAGCAAGGCTACTGCACCCGCCGAGTATGGACTGGCCATGGATGTACCGCTGTAGCTGCAATCCCAACCATTTCCAGGAACGCTTGAGCAAATGCTGACCCCTGGGGCTGCAATGT
>MGOK01000064.1:13606-13728 GCA_001795335.1 Chloroflexi bacterium RBG_19FT_COMBO_55_16
GGATCCGAGTGTATTGCATGTCGATCCACTGTTCCCCGCTGAAAATGCCGGAAAGATTCCTGCTGCCACCCAGACCTGGACTTCCGCTTGATACCATGTATCCCCTCCTTCACCACCCCACG
>MGOK01000064.1:13734-13914 GCA_001795335.1 Chloroflexi bacterium RBG_19FT_COMBO_55_16
TGACTACATGCGGCCGGTTGGTTGAGCTCCCCCCCGGTGCCAGGATCCAATCAGCGCAAGTGTTTAACGCATAATCCGAGCATGAGTTGCTCTCACAACCCTTGCAAGCAATCCAGGATGCATTGGGAGCCATACCTGCTTGATAGGTCAAGGATGGATCATCGTCTGCTACCATTGTCC
>MGOK01000064.1:14117-14259 GCA_001795335.1 Chloroflexi bacterium RBG_19FT_COMBO_55_16
TCAGCATTAGTATATGAAATACCCCAGGCTAAAGCAGATGGCGCCTCTCCTACCCAGGCGCGCAGGTTGGAGGTTAGCAAGTCACCTGCCCAGCGCACATTCTCTAGGGGATGGCTGTCCTCCACCAGGGGGTCGATTGTGT
>MGOK01000065.1:0-2391 GCA_001795335.1 Chloroflexi bacterium RBG_19FT_COMBO_55_16
TGGAACTTCTGGCACTTCGCTTTCATCGGCTCCCTGGTAGCGATCGTCAGCAAGAGCGTCGGGATGGGTCTGGTGGCTGCGGCAGTGGCAGCAGCCTGGGCGTTGTTCCTGGCAGATTGGACAGCCAAAGCCATCCAGGGGTTCTATAAAGTACCTGGCATCTCCATACCCCACCTGACGACGGCCCCAGGCGTGCCGTTCGCCATCGCAGTCAACTGGGTGATAGAGAAGATCCCAGGGGTAAATAAGGTCGAAGCCGATCCAGATCACATTCAGAAACGCTTTGGCGTTTTCGGTGATCCGGTCGTGCTCGGCCTGGTGATCGGCCTGGTGTTGGGCATCCTGGCTTTCTACAACGCGGGCAGCTTCACCGCTGTGTTGGTCAACGTGCTCAAAACGGCCATGAACCTGGCAGCGGTCATGCTGCTGCTACCGCGCATGGTGCAGATCCTGATGGAAGGCCTGATCCCGGTATCGGAGGCCGCGCGAGAGTTCATGAAACGGCGCGCCACTGGGCGAGATATTTATATCGGCCTGGATTCAGCGATCCTGATCGGCCACCCGGCCGCTATCTCTACCGCCCTGCTCCTCGTCCCGATTGCTATCTTGCTGAGCTTGATCCTGCCCGGAAACCAGGTGATCTTGTTCGCCGACCTGGCCGTGATCCCCTTCGTCGTGGCTGGATTCGCCCCGATCATGCACGGGAACATTTTCCGCATGGTCATCGCCGGCATCATCGAATTGGGAATCGGATTCTACATCGCCACCGCGATGGCGCCAACGTTCACCCTCGCGGCGGGAGAAGCTGGATTTGCAATTCCAGAAGGCGCCTCGCAGATCACCAGCATTGCGGATGGCTTCCTGTGGCCGCCATTCGTCTTTATGCTGTTGAGCAGCTGGGTTGGCGTGGCCTTGTTGGGCGTGGTTGTACTGGTATTGATGTTCCTTTTCAATCGCAACCCGACTCAATGGGAACGCCTGGCTGGCGCCCCCGAGGAATTACTGCAGCCTGGCGCTGCCGATTAAGTGGCCCGCATAACAACTTAATATTGGAGTATTATTGGCTGGGGCGGTCTGACCGCCCCAGCCAAGGATTTAGATCATTATGGTCGATGCCATTGTCCGGGGATTTTTAGGTGAATGGGGGCAAACCCTGCTCGACGCTTACCTGAAGTACAGTCTTTACATAAATTCAATTCTCTTGATCTACGCGGTCGCGATCGTCCTGGCACGCCGAAATTATCACCTGATCCTGAATTCCCTTCTGAAGATTATTGAAGGCCAGTACCAGGCACAGGTCAGTAAAAAGAATCGACACCAGATTGAAGCCATCCTGAAGAAACGAGCTATCCCCTGGGAGCAGGCCAGGAAGGCCTCCAGGTATCCATTCCTGACCGCTTCTAAGGGAATCGGCTTGCATGTTAAGACCGATAAGACTCTTCAGCGATTGTTCCCAATTGAAACTCTATCCTATCACCTGGAGCAACAACAAAAAGAGCGGAGTATCCCCTGATGCCGTCTGCCGAAATTGCCGTGATGCACCCAGCCGGTTTGCACGCCCGGCCAGCTGCGGAGTTCGTAAAATTAGCCGCATCCTTTCCATGCAACATCAAAGTCCGTAACCTGACTGCGGATAAAAAATTGGTCAATGCAAAAAGCATCCTGAGTGTGCTGACGCTGGGGGTGCAGCAGGGCCACCGGGTTTGCATTGAAACCAGTGGAGAAAAGGAAGAAGAAGCCCTGGATGCCTTGAGGGAGTTAATCGAGAGCAACTTTGGAGAGGCGAAGCCGTGAGCCAACAGGCCAAAGGAATTCCAGTCTCCGATGGGATCGCCATCGGGTCTGGCTGGATCTACTGTCCCGTTGCGATTAAAGTCGAGCGTTACCAGAACCAGGATCCTGAATTCGAGAAAGACCGCCTGGAAACCGCCCTGCAGCAAGCGAAGAGCCAGATCGCTCAATTACACCAACGAACGCGAGAGACCATCGGGGAGGAAGAAGCAGCAATTTTTGAGGCTCACGCTCTCTTTCTGGATGACCCGGAATTCGTCGGGGGTATAAAGACGATCATCGAGGCGCAGCGGATTAACGCCGAAGCAGCCGTAGAAGAGGTGGTCGAGCTGTATGCCCAGCAGATGCTCAGCCTTGAAGATGCGTATTTCCAGGCGCGGGCGCAGGATATTGGAGACGTAGGACACCGATTGTTATGCTGCTTGCTCGGCGTCTCGCCAGAGGGAATCAACCTGCCAGATCGGGCGGTGATTATCGTCGCCGAGGATCTAACTCCCTCCGACACGGTTCAATTCGAACGGAGCAAGATCCTGGGACTTTGCACGGTACGGGGTGGCCCGACCTCGCACACGGCCATCCTGGCCCGCAGCATCGGTGTAC
>MGOK01000065.1:2409-8905 GCA_001795335.1 Chloroflexi bacterium RBG_19FT_COMBO_55_16
CAATGCAGCTGGACGATCTTGAAAACGGGGTTCTACTTATCTTGAATGGCACCGATGGCACACTAACCATCGATCCTGCGCCAGAAGAGCTGGTTCAGGCGCGACAGTCCCAGAACCAATGGCGTTCGCGCTGGGCAGAACAGGTGGCTGATGCGCATTTACCTGCAGTAACCAAAGATGGTCGTACAGTTGAGGTGGTCGCGAACATTGGCAGTGTGACGGATGCGCGGCAGGCGGTCGAATATGGAGCCGAGGGCGTCGGATTACTGCGAACAGAATTCCTCTACCTTGACAAGCAGCAGATGCCTTCGCAGGCAGAACAAATCAACACCTACCGGGAGATTTTCGAAGTGATTGGGAATCGACCGCTGGTCGTCCGGACACTAGATATCGGAGGCGACAAAGCGGTTGAATACCTGGGGACAAAGAGTGAACCCAACCCATTCCTTGGGTGGCGGGCGATCCGCATGATCGACGAAAAACCCGAAATTTTGCGCGACCAATTTTGCGCCTTGTTGGAAGCAGGCGCAGGATTCGATCTGCGGATCATGGTGCCTATGGTCTCCAGCCTGGACGAAGTTCAGCAGGCACGACAGCTATTTGACGAAGCTCACCAGGCACTCCGCACGAGCAGCAGGCCGATGGCAGGCAATGTTCAATTCGGCATCATGGTGGAGGTGCCAGCCGCGGCACTGCTGGTCGAACACCTGGCGAAATATGTGGACTTTTTCAGCATTGGCACGAACGACCTGGCTCAGTACACGTTGGCAGTGGACCGCACCAACGAGCGCGTCGCTCACCTGGCGAGCCCCTTCCATCCAGCTGTGATCCGTTTGATCGCGGGTACTATTCAAGAAGCCCACGCCAAGGGGAAATGGGTCGGCCTGTGTGGCGAGATGGCCGGCGATCCCCTGGCAGCACCCTTATTGCTTGGATTGGGCCTGGATGAGTTCAGCATGGCGGCCGCCTCTATCCCGGTGGTTAAACAGACCATCCGCCAGCTGGTATACCGCGACTGCCAGGAGATCGCCGCCACTGCATTAAAGCTTCCCACCACAAAAACCGTGATGGAATATCTGGAGCAGGTCAAGGATAAGAATGTCGTAGAAGGCAGCAGGGGAAAATAAAACCAGCCTTAGGCGAAGCGAATCAGCATTGATCAGGGGCCTATGGATGGGCGGGACCGATGATGCTCTTCTTCTGCAAATCCTAGACACTAAGAGAGGCGCGTTCGAAACCAGCTCAAGAAATCGCCAGGGGTGCCGATCGGGAATGGAAGGTTATCCCTTAGCGTTTGGTTATTGAGGAAGTGCTGTTGGTCTAAGGTAACAAAAAAGTGCGCACCGCTTTCAACTGCAGCGGCGCACACTTGAGTGTCGCCAGGATGCTGGACAAACCTTCGAACGAGATGGACAGCACTCTGATCGGGGGGTTGCACGACTTGAACACCACTCTTTTCCAGCAGTACGGTCAAGAATCCTAATAAGCCGGGAGCTTTATTGCGGAGTGCATTCTCTACCTCACTCAACACCTGAGAGCTGATTAGCAATTGAATCGCTCCGGCTTCCCCTAATTTCATGATCATACGACCACCCCCGGTAGAGGACCAGATGCCAGCGAATAACGCACTGGAATCAAGGTAGACCTTAACCCTCTCTGACATACTTTTCTCGTTCTTCTCGCAAGGTTTTCAGCATACTTTCTAGCGTTTCACCCCTTTCGAGTAGGGCCTGAGTGATTCGATTGGCAATCGCGTCGATTTCCGAAAGGCGGGGATTGATGACGAACACCCCCCCTAAGTCAAGTAGAGTAAAACTATCACCAGCTTCCAAATGATAGGCTTCGCGTAAGGCCTTTGGTAAGACTAACACGCCGCGTTGCGCCATCTGCAGGGTAATGGTATCGTCCATGGCTGATCTCCTGATATTCTGTATTTCTGATCATCAGTTTATCAGTATAATATTGATTAGTCAATTCCTTGAGGGGATTCAGTCGCCTTGCTCCTCGATTGGCGGGGCGGCAGGGCCGTAATCCAGCACCTCCAGGCTTTGCGCTCCGGGCTGGGCCAGGCCGACGATGCCTCTTTCCTGCATACTCTCGATCAGGCGGGCGGCGCGTGTGTAGCCGATGCGCAGCCGGCGCTGCAACATCGAGATAGAGGCGCGCCCCTGTCGCCGCACCAGGTCGACTGCCTCAGCATAGAGCGGGTCGAGTTCTTCTTCTGCCTTCATATCCTCCCACAGGGGGATCTGCTTGAGCGGGATGCCGGCTGGCAAGGAATCTACTACCCCCCCGATCGCCGTGGAGGCCGGCTCGAGGCTTCCAGAGAAACCCCGCCAGTAGGTCACCAGGCGCTGGATCTCCGGATCGGAGACGAAGGCTCCCTGCAAGCGCACCGGCGCGGCGGCATCGGGCGCCTGGAAGAGCATGTCGCCCCGCCCCAGCAATCGTTCGGCCCCAGGCTGGTCGAGGATCACGCGGCTGTCTACGCCGGAGGCCACGGCGAAGGCGACGCGCGCCGGGAAGTTGGCCTTGATCAGGCCGGTGACCACGTCCACCGAGGGACGTTGGGTGGCGATCACCAGGTGGATGCCGGTGGCACGCGCCAGCTGCGCCAGGCGGGTGATGGTGCGCTCGGTCTCGTCCGGGGCCAGCATCATCAGGTCGGCCAGTTCGTCGATAACCACCACCAGGTGGGGCACCTTCTTCTCGCCGTGCGCCGCCAGGCGGACATTGTAGTCTTCGATGTTGCGCGCCCCAGCCTGCGCCAGCTTGTGATAGCGTTGGTCCATCTCGCGCGCCACCCACTGCAATGCGCCGACCACGCGTTCCAGTTCGACCACCACCGGCGCCAGGAGATGCGGGATGCCGTTGTAACCAGTCAGCTCGACGCGCTTGGGATCGACCATCACCATGCGCAGGTCGTCGGGGGTGTTGTTGAGCAACAGGCAGCAGATCAGGGAGTTGACGCACACTGACTTGCCCGAGCCAGTTGCCCCGGCGATCAGCAGGTGCGGCATGACGGACAGGTCGGCGGAGACGGCGTTGCCGGCGACGTCCTGGCCCAGGGCGAAACGCAGCAGCGACTTTGAGCGGCGGAAGGCCTCGCTCTCGAGCACGTCGCGCAGGGCGACCAGTGAGATCGCTTCGTTGGGTACCTCTATGCCCACATACCCTTTGCTGGGGACGGGGGCCTGGATACGGATACGCTTGGCGGAAAGAGCCAGGGCCAGGTCGTCGGCCAGGGCGGCGATCTTGCTCACCCGCACGCGCATCTGCCCATTGCGGGTTTCGATAAAACCGGGCTCGACGCCAAACTGGGTGATGGTCGGGCCGCGGTTGACCTCTATAACCTTGGCCGGCGCGCCGAAGGAGGCCAGGGTATCTTCCACCATACGGGCGCGCTGGCGGTCGAACTCGTCATCATACGAAACTTCACCACCTGCATCCAAAATCTCGTCTAGCGGAGGCAGAGCCCATTCCCTGATCTCCCCACCAAAGATGGGGGTTAGTGGCTGAGCGGTGGGCAGGGTGCCCGATGGAGGATGTTCTGTGTTGGGCCTCATTTGGAGAGGAGTGAAGCCCTGGCCAAGCGTTGGTTGCCCGGTAGGATTCCGCCGCCAGCGCGCATCCCAGGCGTTTTGCAGGCGCGCAAACAGCGGTGCAATCCAACCGAATAATTCCGGCACGGAAAGGTCGAGCGCCAAGGCTAAGGCAACTACTAACCAGGCGATTAAGGCGATTGTGGCGCCACCCCACCCCAGGCTAGGAGTGAGCAGCGCCAGGACCGAGCCCCCCACATAACCCCCACCCAGGCTTCGCTCGGCGAGGTCGAAATTGGCAGTGCGATTGGCTGGAAAGTTTAAGTAATGCAGCCAGGCCAGCAGGTTGAGGTAGAGCAAGATCAGGCCTACCACGCGCTCCAGTGCCAGCTGGGGTAGGCGATCGAAATGACGCAGGATCAGCCACAGGCCGAGGGCGATCAAC
This sequence comes from Chloroflexi bacterium RBG_19FT_COMBO_55_16, assembly GCA_001795335.1. The sequence continues at coordinate 6,397 of MGOK01000065.1, forward strand.
CCGACCGGCAGCAAATACATGCCCCAACCAAAAGCCTGCCCGAGGAGCGCCAACCAACCTCCCGAGATCCAGCCACGGTTCTGAGAGAGCAGGCTGAGCAGGGTGAGCAGGCCGACCAGGGTCATCCCTACCCCCAGCAGGTCCAGCTTGCGGTCCAGGGAAAGCGAGCTCCACAGGGACGGGCGGCGGGGCGCGGGACGCGCTGGGGAGGCAGGCGGTTTCCCTTTAGGCGTCCCGGTCCTGTCGCTGGGTCGGCTTCTCCTGGCCGGAGGGGCGGTGCGCCTGGTTTTAGCGGCTGGTTTTTGAGTAGTTTTTTTAGACTTGCGGGCAGGCATTGGATTGTAGATTTAGGATTGCTGATTGTTGAATCGCCGAATCGCTGATTCCCTCGATGATTATAGCACAAATGGTCTGGAATCTCGCGAAGCCATTTAAGGTACAATTCAAGGTGCACGGTGCAGAAGGTACGTTGCTACGCACCTCGCAAATCTCCTCATGAAAGGCACCTGCCTTGTTCGAAATCGTATTTCTCGGCACCTCTGCTTCAGCCCCATCTGTCCACCGCGGCCTTTCCGCCCAAATTGTAAAGCACGACGAATATCGGTTCTTAATCGACTGCGGGGAGGGCACCCAACGCCAGATCCTGCAATCAGGCGTAGGCTTTAAGCGCCTGAACCACATCTTGATCACCCACGGACATCTCGATCATATCCTTGGGCTGGCAGGCTTGCTTTCTACTTTATCGCGTTGGGAGACGCTGAATGAGCTGAACGTTTACGCCGGGAAATGGGCTATGGAGCGTATCGATGATCTGTTATTCGGGGTGGTGTTGCGTGGGGTGCGCCCTCCGATGGCGATCCATTTGATCGAGGTGCAGGCGGGGGTGATCTTCGAAGACACCAATTTCACGGTAACAGCCTTCCCGGTTTCTCACCGCGGTCCGGATTGCTATGGATATCTGTTTGAGGAAAAATCGCGTCGGCCCTTCTTACCCGAAGCGGCGGAGGCGCTCGGCGTCCCCCAGGGGCCGTGGCGGCGCAACCTGGTGAATGGCCAGTCTGTGACATTGCCCGACGGTAGCCGGATCGTCCCAGACCAGGTGCTCGGCCCGGCTCGCCCTGGGACACGCCTGGTGCACGTGGGAGACGCCGGCCGGACAGATGACCTGGTCGAAGTTTGCCGGGGGGCGGATCTGCTGGTGATCGAAGCCACTTATCTGGAAGACGAAGCTGACATGGCCAGGGATTTCGCCCACCTGACTGCCCGCCAGGCGGCAGAACTGGCTCTCCAGGCCGGCGTGAAGCACCTGATTTTAACCCACATTTCCCGGCGGTATCGTGAGCGGGACGTGCTGGCAGAGGCGCAAGCGATCATCCCAGCCTCGTACGTGGCGCGCGACTTTGACGTCTACCAGGTCCGCCAGGGGGAATGCGAGAAAGTCGGGCCAACGGATAGATGACTCGATCTTGGCTGTACGTGACCTGCATCATCGCGGTCACCCTACTGGCCCTGGGGGTACGCTTGCGGGCTGTGGAGATGCTGCCAGTTGATTATGACGAAGACGACTATCTGGGCGCTGCTCAGCGTTATGTGCGCGCCATCAACGCTGGGGACTGGGGGGAGGTTATCCATTACGATTTCAATTATGAACACCCACCGCTAACCAAGCTGGTCTATGGCCTGGCGATCTTAAAGTTACCCGAGGCGCCCTTGCTCCCTGAGCTGGATTCCACTGCCCCCCCGGCGAAGAGCCTGCCCGAAATCCAGTTCAAGGTTGCACGCCTGGTATCGGCTGCCTTTGGAACGTTGGAGGTGTTGGCCCTGGCGATCCTAAATCCCCTGGCCGGTTTTTTCCTGGCGATCAACACCTGGCAGATCAAATACACGAGCCAGATCATGCTGGAACCATTGCCGGCCTTAACCAGCACCCTAGCGGTGTTGTTTTATACACGGTCGAGGGCGAAATGGAATGGTTGGGTACTGCTCTCCGCCATTGCCTTGGGGCTGACCGCGGCTTCGAAGTATGTCTATTGCCTGGCAGGCATTGCCATCCTGGCTGACTGGTTGTGGGTTACACGGCCGGCATCGCTTCCACGGCTCAGGTCCTGGTCGAGTGAGGCGTCTTTTCCCCGAGAAGGGATCAGATTGACCGCGCTGGCGCGGTGGTTGGGGCCAGTCATCCTGTGGGGGGTGGTTTCCATCCTTGTGTTCGTGGTTTTTAACCCGCGCTTGTGGGTAGGCTCAAGCCCACTGTCCCAAGCGTTGCTATATCACTTTGATTACGCTCAAAGCGAGCACGTGCGCCGGGCTGGTTTCCCGGTATGGCAGCCGCTGGTCTGGTTGAGTATGCCGGTCCCCTGGCACCCGGGCGTTTTCCTGATATCGATCGATCTTTTTGTGAGCCTCCTGGCGGTGTTGGGGCTGCGCAGGCTGTGGGCAAGGCAGCCCGTCTTTGCTTTATGGCTGGTCATCGCTTTGCTCTTCCTGCTCGTTTGGCCGACCAAGTGGC
>MGOK01000065.1:8931-13527 GCA_001795335.1 Chloroflexi bacterium RBG_19FT_COMBO_55_16
CAGAGGGGGCGAGAGCCAAACTCTGGCAGCCCTTATTAAATTGGCTTGACCGGCTACGGCCTGGCTTCCGGGCGAGGACCGGTCTAAGCCAGGGTCGTCTCGGCTGGAGGGATACCCGCCGCGCCCTGCCCTGGCTTTTACCAGGTGCGATCGCCCTGTCGCTAATCGCCTTATTCCCCCTGATCTACCAGGCGGCCATGTCACTGACTGACTTCAATGCTATCTCGATCCGGGACGGTATCCAGGGAGGTGTGTGGCGAGCGGTCTGGCAGGGGTTAACCGGGCAAGAAAAGCCCGTGGCGATCGAGATCTTAGGCGGTGGATCGGGCGGGCGCCAAGTCCACTACGCCGGGCCGACCCTGCTCCTACAGCTGATTTTCGGGGGAGCCTCAGGCCTCCTGGTTTTCAATGTAATGTGGATGGTACTCTCGGTTGGACTGCAAACCCTTTTAGGGCTCGGCGTGGCGTTGCTGCTCCACCGGCACGGCGTGCGTTTCCGAGGCTGGTGGCGGGCGGTCTTTATCCTACCCTGGGCCATCCCAGAGTTTGTCGGTGCATTGGTCTGGCTGCGCATCTTCGAGTCACGTTATGGGTGGCTGATCCTGGCGCAGAACATCCCGAAAGATGTCCCCCTGCCCGATTACTTCGAGAATCCGAATACCGCCTTGCTTATCTTGTTGATCGCGGCCACCTGGTATGGTTTCCCGTTCATCATGCTGGCCGCAACCGCTGGCCTGAAGCTGGTGCCGATCGACGTCTACGAGGCCGCGGCAATAGATGGGGCCAGCGGGTGGACGCAATTCCGCTACGTCACCTTACCGTTATTGTTTCCCCTATTGCTGCCGGCGGTCATCATCCGCTCGATCTTTGCTTTTAACCAGTTTTACCTGTTCATCGCCATGCGGACCAGTCCACCGTTGGTTACTTTAGCCACGGCTTCTTACTACATATTTAGCCCCACTGGATACTTCGGGGGTCAGTTCGCCGTTTCAGCAGCCATTAACCTGTTCACCGTGTTGGTTTTAGTTGTGTTGATCCTGTGGTTTAACCGCTGGAGCAAGGCTGCCGAGGGAGTGACTTATGCATAAACTAAAATGGTGGCAACAGTTCGCCACCCAGGTGGGGCTGTCTCTGGTAGCCTTGTTTGTGTTGGCGCCGATCTGGGGAGTGGTATACCTGGCATTTGATGGCGGCGTCAAGGGATGGCCGGTTACCTTCAGGATTTGGCCTGAGCAATTCACTTTCGGAGTCTTCCAGCAGGTATGGGAACGGCCCTCGCAAAACCTGCCCTTCCTCGGGATTTTGAAAAATAGTTTGTTTGTCTCCGGTGGAGCGGCTCTCTTATCGCTGGTATTCGGCGCGAGCATGGCCTACGCCTTTGCCCGATACCGCTTCCCTGGGCGTCGGGTGGGCCTTTTCGGCCTATTGACGGGTGCTTTGTTGCCGCCCGTCGCCCTGATGACCCCCTTATACATCCTCCTGACGGTGATCGGCTTGAGAACCTCGCTGGTCGGCCTGATGATCGTATACACTGCCTTTGCCATGCCGTTTTGTATCTGGAATATGCGGGCGGCTTTTCAGTCGGTGCCAAAGGAGCTCGAAGAGTCAGCCTTCCTCGATGGCGCAACCCCGTTGATCACATTCTGGAAGGTAACGCTGCCATTAGCGTTGCCATCGATCGCTGTGGCCACCCTGATCGCCTTCTTGATCGGCTATTCTGAATTTGCTATGGGCTGGCTTTTTGTCGAGAAACCCCAGACCGTTACTCTGGCAATGGCCATCGCGGGCATGGTGCAGGGATCCACGCTCGAGTCATGGAGCAAGCTGGCTGCACTGGCCATCCTGATGAGCCTCCCGGTGGTGGTGATCTTCTTCGCCTTGCAGCGCTACCTGATCGACCGGCTGCTCATTGGGAGAATAGAATAACGAGAAAAAAGTGGGTTCTACAATCGGGCGGTATACTTCTTGCTGAGATCTTTCAGGCAGAAGCGCCTGTATAATTCCGCAGGCCGGTCTTCCACACCCAGCGCGCCAGGACGAACAGGAAGGCGGTCAGCGCGGCCGCTCCCACCATCGTCTGCCAGGTCAAACGCCCGGTCAGGGCTTCAGCGGGCACCGTGACGGCGAACGCCACTGGTACCAGGAAGGTCAATCCAGTGCGCAGCCAGAGAGGGTAGATGCCTACCGGCCAGCGCCCGGCCTGGTACACTCCCTGGAACAGCTCGACGATCTGGTCCATGCGCACCACCCAGAAGGCGCCAGTGGTCAGCATCAGCCAGAAGCAGTAGATCATCAACCCGCCCATTACCAGGGCGATCCCAAAGCCGAGCGCCTGCCAGAGCCCGACCCGGTGCTGGATTTGAACCAGCGCCACCAGTAGCACGATCAGGCCCATTAGAATATCCACGACCTGCCAGATGCGCACTTCCCGCACGCTGACCAAAACCTGCGAGTCGGCCGGCCTAGTCAAGGTGTAATCCAGGGTGCCCTGCTGCACATCGCCCATCAGGCGTTCCATGTTGGGTTGGATCGTGGTTTTGATCAGTCCACCCATCAGAATGTGGATGCCCATCACCGCCAGCAGCTCCGGACGCGACCATCCAGATAGGCTGTCGGTATGGTTGAAAACCAATGCCAGTCCCACCAATCCAGTCCCCAACGCCAGGAAAGACTGGAACACCTGGATAAAGAAGTTGACCCGGTATTGCAGCTCATTCAACGCGCCGACACGGAAGTAAGCCCAGGCCAGTCGAAAGAAATTCATTTTCCTACGCTCCCACTGCCGAGAAGCGGCGCAGAGCAGCCCGCCACAGCAGGTTAACGAAGAAAAGCCCAAGCAGTGTCCAGAAGACCTGAGCTCCGAGCCCGTACAGCGCCTGGGCCGGAGTCAGCTTGCCGAGCAGCAGTTCGATCGTAAAGCCGAACGCCCACTGGAAAGGCAGGAAGGCGGCTACCTGCTGCACCCACTGCGGCATCAGCGACAACGGCACCAGCCGGCCAGAGAAGAGCAGCTCAAGGGTGAAATATAGCTCGAAGAAGGCGCTAACACGCGTCGTCCAGAAGGTGATCATCCCCAGCAGCCACAGCAGCATAAAACGTACCAGGTATCCGCCCCACAGCGCCACGGCGAAAGCCGCGATGCTCCAGAGTTGCGGGTTCAGGGTTGGCTGGAAGACAATCGTCAAAATGGCGGCGATCGGCAGCCACATGGCGATCATCACGAATTTCCAGCCGGAGAAGTAGGCCAGCGTGGCATGCAAGGGGTGTAGTGGTCGCAGCAGTTCCATGGAAAGCTCGCCGCGCTGGATGTAATTCTCCCAGACATACGGCGTCAGCACAATGTTCATGTTGCGTACCAGGGTCCAAACGATATAGTAGGCGGCGAAATCGCCTGGGGTGTAGCCACCCACGCTCCCGCCCTGTGCTCTTGCTACAGTCGACCACACTACCAGGTAGATCACCGGTTCGGCGATCATCCCGATCATGTAGAAATAATTGGCCACTCGGTACTGGATTTGCTGCTGGATGGCCATCTTCATCTGGGTGAAATAGAAATCCAGCATGGCCTTCATGCGGCTGCCTCCGCTCCTTGGGCGAAGACATGCTCGATCACCTCTTCAATCGGCGGATCCTCCACCGTCAGATCGCTGATCGGCAGGTCGGCCAGCAGCTGGGCGGTGATGCGGGAGGTTTCGCTTTTTGGCACCTGCAGCGTCACCCGACCAGCATCCTTCGAGCGCACTGCTCCATAGGAGGTCAGGTCGATGTTGCTGTCGGGCAAGGTTAGCACGATGGTCTTCTGGGCTGAGAATTTCTCGACCAGGCCGCTCAAACTGCCATCATAAAGGATCCGGCCGTGATGGATGACGATCACCCGGCGGCAGAGCGCCACCACATCAGCCATGTAGTGGCTGGTGAGCAATACGCTGGCGCCAAAACGGCGGTTATATTCGGCGATGAAGGCCCGGATGCGGCGCTGCATCGTCACGTCAAGGCCGATGGTTGGCTCGTCCAGGAAGAGAACCTGCGGTCGGTGCAGCAAAGATCCGGCGATCTCTGCCTTCATACGCTCGCCCAGCGATAAGTTTCGGACGGGTTTACGCACGATGTCTTGCAGATCCAGCAGTTCGATCAGTTCGTCGACCGTGCGCTTGAACTCGCCGCGCGGGATCTGGTAGATGGCGCGGTTCAGTTCATAGGAGTCGAGAGCGGGGATATCCCAGGCCAGCTGGTTGCGCTGTCCCATGACCAGAGTGATCTGCCGTAGGAAAGTTTTCTCCCGCCGGGAGGGGACATGGCCGAGCACTATCGCTTCACCCGCTGTGGGGTAAAGCAGGCCAGAGAGCATTTTGAGGGTAGTGGTTTTTCCGGCTCCGTTCGGTCCCAGAAAACCGACCATCTCGCCGGGGAGGATGTCGAATGAGATCCCATCGACAGCTTTGATCTCGCGATGCTTGCGGCGGAACAGGCTGCCGACGGCGGCGCGCAGCCCGGCTTCGCGTTCTGGGACGATGTAGTATTTCTCCAGCTGGGTGATATGGATAGTGGCTTGATCTGGGTACAAAATCTTACCCGAACCGTTCTTCTTCCCAGACA
>MGOK01000065.1:13620-15704 GCA_001795335.1 Chloroflexi bacterium RBG_19FT_COMBO_55_16
TGGCTGGGAATAAAGCCGATCACCCCCCGCAAAGGGAAACCATGATCGGGCGTTATGGGTTGGTCATTATGATGGGTCGCCAGGAGGAAATTGTCCTGCAAGACGACTTCCAATGGCAGGTTTACCGTGAAGCCGTATTCAGCATGCTGCAGGACGTAGCGGGCGCTGGGCAACAGCTTGATCAAGCCTTGATCTACCAAGGCGCGCACGGATACACCTTCCCACGCCGTATCGAACTTGCTCCAGCGGGTGACACAATGGATATCCATCAGCAGTTTTGTGCGCGGCAGCTGGTTGAACTCCTCCCAGGTCCAGCGCACTTCCTGCTCCACTTCGCCCCAGACACGGAAATCCCACGTGGCAGGGTTGAAGCGGGGCACCGGCCCATAGTGCAGCACTGGGAACTTTTGGGTCAAAGACTGGCCGGGGGGCAGGCGCCCTTCTTTCCGGACGCGGTCTTCGTCTTGTTTGCGTTGAAAAATGCTGTCAAACATGCTCACCTCACGAATGGTGAATTATATCAGACCGTTTCCGTCCGAAAAAACTTACTGCAAGCTATTGGCCTGGTTTTGTAGATCGCACCTGGGGGTGAATGTTGGCGATATAGGGTCACAAGTACTGCAAGGTTTCTGGGAGGGTACTCAAAGGGTCAGGCTTTCCCCTGGGCGCAGGATATGTACACGGGCGCCGGTTTCTTTTTCCACCCGCTGCGCCCAGGCGTGGGGGTCCTGGGTGATCAGGTCCCAGGTGTTAAAGTGGATCGGGGTCACGACTTTTGGTTGCAGCAGTTTTACAGCACGCAGGGCGTCGTCCGGTCCCATGGTGTAATTATCACCGATGGGCAGCACTGCCAGGTCGAGGCCTTCTTCGCCGATCAAGCGCATATCGCCGAACAGGCCCGTATCGCAGGCCATGTAGATCTTCTTTCCGTGGTTGGTGGTGAGCAGAAAACCGGCCGGGTTGCCGCCATACGTGCCGTCCGGGAGACCAGAACCGTGGATCGCCAGGGTAAGCTTGAGGTAGCCAAAGGGGTGCTTGAACCCTCCGCCCAGGTGCTGGGCGTGCGTCTTTACCCCCTGTTTCTTCAGCCAGCCAGCGATCTCGGCATTGCTGATCACTGTCGCGCCGGTGCGTTTGGCGATCGCCAGGGTGTCGCCGACGTGATCGCCATGGCCGTGACTGACCAGGATGTAGTCAGCCTGCACCTGCTCAGGCTGGGCGCTGGCGACCGGGTTGCCGCTCAGGAAGGGGTCGACCAGGATGTTGTAGCCGTCTGTCTCCAGTCCTAAGGCGGCGTGTCCAAACCAGGTAAGTTTCAGGCTCATCATGACCTCCGCATCGATTATTCTAAAATAACATTTATATGCTGATGTCCCTCCTCAGGAATCTGTTCGGGAGACTGTTCGTCTTTCCTCCGGTGAATTGCAAAGGGGATCTGGAGTACAAAGCCCAGGGCGATCACAGCTTCTCCTATCAGCACGCCAATTTCTTGATAAGGGCCGTAGTAGGGGATTTCCGGGGAGAGTTGGCTGCCGAAGCCGAAGACATCCGCCATGCCGGCCGCGAAGGCGATCACAAATCCGGTGCTGACCAGCCGCAAGCCGATATCGGCGACGATCGTCTTGGCAACCGAATTCCATAGGCCGTTCATACAGATATACCCCCCGACGCAGATCACCGCCAGGCCGATTAAGAAGACGCCGATCTGGACAAAGCCAACCACCGGGCTGCGGTCCAGGCCAAACAAGCCAGGCTCTGCCCCGATCACGAAGATCAAAAAGCCGAGCAGGGCGACGACCAGCCCCACACGGGTGCGGAAGCGCCCGTTGCCAGGCAAGGAGGAGTTTTCGGTCATGCGTTTTCCGGGAGCGTGCGCCGTAACAGGGAAAGCCAGTTGCCTCCCAGGATGGCGGCGATATCGCTTTCAGTATACCCTTTTTCGGCCAGGATGGGGATTAATTTCTGTAGATCGGCGATGGTGTCGATCTTCGCGGGGGCTGCCTGGAGGCCAAAGCCACCGTCGAAGTCGCTGCCCAGGCCAGCATGGCGTGCGTCGCCGGCCATCTGGCAGATGTAATCGATCT
>MGOK01000065.1:15749-18851 GCA_001795335.1 Chloroflexi bacterium RBG_19FT_COMBO_55_16
GCGTCCATCCCCAGGCGAGGAAGCAGTTGTAGGGTACAACGCCAACGATCCCGTCGCGCTCGATCAAGCCGCGCAGGGCGCGGTCGGATAGAAAACGATTGCTGTCCCCGCCCTTGAGCAGGGCAAGAGCGTTGGAGTGTGAGGCGATGATCGCCTTCGGGTAAGCGTCCAACGCCTGCAAGGCAGCCTGCTCGTCCATGTGGCTGAGGTCGAGCGTGAAGCCGAACTCGGCCATGGCTTCCAGCAAAGCATAACCCTCAGCGGTGAGAGGTCCCGGTTCGCGCGTCCCACCACAAAAGCGATTGCCAGCCCAGGCTGGGCCGATCAAGCGCACGCCGCGCGCCCACCATTCTTCCAGTTCTGCCGGTTCTCGCACCCCTTCTGCACCCTCCATCAGGACGGCCAGCCCGACCGGGTGGGCCTCTCCGCCAGGCTGTTCCCAGTCAGCCAACACCCCTTCCAGGTCGCCTCGCGTCCGGATCAGGCGGAACTGCTCAGGAGCATTGTCGACCAGGCGGTGGTAGGCGTCCAACTGGATGGAGTAGATGGCGTGCGCCTGTTCGAAGGTAGTATAGACTTGCGTATCCCAATCGCCGAGCTTATGCCGGGCCGGAGCGGCAAACAGGCTGGCGAAGACCACGGCCACCTGGCCGCGCTGGAAGTCCGGCCAGCCGAGCAGCGTATCGCCATTGTGGAGGGGCGCATGGCTCCCTTTTTCGCGCTGGCGGGTTTCCTCGGCGGCCTGGGTGTAATCCCGGCCAAAGGTAAGCATGTTCCAGGCCAGGTCTTGGTGTGCGTCTACGATTAACATAGTGGTCAGTTTTCAGTAATCAGTATTAAGTTGAAAGTGAGGGCGGCCTCTTCCCGCAGCCTAGCGAAGTCTGACATAAATATCCCCAGATGAGCGTCATCCGCATCCGATTAGGGCTTTATCGAAAAAATCCGCCAGGCGCAGGTATAGTTTCTCCTGGTTAGCCGTCTTAACGATCCCGTGCCCTTCGTCCTCGAAGACCAGCAACTCGTAAGGGATATGGTGCGCTTCCAGGCGTTCTCGCACCAGCCGCACGTTCTCCGGGGTGACGTTCGGGTCCTGAGCGCCCTGCACGATCAGCAGTTTGCCTCGAATCTCCTGCACGAAATGGATTGGCGAGCGCTCGAAGTACTTCTCCGGCACCTGGTCGGGCCGGCCGCCGATCATCTCCTCGCTATACGGGCGCAGGTCGGGCCGCGTGGTCTCGTAGTCCACCACCAGGTCGGTCATCCCACAGATCGGCGCGCCGGCCTCGATCAGCTCCAGCGGGTAATGCGTGAGCAGGTACCAGGAACTGTACCCCCCATAGGAGGTGCCGGTTACGCCTACCCGCCCGGGATCGGCCAGCCCCTGCCGGATCAAGGCCTTGATTCCAGTGGCGATGTCTGCCTGCTCGCGTCCGCCCCAACCATCCTCCTTGATCGCTTCCCGAAATTTCAATCCAAAGCCCGTGCTGCCCCTGTAATTCACGTCTAACACGTTGAAACCTCGGGAGACAAAATACTGGATCTGAGCGTTGAGCTTATCCTCGGAATGGTGCGTCGGCCCGCCGTGGAGGAAGACGATCGCCCGGCGCGGGTTTGGCTGGGCGCGGTACAGCCAGCCCTGGATCTCAAGCCCGTCGATCGATGGCCAGCAGAACGCCTCGGCGGGAGTCAGCTCTGATGGGTGTAAATCCGAAAGCTCCCAGGTGCGCGTCAGGGAGGTTAAATCTTCTGTGGCGTTGGCTCGCTCGTCAAAGCGCACCAGCTCCACTGGATTAGTCGCCGAATAGTGCATGGCGATCCAGGCTCCATCCGTAGCCCGGCCCAGCGGGATCAGGTTGCCCGGCAGCCGGGGAAAGGGTTTCTCTTCCCAGGTCCTTTGGTCGATGAAGGTCGGCGCATGATTGGCTTGAACGATCTCATCCACGATGATCGTACCATCCGGCGAAACCCAGGCGCCTTCGAGAGGGCGCCCGGGATCGTTGATCAACCAACGCATACTCTGGCTTGGAATGTGGTAAACGCCCAGGCTTTGGTGTGCCTGTGGCCGCCCATCGATCGACTCGGAGAGCACCAAGATCTGTTCGCTGTCGGGGAACCAGCGGGCGAAGGTTTTGACTTCGTCGCCGAAGTAAAGGATCTCTTGATCTTCGCTGCCATTCACATCTACCAGATGGAATTGCCTCCCGGCTGGGTGGTGGTCTTTGCGGCAATAGAGCAGGTGCGTGCCCTTGCGGTTCAGGCTGACCTCCACGTTTACCGGGAGCCTGGGTCGGGCGATAGCCAGGCGTAGTCCGCTCCCCAGGTCGTGCCGGTAGATCCAGGTTGGTTCGAGGGCCTGGCCGACGGCGAAATCGTAATTCGCCCCGTAAAAGAGCGTCTTACCATCTGGATGCAGGTTGCCCCCGCGCAGAAAATACGGCGGGCGATCCTCGGTGAGTGGTACCATCTCCAATGGGTGGTCCAGGTCGACCCGGAACAAGCGGTTCCGCTCATCTCCATCATGATCTTCTTCCACGATCACGGCCCGTGAGTCGGGCGTCCAGCTGGTCAACCGTGTAAATTCGGGGGTATGGGTAAGCGCCACCGCCGGCGCGGAACCGTCGCTGGGCACGACAAATACGTCCAGGTTTTCGTGACGGCGTTGCCAGACGAAAGCCACCCAGCGCACATCCGGCGAGAGCAGGGCGAAGAGAACCGTTGGCAAGTGGAGCAGTTGGTGGAGGAAGTTATCGGTGGGCATATTATGTGAAGAGGTGAGCAGTAATCGGTGATCAGTGGTCAGTTTTCAGTATCTAGATCCCCTTATTCTGGTGTAGAATTATACCTGCATCGGAAATCCTTATAGGTAAAAAAACCAACAACTATATGGCTCACATCCCCACTCGCGATCGAGTTAACCCCGAACAAGTAAATACAGTACCACTGCGCCGCCCGGAATGGATCCGCGTGCGCGCCCCAGCTGGCGAGACCTACCAGTGGCTGCAAGGCTTGATGCGCAGCAAAGAACTGCACACCGTGTGCGAGGAAGCCATGTGTCCCAACCTGGGCGAGTGCTGGGGGGCCGGCACGGCCACCTTCTTGATG
>MGOK01000066.1:0-4169 GCA_001795335.1 Chloroflexi bacterium RBG_19FT_COMBO_55_16
TGCAAATCGCCGGGCGACTTCTTCCCAATTGACGATATTCCACCAGTTGGCCACGTACTCTGGTCGCCGGTTTTGATACTTCAGATAATAGGCATGTTCCCAAACATCTATGCCCAGGACCGGCGTCAGACCGTCCATCATTGGGACGTCCTGATTAGGCATAGAGAGTACGGTCAGCTTGCCGCCCTTGAATCCAAGCCAGGCCCAACCACTTCCGAAGCGGCCTACCGCAGCCTGCGCAAAGGTGGTTTTGAAGGAAGCAAAGTCACCAAACGCGGTCGAAATTGCCTGGGCTAAAGCCCCGGATGGCTCACCGCCGCCATTGGGAGACATGACCTTCCAGAACAGGCTATGGTTGAAATGACCGCCCCCATTGTTGCGCACCGCGGTGCGAATATCCTCCGGCAGGCTATCCGGGTTGGTTACCAGCTCTTCCAATGACTTTCCAGCCAGGTGGGGATGTTTGTCTAAAGCTGCGTTCAAATTAGTCACGTAAGCATTGTGGTGCTTGGAATGGTGGATCTCCATCGTCATGGCGTCGATGTGCGGTTCCAGGGCATTGTACGCGTAGGGGAGAGAGGGCAGTTCAAAAGACATGATACACTCCTTATGTATTTATAAATTGAATAGGGTTGCTTTTTGTAAGCTTGTGATGTAGCATTTCGGGAAACCCGACTGGGAGAGATTGTAAACTTCGCCTAACCCTTTGTCAAGCTACAACTCATTTCACTCATGAATGCCCCCCAAGGCCGCCCTTTTGTGCCACCTGCCCTGGCTATTGTGTTTGGCATCCTGGCTGTGTCAACAGGATCTATTTTTGTCCGTTATGCCCAGGGTTATGCGCCCTCGCTGGTGATCGCAGCCTACAGATTGGTTTTGGCGACGTTGATCCTTGCTCCGCTGGCTCTCCTGCGGTACCGGGCGGAAATCTGCCGCCTGCAACGGGCGAAACTCGCCCTGGCGTCCCTCTCCGGTTTCTTCCTGGCGCTTCATTTTGCTACCTGGATCACTTCGCTAGAATATACTACAGTGGCCAGCTCGGTTGTGTTGGTTTCTACCGCGCCGATGTGGGTTGCTTTGCTATCGCCATTGACAATAAAGGAACCGCTGCCCCGCCTGATCTTATTCGGCATGGGGATGGCACTGGTGGGGAGTATGATCATCGGCCTGAGCGATTCATGTTCCTGGAGTAATATGCGGCTCGTTTGTCCGCCTTTGAATGAGTTTATCCGCGGCCGCGCCTTCCTGGGCGATTTTCTGGCCTTGATTGGCGCCTGGATGGCTGCCGGATACTTGTTGATCGGGCGCCGATTGCGTGCCGGGATGTCGCTGGTCCCTTACGTCTTCATTGTTTATGGAGCGGCAGCGCTCGTCTTGGTCGTCATCATGCTCGCGGCTGGCCAAACGCCCTGGGGTTACCCGCCGCAGGCAACCGTCTGGTTTCTCCTGCTGGCGCTGGTTCCTCAACTCTTGGGACACTCTACATTTAACTGGGCTTTGGGTTATCTCTCAGCAGCCTACGTCTCGATTACCTTGCTCGGCGAACCGATCGGTTCGACCCTATTGGCTTACCTGCTTCTACAAGAGTCACCTACCGGTCTCAAGATTTTTGGTGCTATACTTATTCTGGCTGGTATTTATGTCGCATCCCAAAGTGGGGTGAATCCACCAACGATGGAATTATCTGAGTAGAGGAGTGATTCGTCAGTGACCAGAAAGTATTCCCACCAGGTGGATCGCCCAAAGCCAGAGCAGGCTATTGAAGAGCCGCGCTCTTGGATAGATTTCCTCCTGCGTTTTCTAACTAATTTTGAACGCTTCTCCTGGGACCTCGGCGGAGTGGCGTGCCTGGCGTTGGCCTTGATGACCCTGCTGGCGCTTTTCAAGCTCACGGGGGGTGTGGTTCTCACCTGGTGGGCGAGTGTTCTGCGCCTGTGGTTCGGCTGGGGTAGTTTCCTGTTCGTCCTGATTGCATGTATTATTGGAATAGCGATGCTGCGCCGGCGGGCAAACGCTCCATTGAATATCCCCTGGGGGCGTGTACTGGCCTTGGAAATGGCGGCTTTCACTGCCCTGGCGCTCTTAACCGTGCTCGGTGGGGTTTCGGTGCAACGTGCTGCCCAAGGCCTGGATGGCGGATTAGTCGGTTGGGGACTGGCTGAGTTGGTCAGGATGGTCATCAAGCCAACCTGGCTGCTGGAAGTGTTTTTAAGTTTTCTGTTTTTATGGGCGGCTTTTGCAGGTCTTGGGTTAATCTATCCCTTGACAAAGATGGCCCTCGGACGAATGGAAGGGCAGTCGGGAAATGATTTGGAACCTCTCGGGGTAGGAAGAGGGGTGATTAATGAAGGGGTTACGGAGCCAGGGATGGCTGCTGGTGAATCCGCCAAGAGAAAACTACCCCATCTGCCGGCTGAATACCGCAAGAAATTCAAGATCCAGGTACGGGATGAAGAAAACACTCCGCCCCCTGTACGTGACGAGCGATTGCCAGCCCTGGATTTATTGAAAAATGAGCAGACCGTCCGTCCTGACGAACGCAATATCAATCTGACTGCCGGGCTGATCGAAAAGACGCTGGCGGAGTTCAGCATCCCGGCCAAGGTAGTTGGGTTTAGGATTGGACCGACTGTGACGCAGTTTGCAGTAGAGCCGGGATTCGTGGAGAAGCCTGGGACCGAAGATGAGGTAATCCGCCAGAAGGTACGGGTGGCGCAGATCGCCTCCCTGCAGCGCGACCTGGCGTTGGCGCTCTCGGCCTCCAGCCTGCGCATTGAAGCCCCTGTGCCTGGTCGCCCATATGTGGGCATCGAAGTGCCAAACTCCCGGTCAACGGTGGTGCGCTTGAGGCCGATCCTGGAGACGGAGGCCTTTTACAGGTTTGGCTCGCCCTTGACGATCGCCCTCGGTCGCGATGTTTCCGGTCAGGCAGTGGTTGCCGACCTGGCGAGCATGCCTCACTTGCTTATTGCGGGCACGACAGGTTCGGGCAAATCGGTGTGCATTGCAGCGCTGACTACCTGCTTGGTGATGAACAACACCCCGCAGGACTTGCGGTTGGTGATGATCGATCCCAAGATGGTGGAACTGGTGCGTTTCAACGGCCTCCCGCACCTATACGGTAAGGTAGAGACCGATCTGGAGCGCATCTTAGGGGTGTTACGCTGGACGGTGGCGGAAATGGACCGCCGGTATAAGATCCTGGAAGTCACTCATTCCCGCAATATTGACTCCTTTAATCGGAAAGCCCGCCGCCGGCGGGGTGAAGAACCTCTGCCGCATATCGTGGTGATGATCGATGAGCTGGCAGATTTAATGATGTCGGCTCCTGAACAGACAGAACCGGCCCTGGTGCGTTTGGCTCAGATGGCGCGCGCCACCGGCATTCACCTGGTCGTGGCCACGCAACGACCGAGCACGGATGTGGTCACCGGTTTAATTAAAGCCAATTTTCCGGCGCGCATTTCATTTGCTGTGGCTTCTTCGGTCGATTCGCGCGTCATTTTAGATCTGGGTGGGGCAGAATCGTTGCTCGGGCGTGGGGATCTGCTCTTCCTGCCGCCCGAAGCGGGCAGCCCAATCCGAGCTCAGGGTGTAATGGTCACAGACCAGGAGATCGAGCAGGTGATCACCTTCTGGCAGCGCTCATCCCCAGCGGAGGAAGATATGTCGCCGCCCTGGGAGGACCTACTTGAAGAAGAGGCTCTCTTGGCCGAGAAGGACAATCTGATCGAAAAAGCGATCGCTATCGTGCGCGAAGGGCAGCGCGCCAGCGCCTCGTTACTCCAGCGCCGCCTGCGGGTCGGTTACCCACGCGCAGCCCGCTTAATCGATGAGTTGGAAGAGCTGGGGGTGATCGGCCCCGCTCTTGGGGGAGGTCGTGAACGTGAAGTGTTGATGGGACCACAAGAAGAATAGATCGCTTGACAGTCTTGTCGCCATAAGATAGCATACCAGTAACACTGAATCAGAGAAAGGTTGGATATCCTCCGTGGAGCAAGTGACGGAAAAGAAAAATCAGCTGACTTTCACGGATCAAATGCGGGAGCGCTTCAAGGGCATCCTTGATCCCATCGGGGCATTCCTCAATCACCTGGGGTTGATGCCGAATACGATGACCATCCTTGGGCTGATTGGTAACACCATAGGCGCCATATTTCTGGCACAGG
>MGOK01000066.1:4184-8939 GCA_001795335.1 Chloroflexi bacterium RBG_19FT_COMBO_55_16
GAGGGATCCTGATCCTGGCGATGGGGCCGGTTGATGCCCTGGATGGGACCATGGCCCGCCTGCGAGGGGAATCCAGCAAGTTTGGCAGTTTCGTCGATTCGGTCACCGATCGTTACTCGGAATTGGTCATCTTTGGGGGGCTGTTGTTCTATTTTATTCAGCAGGGAAACTGGTTGGCTGCTCTCCTGACGTATGCCGCCTCCATGGGTGCGGTGCTGGTATCCTATGTGCGCGCCCGCGCTCAAGCCCTTGGTTATGACACTAAAGTGGGCCTGCTCACCCGGATGGAGCGTTACCTGGTGTTAGCCCCAGCCCTGGTTCTCAACTTTCCGCTGATCGGCTTGGGGATCATCGCGGTTCTGGCAAACGTGACCGCCTTCCAACGCATCCTGGATATACGGCGCCAGACACATTCAAGATAACTTTTTATCAGCTGCACGCGCTCCGTGGCCACGCACAAGGATTCAATCCCAGAGCCACAGCGCACACAAAGTTTGCGATGAACACAGGAAAGAGATTTAACATGAAAAGGAGGCACAAGGGAAAATGGGTTTCCAGATAGGACCATTAACAATATATTATTACGGCATCATCCTGATGCTGGGTGCCCTGGCAGCTGCCTGGCTGGCAGCGCGCGAAGCGCGTCGCCGAGGAGAAAAAAGTGACCTTGTTTGGGATGGGTTGGTATGGGTCTTAATCGGCGGCATCCTGGGTGCGCGCATCTGGCATATCCTTACCCCACCCGAGTCGATGGTGGCTGTCGGGCTCACTACCAGGTACTACTTGCTTCACCCTCTAGATGCGATCAATATCAGGAACGGAGGCCTGGGTATCCCTGGCGCGGTTATCGGCGGGGTGCTTGCTCTGTACTTGTTCACCCGCAAACGCAAGCTGGTTTTCGCTGTCTGGTTGGATATCGTCGCCCCGGCCCTTGCATTAGGCCAGGCCATCGGGCGCTGGGGTAATTTCGTCAACCGGGAACTCTATGGAAAGCCGACGGATTTGCCCTGGGGAATATTCATCGATCCACAAAACCGCTTGCCAGCCTTCGCTGATCAAGAGCGCTATCATCCACTCTTCTTATATGAATCCTTGTGGAACTTAGGGATCCTGGCCCTTTTACTATGGATCGGTCGCCGGTACAAGGAACGTTTGAAAGCCGGCGATTTGTTCCTTATTTATTTGATGGCTTATCCCTTGGGACGTTTCGCCCTCGAATTTCTACGGCTGGATCCTTCACAAGTGGGCGGGATTAACGTTAATCAGATCACGATGTTGCTGGTGGCAGTGCTTTCTGTTGGGGCGTTTGTCTGGCGCCATCGCAAACAGGCGGGGTCATCGGTTCAAGCTATGGACGTCCAAGAATAATACCAATACCTGACAATGATCGTTACCGAAGGCCTGAGCAAACAATTTGACGGGTTCTTAGCAGTCGATGAGGTCACTCTGCAGGTTGGGGCGGGCGAGGTTTTAGCGCTGCTCGGACCAAACGGCGCGGGAAAGACTACCACGGTGCGCATGCTGACCTCGATCTTGCGCCCTTCCAGCGGTTGGGCGCGCATCGCCGGGTATGACGTGGTGGACCAGCCTACCAAGGTGCGCGCTTCAGTCGGCGTATTGACCGAACAGCATGGCTTGTACGGTCGCATGCCGGCTTTCGAATACCTGGACTACTTTGGCCAATTGTATGGCATGGATTTACCTACCCGCCGGAACCGCGCCCGGCGACTGCTGGGGGAATTTGGCCTGGCGACAGTTGAACAGCGCCGGATCAGCCAGTTTTCACAAGGAATGCGCCAGAAGCTCGCCCTGGCGCGTACTCTGCTGCACAATCCACCGGTGCTGTTGTTAGATGAGCCGACCTCAGCCATGGATCCGGAAAGCGCGCGCCTGGTGCGCGATGCCATCCACGCCTTGCGTTCGGCGGAACGGGCGATTGTGATTTGTACCCACAACCTGGCCGAGGCCGAAGAGTTAGCTGACATGATCGCCATCATCCGCCGCGGCAGGATCATCACCCAAGGATCTCCGGCTGCCCTCAAGCACAGCTGGCTCGGTCCGCCTGAATACGAAGTTCGCTTTGGATCGCCTCAAAACCTGCGAAATCAAAAACTACCCCTGGGTCTAAAGGTCAGTGAGTGGGGTCCAGACTGGTTGCGCTATCAGACAGCGCATCCCATGCAGGAAAATCCCGTCGTGTTGCGCAGCCTCTTAGACCAGGGGTTACCTGTTGTTAGCCTGGAGGAGGTGCCTCGCAGTCTCGAGCAGGTGTATCTGCAGGCTATCAAACTCCCTCAGGGGGTGGAGGTGGATCGTGCTCAATAATCTCCGCCCGGCTCTGGTAGTCGCCAGGCATGAGGTGCGCGACCAATTCCGCGATTGGCGCATCATCGGCCCTATTTTTTTGTTGGCGATCATTTTCCCGAGCGTGATGAATTACGCTTCTGGGCAATTGATCCAGTTTGCCCAGCGCTATGGCGCCCAGGTGGAGCATGAACAACTCGTCCCCTTCCTGCTGATGGTGGTGGGCTTTTTCCCGGTGACAGTATCCCTGGTGATTGCCCTGGAGAGTTTCGTCGGTGAGAAGGAGCGCCGGAGCATCGAACCCTTATTGACCACTCCCTTAAGCGATTTGCAGCTCTACCTGGGCAAGTTGCTGGCGGCGATGGTGCCGCCATTGTTTGCCAGTTACCTGGGGATGGCTATGTATCTATTGAGCCTTTATCGGCAAGGCAGCTGGTTGCCAGGCGATGTGTTGTTGGCGCAGATCGCCGTCCTGGCCGCTGTAAACTGCCTGGTGATGGTGAGCGGGGCTGTAGTGGTGTCTTCGCAGACTACCTCGATGCGGGGTGCAAACTTGTTGGCGGCTTTTATCATCCTTCCGATGGCGATGTTGTTGCAAGGGCAGAGTATCGTAATCACCTGGGCGAAATCTGAAGTTTTGTGGTGGACGATCTTCGGCCAGGTCATCATTGCTGTGCTGCTCATCCGGACAGGAGTAGCCCATTTCAACCGGGAGGAGCTCTTGGGACGCGAGTTCGATGTGCTTGACTTGCGGTGGGGGTGGTACACTTTTTGGGAGGCCTTCCTCGGTCAGGCGCGATCACCGCTGGATTGGTACCGCAAAGAAATACGGGCCACCTTGCACCGGTTGGCACTGCCGCTGGTCTTGATGAGCCTGGTGTTGGTTGCCGCTCTTCTCTTAGGCGCCAACCTTTCCGGTCGCTATACTATTCCAGCAGAATTGTTCGCACAGAGCGATCTCGACAAAGGGACGATCCAAGGGCTGGAATATATCCGCTTCTTTGAAGTGGGCAGCGTCCCGATCATCTGGTTCCATAACCTGCGTGCCATCTTCCTGGCGACTTTATTGGGCATGGTGTCATTCGGTGTGCTGGCGCTGATGATTCTGCTCACGCCGTTTATGTTGATCGGATATTTCATGGCGGCATTTGCCATTGCTGGGCTTTCCCCCTGGCTTTTCTTGCTCGCCTTCGTGTTGCCCCACGGCGTATTGGAAGTGCCGGCGATTATCCTGGCTGGCGCAGCCATCTTGCGTTTGGGGGCAACCCTGGCGGCCCCCGCAAAAGGGCGGACGATTGGGGAAGCCTGGCTGGGCGCGCTGGCCGACTGGACGCGAGTCATGGTCGCCCTGGTGCTGCCTTTGCTGTTAGGGGCAGCCCTTCTGGAGGTGATGTTAACCCCACGTATTGCGTTTTGGATTCTGGGGAGCTGATCGATGCCAAAATTAGTGATCTTAGGATCTTCCAACGCTATCCCGGATGATAGTCACGAGAACACCCACATGGCCCTGGCGGGAGGCGAAAGCAGTGTGTTGATCGACTGTCCCGGCAACCCCCTCGTCCGGCTGCGCCGGGCTGGACTGGATGTCAACGCCCTGACTGACCTGGTGTTGACCCACTTTCACCCGGATCACGTCTCGGGCTTCTCGTTATTGTTAATGAACTTATGGCTTTTAGGACGGAAACGCCTGCTCGCTGTGCATGGATTGGATTACACGGTGGACAGGTTGGAACAGGTCATGGAATTACATGGTTGGTCACGCTGGCCGAATTTCTTCCCGGTGACCTTTCGGCGTCTACCTGAACTGGAGATGACGCCTGTTATCGAAAGCGAGGAGTGGCGCATTTTTTCTTCACCGGTAAGCCATTTAATTCCCACGATTGGTTTGAGGATCGAATTCTCCCAATCCCAGCATGCGCTGGCCTATTCCTGTGATACAGAGCCTTGCGATCAGGTGGTTCGCCTGGCTCAGGGGGCGGAGGTGCTGATCCACGAGTCCGCTGGTGCATCGCGCGGCCACACGGATGCCTTCCAGGCTGGGGAGATTGCCAGGAAAGCTGAAGCACAACGCCTTATTTTAATCCACTATCCGACAGGGGAGTTTAATGACGGTTCATTGGTTGCCAGAGCCGCCCAGGCTTTCGATGGGCCAGTAACCCTGGCCGAAGATTTTATGGAGTTAGAGTTTTAGTTTACCAGCCCAGGATATAGGGCATCCAATCTTCGTTCTGCACCAGGTGGCGAGCGAAAATGTAACCGGCTGAGGACGGCGGCTCACTTGGGTGATGCAAGAGGTGCATCTGGGCCTGTTCTAGCGTGCGCCCTCCCTTGCGATGGTTGCACTGTGGGCAGGCTGCCACCAGGTTGTCCCAGATATGCTGCCCTCCCAGGCGGCGCGGGACGACGTGATCGAGGGTCAAGTGCGGTGTCCGGTATCCGCAGTACTGGCAG
>MGOK01000066.1:8951-11934 GCA_001795335.1 Chloroflexi bacterium RBG_19FT_COMBO_55_16
ACGCTTAGTGAGCTTGACGCGCGGCCGCGGTCGCTTGATCATCCTCTCCAGGCGGATGATCGAGGGGCGGGGAAATGTCTGCGAGACAGTCTTAATTTCGCCGCGCCCATTCAGCACCAGGCTGGCTTTGCCGGTCATCATCAGGCCAATGGCGCGGCGGGTGTTACAGACATTGATCGGTTCGAAATTGGCGTTCAACACCAATACCGGGACGTACATTGGTTCCTCCGCAACCTTGCGAATTATAGCACGGGATATTCAAGTTGAGAAAGAAGGCGAGGCGGATTATTTCTATGCTATACTCAATTAATGCGAGGTCTTGAGATGCGCGCCCTCACTTTTTGGAAAACAATTACCATGGATCAAGCCAACCTCCTCGAACGGTTAGTCGCTCTATTTAACGAGCATGGCATTCAATACTGCGTGATCGGTGGGCAGGCGGTCAACGCCTATGTCGAGCCGTTGGTCAGCCTGGACCTGGATCTGGTCGTGGCGCTCGAACAGTTGGATCAGGTTGAATCGTTATTGGCGAAGGATTTCGGCCTCAAGCGTTTTCCGCACAGTTTAAACGTTTCAAACTCTGATTCTGACCTGCGCGTTCAAATCCGGACTGACCCTCGCTACGCCGACTTCGTCCAGCGTGCAGAGCAACATGAGGTGTTGGGATTGGTCCTGCCGGTTGCCAGCCTGGAAGACGTGTTACGGAGCAAGGTTTGGGCAGTCCAGGACCCGGCCCGACGGGGGAGCAAGCGTCAAAAAGACCTGGCGGATATTGCGCGCTTATTGGAAGATTATCCTGAACTACGGGAT
This sequence comes from Chloroflexi bacterium RBG_19FT_COMBO_55_16, assembly GCA_001795335.1. The sequence continues at coordinate 9,762 of MGOK01000066.1, forward strand.
CAGGTTTCGGCGGAAATACTCTCCCGATTGTTGTGAAAAACCTTTTATAATTATCGTTCTTTGAAATGGCAATCCAGGAGTTTCGTCCCGAATTGATCTCGCGCCGCGGCGAGCTGATCGCCTGGGGCAGCGCCCTGCTCGTCGGCGGGGCCTGGTTTGTGTTGGGAAAAAGCGCTGGGCACGCCAGCCTGCTGGTGCCCCTCCTTACCATTCCCCTTTTGATAGCTGCGTTCAGCATCAGCCTGGGGAATTGGATGGATCGGCACACGGTGCTGCGCCTGGACGCCGAGGGGGTGAGGTTCTCGAATGGCTTGCGCCATGTACGGTTGAAATGGGATCAAATCCAGCAAGTGCGTGTGTTACCGGCCCCATGGGGTAAGAAAGTCCAGGTGTTTGGAGAACAGGTCTATTTTGGCTTCTACACCCTGGGCGAGGTCAAAGCCCAGGGCAGGGTGCTTGGGCGCACCGGGATCGCTGAAGGCGAGTTCGCCTTGCAGCGCATTCTGGAAAGCGCACACTTACATGAAGTTCACACTCTCAGCCCTGACCAGGAGCAAGAGGGGTATTATTATGTACGCGGCTAAGATGAACATCGACGAACAGGTCACTTACCTGATGCGGGGTACTGAATACGGTGACGAGGACCTCAAACAGGCTATGGCCGCTGAATTGCACCAGCGGCTGATCGAGGCCGGGCAGGAAGGCCGTCCTTTACGGGTGTACTGCGGCTACGACCCGCGCACTACCGACTTACACCTGGGCCACACGATTACCATGCGCAAATTGCGCCAGTTCCAGGAACTGGGGCACGAAGTGACCTTCCTGATCGGCACCTACACCTCTTTGATCGGAGATCCATCCGACAAGGACCAATTGCGCCCCCAGCTCACCTCAGAACAGGTCGAGCACAACGCCCGCACTTATGCCCAACAGGCCTATAAGATCCTGGACCCGGAAAAGACCCTCATCCGCTACAATGCCGAGTGGCTGGCGGGATTGACTTTCGCCGACCTGATCCGGCTGGCTTCCAACTTCACCATCCAGCAGTTCCTGACACGCGAGAATTTCAAGCTTCGCTGGGAGCAGGGGGATGCCATCTACCTGCACGAGACTTTTTACGCCCTGATGCAGGGCTACGACGCGTATGCCATGCGCTCCGACGTGCAGGTCGGCGGCACCGACCAGCTGTTCAACATCGTCACCGCCGCCCGCAAGGTGATGACCTTCCTGGGGGTTAAACCCAACGTGGCGATCATCATGGGGATTTTGCCGGGCACGGATGGCGAAGTGCGCATGAGCAAGTCGCTCGGCAACCACATCCCGCTCCTGGCTTCGCCCGAGGATATGTACGGCAAGGTGATGAGTTTACCGGATAAAGCCATGGGCGACTACTTTCGCCTGGTGACGCGCTGGCCGTCCGAGCAGATCGCCGAGCTGGAATCGGGGATGCAGAGCGGCCGCCTGCACCCGCGCGACGTGAAGATGAAGCTGGCGGGCGAGATCGTGGCGATCTTTCACGACGCCAAAGCCGCCGCCCAGGCCGAGCAGCACTTCGTGCGCGTCTTCCAGCAGGGCGACCTGCCGGCGGAGATGCCCGAATTCGCCCTGCAGCCCGGCCAGACCGTGTTGGACGTGCTGGAAGCCAGCGGGCTGGTCGCCACGCGCAGCGAAGGGCGGCGCTTGCTGCTCCAGAACGGCGTCAAGCTGGATGGAGAATTCCTGAACAACCCAAACCAGACTTTCCCGCATCCCGGCGTGCTTCAGGCCGGCAAGCGGCGGTTCTTGAGGGTGAGATAGAAACACTTATAGCAACATTGTGAAGATAATGCCGGCCAGTGAGCAAAATTGATGGGAAGTTCGCCGAAAGTTATTGATCCCGGCAAAGTGACTCAGGCGTTATTTTTTCTGAATGCTGCGATATGGCTGTCGTTAGGTATCCTGAGCCTGGCTAGAATAGAAAGCCGCAATTCACATCAGGCAATAACTGCATGGATCGTCGCCATATTAATGCTCGGAAACGCCGGCGTCATGCTTTTGAGTGGCGTGGTTATTGGAAAACAACAGAAGCGTTTCTATTATCTTGCCGTTGCAGTAGTGGTCGTCAACATCCTTTTGACAGTGACGGATCAGTTTGGTATGTTAGACTTGATTACCTTAGCTAGACTTTGTCCAT
>MGOK01000067.1:0-7273 GCA_001795335.1 Chloroflexi bacterium RBG_19FT_COMBO_55_16
AAATTAAATGGTTCTCTTGGAGAGTCCTTCTCCCGCCAGGTCTTTTGGTTAACCCCTTTGCACGGTGAAATGCAAACCGCGGTGCCCTGGCAGGATAAAAAGACGATCGACTACTTGGTTCGCTACTATCTTATCTCCTCAACCAGCGCATTTAAGCTCCTGGCGCGGGCTGAAAGATATATTGTTAAACACCCATGGTCTGGCCGATTATTAAGGCGATCTGGGGTTTTATTGACGCGTTCTGCATCTGACATATCCGGCAATCCTCCGCGCTATCTTCGTTCAGCGGCGGAGGCGGCTGGCATCGATCTGGACCAGAGCCGCTGGGCGCTGCTAGCGCGAGGCAAGTTTAGTTCCCGCAAAGTATTGTTCTTGCTCTTCGCAAAAGATAGCGAATCGCCTCAGCATATCGTCAAGCTAACCCGTGATCCAGTATTCAACTTTCGCCTGGAGAACGAGTACAAAGCCTTAACTTTGCTCTGGGAGAAGGGGATTGGCGACCGGGAAAGGCTGCCGCAGCCGATCTTCTGTAGCCATCCTGGTAAATTGATGTTGGTAGGCCAAACCATTATCCAGGGCAAACCCTTCCGCCGCCAGCATGAGAGCTCACCGGATCACCCTCTTGGTGGCGACGCCTGCGCGTGGCTTTCCAAGTTGGGCGAATCCACCGCCGACCCAACCATTGCCCCTCCAGCACAGGTCGCCAAAGGGTTAAGGCAGCTTTTCGCTCGTTTCTTAGAGGTTTATCGCCTCACACCAGAACAGAGTATTTTCATGGAAGGCCAGATCGATTCGATCGAACAAGCTCTGGGTGAATTTCCGCTCGTCTTTCAACACGGCGACCCAGGGACGTGGAATATGTTGGTCACCAAGAGTGGTAAAGTTGCTTTCCTCGACTGGGAGGCCGCTGAGTCGCATGGCCTGCCCTTGTGGGATCTGTTTTACTTCTTGCGTTCTTATTGTATCTGGGCAACACGCGACAGCGTCCGGCGAGACAGCTTGCAAATTTTTACTCATAGTTTCTTGGGCGAGACGCCGCTCAATCTTTTTATCAGCGAGATGACCGATAACTATTGTCAACGGTTGGGGTTGCCAGATAACCTTATCCAGCCTCTTTTCTACACCTGCTGGATGCACCGGGCGTTGAAAGAGTCCACCCGCCTTCCTCAGACCAAGCTGGAGCAAGGGCATTATGTAAACCTGTTGCGAATCTCGATCGACCAGTCCAACTCCCCCGGATTGCGCCGGTTGTTTGTCAACCAGGATACGGGAACATCATGAACCGGCAGCCTAATCTCATCTTGATCGTTATGGATAGCGTCAGGGTAGCCAACCTCTCCTGCTATGGCTATCCGCGCACCACCACACCACATCTCGATACCCTTGCCGCGGAAAGTACATTGTTCGAAAAAGCGTTCTCCGTCGGCTGTTGGACACTGCCCGTCCATGCTTCCCTCTTTACCGGCCTGCATTCCTTCAGTCATGGCGTCAAGGTTTCGAAGGATGCCTTGCCGAAAGATTTCCCCACTCTGGCAACCCAGCTTAAACAATTAGGCTACCAGACGGTCAGCTTTTCCGACAACGCTTACATCAGCGATCGCACCGGGCTGACCAAAGGATTTGACACAGTTTATGACATCTGGCGGCTGGTCAAGGCGCACGGCATCGAGCGGACCAAATCCTCGAAACTGATCAAAAAACTGGAACCTTACGGCCCACTGGCGAAACCGGTCATCGCCGGAGTGCGAACGCTCCAGCAGTTTCGTTCGATGATCAAACGTCAGCGACGCCAGGGTGACAAGGGCGCCGGACTCACCAACCAATTCCTGCGTGAATGGCTGACTGAAATCCGGAACCCTACACAGCCATTCTTTCTCTTCGTCAATTACATGGAATGTCATGAGCCTTATCGTCCCCCATATCCATACGATCGCAGCTTCATGCCCAGGCACTTTTCCGAGTGGCGAGTTTCCCGACTTCGGAATAATAAAGAAGCGATTTTAAACGCACCAGATAAGCAGCAGCGTGATGACCTGGAAATCCTGCAAGCCCTCTACGATGGCGAACTAAGCTATCTCGATGCAAAGATCGGTGAAGTGATCCAAACGCTTGAATCTCTTGGAATTCTCGACGAGACGGTGGTCGTTGTTACGTCTGATCACGGGGACAGCCTCGGCGAACATCATCATATCGGGCACCGTATGGCACTCTATGAACAACTGGTGCACGTACCGCTGATTGTCCGCTACCCAAGACGTTTCCCAGCCAGTAAACGCGTACCAGATCTTGTCTCGCTGATCGACCTTTACCCCACCTTCTTAGAGTTGGGGGGGGGCGACCTGTCTGGGGCGTCCTTGAAGGGAAATTACAGGTTGATTGCTGACCACGCCAGGCCCTTCGTGATCGCCGAGAACACCGCACCGAAAAGCCAAAATGGCGTGATTGCACGAATGTTGCGCAATAACCAGTACAAGTACATTTGGAAATCAAACCAGGAACATGAGCTGTACGATGTCCTTGCCGATCCTCAAGAACAAGCTAACCTCATCTCTGCCAGGTCGGAAGTGGCTGCCAGGCTAAATGAACAACTCCAAGCCTGGCTGGATTCCCTTGGCAACCATCAATTTGAGGCCGGCCAGGTTGAGTATGACCAGGTCATGCTAGAACGACTGCGGGAGTTAGGATACGTTGATTAATCTACAGCCTTCACCCTCTCAAACCTCCGCACCGGCCCAGGTCGACTATGATCTCCACGGCATCGTCGGCATCCGTTTGATCGATCCAACTATGGGAGATATCGCCGCGTTGAACCGGCAGCTCGGCCAGATCCAGATGCCCCTCACGCGCCAGCCCGACATTACCATCCGCTTCGTGGATCGGCTGGCGTTTTCCTCGCCTGTCCGCTTGTTGGGTGTGGACGATGCTGGATTTACCGAGGATGCTTTCCTGGTTCTGCGCAGCAAGCATAAAGCACAGGCCAAGGTTCAGATCCCCTTCGAGCTGATCGGACAGCCATGCGAAATCCTGTGTGAGAGTGGCTTACCAGCTGTCCCACTGCTGATCCCGATTATTAACCTGACCGCACTGGCAAACGGTGCACTTGCCATGCACGCGTCCGCTTTTAACTTTAACGGGGTCGGGGCCTTGTCCACTGGTTGGTCCAAAGGCGGGAAAACAGAAATGCTGCTCGCCTTCACCGCCCAGGGAGCGCAATATATCGGTGATGAGTGGGTATACCTCAGCCGGGATGGCCAGCGCATGTATGGCATCCCAGAGCCGATCCGCCTGTGGGACTGGCACCTTATCGACTTACCTCAATATCGCGCCCGGGTAGGCAAAAAAGATCAGGCCCGCTTGAGAGCTATAAAAGTTCTCCAATCAGTCGACAATGCGTTGTTAAAAAGCGCTGATGGCAAATTACCTCTCAATAAGGCTATGCGAAGGCTGAAACCGGTTTTGAAAGGGCAGCTATACGTAGATATTCCTCCACAAAAACTTTTTCAACCGCCCTTTGAGACACTTTCCAGCGAGTTGGACAAGGTCTTCTTCGTCGGCAGTCACGCCTCACCCGAGGTGATAGTCCAGCCGGGAGATCCCCATGAGGTCGCTCAGCGTATGGTCTTCTCCCTGCAATACGAGCGGCAGGTTTTCATGTCGTACTATCTGGCCTTCCGCTTTGCCTTCCCGGAGAAGAGCAATAAGTTCATCGAAGCGGCGGAAGAAATTCAACGCCATCGCCTAAACAGCCTCCTGGCGGATAAGGAAACCTATACCGTTCACCACCCATACCCGGTATCTATTCCAGAATTGTTCGCTGCGGTCCGTCCATATTTTTAAAGGCAATCATGTTGGTTGACGCACAAAAGCTACCTGAAATCCAAACCCTTGATATGGGGATACATCCCGGAATGGAGATGCATGCTGATGCACTTCTCCAGGCTTCACGCCGCGTAGACTGGCGCTTTCTCCTACCCGACCCTGAATTAGGTGACGTGGCGTACATCGGTCCATCCGATGAGTTGCATTTCAAGGCGTTGAATGCATTCAGCAGATCGCTCGCCGTGTTTGCACGACTACCGTCGGTAGGTGAAAAGATTAAAAAATATGATGTCGCGGTGGTATGTGCGCCATCCTTGCCGACGCTGGCCAGCGTCGGGGACCTCATCAGGCCAGGGGGCTTTCTCTATGTTGAAACCTACGGGCTCCTCTGGTTAAGCCGGCTGCGGTGGCGATCTGCTCTCCGGTCTAGCCTGGAACGACTCAAAGTCCACCTCTCTCAGCGATATCTGGCCGCGCTCGACGAACACCGGTTAACCCCAATTGGGACATTCTGGCATTGGCCGGATTTCGAGAACTGCACCAGGATCGTCCCAATGGATAACCTTTCTGGATTCGAGCTCGCTTTCAATGGTCCAAAAAATGGCCTGTTGAGTCGCTGGAGATCGAACCTGGTGGGATGGTCGTTGCGCAACGGCTTGGCAACACAATTGGGACCTTGTATCAGTTACGTTGCTCAACGGGCGATCGAATGACTGCAATTTTGACTCATCTGCAAAGCAATTGGCAGCGCCTTAACCTTGAGCGGTACGGCGACCCATCGCGCTTGTCCTATTTCCTGCTTACTCCCAGGTTCCGTGCCTCTAGCCATGTACTCTTTTTGGTTTCGTCCAACGACCGCTCCACGCCAACCCTGGTCGTCAAGGTGCCTCGCCTGGCGGGCGAAAGTCCAAGTCTGCAAAAGGAGACCGCTACCCTGCGGGCCATCCAGTCCACACGCCCGCAAGGCTTCGCCTCGATCCCGCGGGTGGTTGCCTTCGAACCAGTTCTCGGCCGGCAGATCCTTGTCGAGACCGCTCTGGTCGGTAAAGCTATGAACCCAACGACTGTCCGTCACGATCCAGATAGCTGTTGCCGAGTGGTCATGGACTGGCTGATCGACTTGCAGGCCGCGACGCGCCATTCTGCCCAAGATGAATCAGATTGGTTCAGCCGGTTGATCGAGCAACCCTTCCGGGCATTCACGGCATTATTTCCCTATTCGGCTGATGAAGCCAGGTTGCTTGAACGCACCTGGGACCTGGTGAGTCCACTGCGAGAAGTAGACATGCCCCTCATGATCGAGCATGGCGATCTGAGTTCTCCGAATATCATGCTCCTCGAGCGGGGTGGGCCAGGCGTAGTGGATTGGGAGCTAGCCGATCCGCGCGGGCTGCCAGCTTGTGATCTGTTCTTCTTCATGACTTATGTCGCGTTTGCCCGGGAGAACGCCCGCTCAAACAGTCAACATCTATCGGCCTTCAAAAAGGCCTTCTTCGGCCACGCCGCCTGGGCTAGTTCGAGCATCAGGATGTATGCGCAGGAGCTCGATCTTGCACCAGTCTGGCTGACTCCATTGTTTGTCCTCTGCTGGCTGCGTTACATGACCGGCCTGTTGATTCGCCTTGACAATGCCAAGCCTTCATCGGAACGCATCGATACAGAGACGGCTGCCTGGCTGCGCCGGAACCGTTATTATTCCCTGTGGCGCTATGCTGTCAGCCACGTAGATGATATAAACTTCTGAATGAAATGATCGAGCATGAATTTAGTGGGACTCTCGCAGAGGAAACATGGTTATCTTCCCGGAGATAAATTTTACATCCTTATCTATAAATTCTTGGAGAAATAAATTTGAATAAATCAAACTTATCGGTATTGACAAGTGTTTCCAGGCGTCGCCTGACTCATCTGGTGATCGCCTTGGCGATCGTGAGCAGCGCCCTGATCGGAAATTTAGCCTCTGCACAGGCTTCTACACCGGTCGAATACGGGTATCGTGACTTCACCTACCCTGCAGGCACCGGCGGAAACTCCGAAGTAACTGGCGAAAAACCTGAGAGCAAGCTGTGGTGGAATGACGGTTACTGGTGGGGAAGCCTTTGGAGCACGTCGGGAAATGCGTATCACATATTCCGCTTAGATCTGGCTACCCAAGATTGGGTGGACACCGGCACAGCCATCGACGATCGTATCACCACCCGAGCAGACACTCTCTGGGATGGGACGCGCCTGTACGTAGTCTCGCATGTCTTCGCCGTAGACGCTGGTGCACCCGCCCCGGCTGGGCAGCGCGGCGAATTGTATCGCTACAGTTACAACTCTGCGACCAAGACCTATAGCCTGGACGCAGGTTTTCCAGTCGAAGTAACTCTCGGTAAATCGGAAACGCTCGTATTAGCGAAAGATTCCGCCGATCAATTGTGGGTGACCTATGTCGAGAGTAGGAATGTAATGGTCAACCACAGTCTAAACGGCAACGACCTCTCCTGGGGGACGCCCTTTGTTCTGCCTGTCGGAACCCCAGCCCAGGTTTCCAATGACGACATTTCGTCCCTCATCACCTATAACCAACACATTGGAGTGATGTGGAGCAACCAGAAATCACCAAAGACAGTTTATTTCGCGGTGCACCCGGTCAACTCCCCGGATACCGTCTGGAATCACGTCCGGGCGTATACACTCTCCAGCGACGATCACTTGAACTTGAAATCCCTGGAGACGGACAACGCTGGCAACGTGTTTGCCGTGGTCAAGACCTCTAGAACTGCCGATCTAATCGTGCTGCTGGTCTGCAAGAACAACCTCAACCGCTGCAAGAATGAAAGTGACTGGTCTGCCTATTCGGTCTACCAGGGTAACACCTATAACCCTACCCGACCCATCCTTTTAATCGATATTACTTATCGCAATCTGTATATTTTCACCCGCAACCAGAACAGCGCTGGAGAATCGGGTATATATTACAAAACCTCCAGCATGGATAACATCCAATTTTCGGCAGGCATAGGGACGCCCTTCATTAAAAGTTCAACCGATACAGGCATCAACGACCCCACTTCGACCAAGCAGAACCTGAACAGCACCATTGGGCTGGTGGTTCTGGCTAGCGATAAAGGGACAGAACGTTACCTGCATAATTACCTTAGCTTAAGCGGAGGCAGCAATGCCCCAGTCATCACCAGCTTTACCCCCTCCAGCGGGCCAGTCGGCACTCAAGTGACCCTCACCGGCAGCAACTTCACCGGCGCCACCGCCGTGGCCTTCAACGGCACCCCGGCCGCAACCTTCACAGTCGACTCAAACACCCAGCTGCGCGCCACCGTCCCCAGCGGCGCCATCTCCGGCCCCATCTCCGTCACCAATCCCAGCGGCACCGGCTCCTCCGCTACAGCCTTCACCATTACCACTCCGCCCATCATTACTTCCTTCACTCCCTCCAGCGGGCCAGTCGGAA
>MGOK01000067.1:7319-7882 GCA_001795335.1 Chloroflexi bacterium RBG_19FT_COMBO_55_16
GGCCTTCAACGGCACCCCGGCCACGACCTTCACCGTCGACTCTGGCACTCAGTTACGCGCCAACATCCCCAGCGGCGCCACTACTGGTCTCATCTCCGTCACCAACCCCAGCGGCACCGGCTCCTCCGCCACGGCCTTCACCATCACCACTCCGCCCATCATTACTTCCTTCACGCCCCCCATCGGGCGAGTGGGCACTGAAGTGACCCTGACCGGCAGCAACTTCACCGGAACCTCCGCTGTGGCCTTCAACGGCACCCCGGCTGCAACCTTCACCGTCGACTCTGGCACCCAACTGCGCGCCAACGTCCCCAGCGGCGCCACCTCCGGCCCTATCTCTGTCACCAACCCCAGCGGCACCGGCTCCTCTGTCACCAACTTTACTGCCATCATTGTGATTGGCCGGCCCGTCATCACCAGCTTCACCCCCTCCAGCGGGCCAGTCGGCACTCAAGTGACCCTCACCGGCAGCAGCTTCACAAATGTCACTGCGGTAGCCTTCAACGGCACCCCCGCTGCAACCTTCACCATCGACTCTAACATCCAGCTGCGCGCCACCGTCC
>MGOK01000067.1:7906-8112 GCA_001795335.1 Chloroflexi bacterium RBG_19FT_COMBO_55_16
TCTCTGTCACTAACTCCTTCGGCTCTGCCTCCTCTGCCACCAACTTCACCGTCACGACGCAGTCCGCCGCCGTCACCTTCGAAGAGAACTTGATTGGCACTGCCTCCAGCTCCGCCACTTTGTCCACCGCCACCAGCCTGACCGCTGCCCCAGGTAACCTCTATCTGGCTGCCATCTCCACCCGCCCCAGGGTCTCCGTGGCCTCG
>MGOK01000067.1:8119-8887 GCA_001795335.1 Chloroflexi bacterium RBG_19FT_COMBO_55_16
GCCTCGGCCTGTCCTGGACCCGCCTGGCGGCTCAGTGCGCTGCCCGCAACCAGACCGGCGTCGAAGTCTGGTTCGCCCAGGGCTCCCCCAGCGCCAGCGGCGTCGTCACCGCCTCCCTGGCCGGCACGCCCACCAACTCCGTTATCTCTGTCTCGCGCTACTCCGGTGTCGCCGCAACCAACCCGGTCGGCAACCTGGTCGCCGGCAACACCCTGGGCGTCAATGGCGCCTGCTCCGGCGGGGTCGACTCGGCCGCTTACTCCTTCGACCTGACCACAACCGTCCCTGGAGCATTCGCCTTCGGGGCCGCCTCCATGCGCTCCAAGACCCACACCCCAGGGGCGGGCTACACCGAACGATCCGAAGTCCTGCAGGGCGCCGGCGGGGACGCGGCTTCTGTCGCCCTCGAAGACCGCCTGGTGGCCTCCGCCTCCACCCTGGCCGTTAACGGGACCTTCTCCGGGGCGATTGATTGGGCGGTCATCACTTTGGAGATCAGGCCATGAGGAGCACTGCCCGTGCATAGATTTATGATTCCGTTGTTCAAACTATCGCTGGTTTGCGCGGTGCTTGGGCTGTGCTCCTTTAACTGGACTGCACGTCTGCCTGTTTCAGCCGCCGCAGTTGGAGACATCACGCCGATTGTCGAAACCCATCCGGTGCCATCCACCGGCGACGCTGCCGACGATGCAGCCATCTGGATCCACCCCTCAAATACCTCTGAGAGTTTATTGATTGGCACGGATAAAAAATCGGGGCTGCTCGTCT
>MGOK01000067.1:9021-12251 GCA_001795335.1 Chloroflexi bacterium RBG_19FT_COMBO_55_16
CTGCCCGCAAAATAAGCGCCGGGATAAGTGTCTACGGTACTTGTATGTATCGTAGCGTGCAAACCGGTAAATATTATATGTTCATAACCTCCCAGAGTGGTGAAGTCGAACAGTGGCAGCTATTCGACAACGGTAGTGGAAAAGTAGACGGCGTTTTAGTGCGCAGCTTCGATGTCGGCTCCCAATCTGAGGGTTGCGTTTCAGATGACCAATTTCCTGACCTGTACATCGCCGAGGAGTCCACCGGCATCTGGAAGTATGGGGCCGAGTCGGGTGATGGGAATGCCCGCACCCTGGTCGACTCGACCGGTTCTGGAGGGCATCTCGCAGCCGATGTTGAGGGTTTAAGCATATACTATACAAGTGCTGGAACTGGTTACCTGATCGCCTCCAGCCAGGGCAACAGCACATTCGTTATCTACCAGCGTGAGGAGGGAAACGAGTATGTGATGACTTTTGAAATCTTAGATAGCGCGGTAATTGATCGAGTATCTGGGACGGATGGCATCGATGTGACCAACTTCCCCCTGGGTACTACCTTTCCTCAGGGCGCTTTCATCGCTCAGGATGGGAATAATGGCGCCGAGAACCAGAACTTTAAACTGGTAACCTGGCAGCTGATAGCCAACGCGGCGAATCCCCCTCTCAGCATAGATACCTCTTGGGATCCCCGCCTGGTGGGAGCTGATTCGCCTCCCCCGCCTCCACCACCTCCTCCCAACCTCGATTCTTTCGTCTATCTTCCATTAAGCATGACTTCGCCTGCGATCGCTTCGCTCCCCTACCCGGTTGATGAGCGATCGTGTGTCCGCTGTCGAAGGTAAACTTCTCTCATAACAATCTTCAATACTAACAATAGAAGGGAGTACTACTAATGAAAAAAACAATCTTCTCCAAACCAGGTCACCGTTCTCGGTTAATTGTTGCTGGCCTGGTGACGACACTCATCCTGTTGTCGGCTCTGTCGATCCACGCTATCGCCTCCATCCAGTCCTCGCTCGGCATCGCTGGCTACCTGGATTTCTCGTATGGAACAACGATCCCTGCCGATGTGACTGGAGAAAAACCAGAGAGCAAGCTATGGTGGAATGATGGCATCTGGTGGGGAATCCTCTACAACAACACCGCTGGTGAGTACCATATCTACCGCCTCGACTGGGGGAACCAGGTCTGGGAAGACACTGGCGTGATCGTCGACGAGCGCGAACAGGCGCGCGCCGATGTCCTCTGGGAGGGAACGACCAATAAGCTCTACGTCGCCTCCCATTACATGGTAACCAATTCCGCCCGCAGCACGAACCCGCTGCACTGGGGACGGCTCTATCGCTACACTTACAACCCTGCGACAGAATCCTATGCACTGGACGTTGGCTTCCCGGTCTATGTCAATCGGGATAAGACCGAAGCCCTCGTCCTGGATAAGGACAGCAACGGCCGGTTGTGGGTGACCTATGTCTCGCGTGATCCGAACATCGATCCGCTCGACTACCAGGTGTATGCCAACGCCACCACCAATCCGGGCGACGATACCAGCTGGGGCACACCTTTTTCCCTGGGCAGTCTTTTCCCTGAAGCGCATGTCTTGGTAGACGACATCTCCTCTCAGATAGCTCTTCAGAATCAGCTCGGGGTCATGTGGTCGAATAATTCCACCTTCCAGTTCTATTTCGCCACCCACGATGATGGGCAGGCCCCTCAAAATGGTTGGGCGCTCGAAACCGTCGACACGACACCCTACACAGTCTTAGCGGAGGACCATATCAACTTGGCGAAAGACTCAGCCGGCAATGTCTTTGCCGCAATTAAAACCGGCACCACCGTGCCGGGAGAGCCGTTGATCGGCCTGATCACCAGGGACAGCGCCGGCGTCTATTCTTTCCATGTATTCTCTAACTACGAGCCCAACTACGAGACCCGTCCGATTGTGGTCGTCAAAGAAGACGAAAATAAAGTCTACCTGTTTGCGAGCAGCGCTACCTCCGGTTCTCGCATCTGTTACAAAACGGCCGACATCACTGTTCCACCTTCCAGTATGAGTTTCTCACCCGAGAACTGTAAGAACGCCAGCGCCAAGTACGCCCCGACTTTCATTGGCGACCTCCTGTACGACTCCGTTAACAACCCTACCTCGACCAAGCAAATTCTCAACGCCACAACCGGGCTGGTCGTGCTGGCCTCGGATGACCTGAACGGGCAAATGTACGTGCACAACGTCATGGGCGATCCCCCACCCGTCGTCACCCAACGCTTTCCCGGGTTCGATGCCATTGGTGTGGACTTAACCACCCTGGTGACCGCCACCTTTAGCAAGGAAATGAAAGAGTCTACCCTCACCACAACCAATTTCAAACTGGAGGATGGCCTGGGCCCGGTCGCTGGCACGGTGACGTACGACGCCCTCACCCGCACCGCGACTTTCATCCCTGACGTACCGCTCCAGGCCAATACTACCTATACTGCCACGCTCAACAACAAAGTAAAGGATCAATCTAACCAGATCCTTTATGGCGCGCCAGAGACCTGGAGCTTCACGACAGCGCTCCCAACCGTTCAGTTCAGCCAGGCGAACTACAGCGTGGCAGAAAATCTCGGTCCGGCGACGATCGAAGTGACCCTCAGCGCTCCTTCCGCCCAAACCGTCACCGTCGACTACGCCACTAGCGATGGCACCGCCGTGGCCGGCTCAGACTATACGGCCGCCAGCGGCACCCTGACCTTCACTCCCGGCGACACGAGCGAGACCTTCACCGTCGACTTCATCGACGATGCAGCTGTAGAGGGCAACGAGGCGCTCAACCTGGCGCTGACCAATCCCATCCAGGCCGGGTTAGGCCTCCCGGCTACGGCCAGCCTGACGATCGTGGATGATGACTCCGCCTTAGTCCAGTTTTCACCCGTCTCTTTCACCGTGAACGAGAACCAGGGAACCGCTGAGATCACCGTATCGCTCAGCCAATCACCGGCACCAGGTCTACCAGTCAGTGTCGATTACGCGACCTCCGATGGCACCGCCGTCGAAGACTCAGACTATACAGCCGCCAGCGGCACCCTGACCTTTACTCTGGGTGACCCGCTCGAAAAAACCTTCACTGTGCCGATCATAAATGATACTGTCCAGGAACCGGATGAGACCGTGAACCTGGCGCTGAGCAACCCGGTCAACGCCGCGCTCGGCGTGCCTGATGACACCGCCACGCTGACCATCCAGGACAACGAAGGGCTGCCTTCAG
>MGOK01000067.1:12274-14542 GCA_001795335.1 Chloroflexi bacterium RBG_19FT_COMBO_55_16
AGTGAAGGTGAAAACGCGGGCAGCGCCACGATCACGGTCGCCCTCAGCGCCCCCAGCTTCCAGAATGTCCTCGTGAGCTACGCCACGGCCGACGGTACAGCCACGGGTGGTGATTACACCACCACGAGCGGCACGCTGACTTTCACCCCCGGCCAGACGAGCAAAACCTTCAATATCGCTCTCCTGGACGACGCCCTCAGTGAGCCTGACGAGACGGTTAATCTCTCGCTGAGCAACCCGGTCAACGCAACCCTGGGCACGCCCGCCAGCACAACTCTGACCATCCTCAACGATGATCCTCTTCCCACCGTGCAGTTCAGCGCCGGGACTTACCAGGTGGATGAGGACGCAGGTAAAGCGATCATCACCGTCACCCTCAATACGGCCTCCGGCCAGACCGTAGGGGTAGATTACGCCACCTCCGATGGCACAGCCACCGCCGGCGATGATTACACGTCTACCAGCGGGACTCTCATCTTCAACCCAGGCCAGACCAGCCTGACTTTTGAAGTCCGCATCCGTACGGACAGCATCCTGGATCCGAACGAAACGGTCCTCCTGGAGTTAAGCAACCCCGACGACGCGACTCTCGGTACCCCCGCGACAGCTACCCTGACCATCAGAGAGACTGGATTTGGGATTTACCTTCCCATCATTCTCAAATGATGAGCAGATTAACTGCCGGATCTATAGATTAACTTCACACACATCCATCGGGTAAATAATTTGCGGGCGCTCAAGCGCCCGCAAATTATTTCTATTTACTTCGCCGGTAAAGACTGGGCAAATTCCACCCCTTGTTGGATCCATCGCTTCAGGTCGCTTTCCACTCTATAACCATCTGGAGCTACCAGGACCCACCCGACTGACGGTCTTCCGGAAATATCAAAAAGCCTGGCGTGGGGACGGGATAGTGATTCCTCGTAGCGCTCCGGCCCTACCCGCACGATCAAATCTTGCTTGTGCACTCCCACTGCCATGTTCCCCCGGATCAGGAAACCCACCCCTCCAAACATCTTTTTCTCCACCAATCCGGGAATTTGAGCTAACTCCTCCCGGATTCGGTTGGCGAGCTCTTCGTTGTAAGCCATCTTGTCCTCCTACGTGATGTCAAGTGCGACGCACTTCGGAAGTGCGTCGCACTTGAGGCTTGAACGGGTTTTGGTCGATTGGTCCCAAGAAGGTCCAATCTGTTCTGTCACAACACGCCCAAGGCTTTCAACTCCGTTTCCAACTGCTCGGGAGAATCATAGCGGATCGCCTTAAAACCCAATTGGTCAGCCACAACGACGTTTGGCTCAGAATCATCGATAAAGAGACATTCCTCCGCCGTTCGACCTACCCTTTCCAGGAACAGGGTGTAGATGCGCGGGTCTGGTTTGACCAGCTTGACTTCTCCCGAGACCATGATCGTCTCAAACCAGCTTAAAAACTCGTACCTGGGACGGGCGATCTGAAATTTTTCCGCAGACCAGTTGCTCAACCCATACAGCGCATAACCGGCCCGCTTCAGAGACTCAAGCAGGTTCACGGTGGGCTGGATTGGGCCCGCTATCGCCTCCTCCCACCGTTGGTCATAAGCTTTGATCAGGTCAGCGTATTGAGGGAACTGCTCGGACAATTCGGCCACGCCTACCGCGAAGGGACGGCCTTTATCCTGTTCTAGGTTCCAGCCCGTAAAGTCGATTTCCTTCAAGAATTGCTCCATCGCGTTGAGATCGCCATTGAAGAATTTGCGATAGAGATAGCGTGGATTCCAGTCCAGGATGACGCCGCCGAAATCGAAGATGAAGGCCTGATTGGGATTGTTGAGACGAATACGCCGTAGTTTTCCGGAATGCGGAGTATCCATGAATTGCCAGCCCAAACTAAATTCTGGTCAGCCCCTCCTGATCAGCCGGAGTAAGAATAACAGCACGAGCGCACCGACCACCGCGGCCACCAGCGAACCGAGGATGCCGCCAATGGAGATGCCGAGCACGCCGAATAACCAGCCTCCGATGAAGGCGCCGATCACCCCCACGATCAAATCTCCCACCAGGCCGTATCCACCGCCCTTCATGATTCGTCCAGCTAGCCACCCCGCTACGAGCCCAATCACAAGGAACAGGATCAAGCTTTGCGTGTCCATAGAATATTCTCCTTATAATGCGTTATCTGAAATCAGGCCTTCTTTAATAATAATACCATAACATTGCGTCTCCGCCCCTTTTCACTTTGCGTTAATATTGACCGCCTGATCAATACGGCGTCGATCGGTAGAGCTCT
>MGOK01000068.1:0-132 GCA_001795335.1 Chloroflexi bacterium RBG_19FT_COMBO_55_16
TTGAGCTGGCATAGGATAAACGAGCAAAGAGGTTAATAACTATCGGAACAATGTGGCGAGCAAGCTCAACAAGAGCACACCAGCAAATATCGCCACAAGAAAACTCTCGGGAGGAGAGGAGACCAGGTTGGC
>MGOK01000068.1:313-448 GCA_001795335.1 Chloroflexi bacterium RBG_19FT_COMBO_55_16
CTGTCAGGATGTAAAAACCTTTCCCTGGCCTCGACCGGTGGTTGGTTGGTCAGTAAGTGATAGAGAGTGGCCCCAAAGGCATAAATGTCACTGCGAGCGTCCGTGTGGCCTGTGTCACCACCATATTGCTCCAAT
>MGOK01000068.1:474-1569 GCA_001795335.1 Chloroflexi bacterium RBG_19FT_COMBO_55_16
CTGCAGGATCGTGATCGTCATCTCCTGCGAGGCAAGCAGCTTTACTAAACCGAAGTCGACGAGTTTGATTATGCCGCTGGGTGTTAGCTTCAGATTGCTCGGTTTGATATCCCGGTGGAGAATCGACGGCTGTTGCGTATGCATGAAATCCAGGGCATCTGACAACTGCGCTGCCCAGCCTAAAACATCTTTTTCGGGTAAGAACCTGCCATCCTGGCGAGCTTCGTTCATCAGGGTGCGCAGGTCTTTGCCAGGCACATAGTCCATCACCAGGTAATCACGTTGTCCTTCGGAGAAAAAGTCGGAAACTTTAGGCAGGTTCGGGTGATCCAGGCGAGCCAGGACAGTCGCTTCGCGCAGGAATTGCTCACGTGCCTGGCGGAGCATATCTTTCGGCAATGAATTATCATGTTCTACTTCTTTAAGCGCGCAAAGACGCCCCTCCAACCTGAGATCATCTGCCATATAAATGCAGCCCATCCCACCTTGACCGATGATCCGACGGATTTTATAGCGCTCGCGTAAGACTGCCCCTGATTTTATCGGCGTAGGCATTTTACTTTCGCTGTCTTGAATTAAATGGTATTATACACGCAGAGGTATGGAAATGGAGCGTAGCAGCGAGGACATCCCGATCATCGTTGGGCAGACGGGTCCGCTGAACGGTCAACGTTGGATGTTACGCAACCGGGTTATCGTCGGACGCGACTCCGTCTGTGACATTATCATCCCCAGCCGGCAGGTATCCAGACAACACGCACAATTCACGATTTCCCCACGGGGAGTGATCCTGGAGGACCTGAGCAGCAAGAATGGCACCCATCTAAATGGCAAATTGATTGAAGACCAAATCCTGCTCCAGGACGGGGACGTAGTGCAAATTGCGCTGGCGCAACAATTCATCTTTCTCAGTTCAGATGCTACCCTTCCCCTGGAAATGTTCGATACCTTAGAGATTCAATCTGCCACACCGGGACGCTTGCGTTTTGATAAACGCTCCCGCCAGGTGTGGATTAGGGATGAAGAAGTCGTTCCTCCTCTTTCAGTCTCGCAGTATCGTTTATTGGAAATCCTTTACGAACATGAAGGGCGAGT
>MGOK01000068.1:1584-5520 GCA_001795335.1 Chloroflexi bacterium RBG_19FT_COMBO_55_16
GGTGATTACCAGGATCTGGGGGGTTGATAACGCGGTCGAAGTTTCCGAACAGGCTTTCGACGCGCTGGTTCGCCGTCTTCGTGATCGTTTGGCAGCCCTCGACCCTCATCACGCTTACATCGTCACGGTGCGCGGGCATGGGATTCGCTTGGAAAATCCCCCCCTATGAACTTCGTCTACTTGTCCCCTCATTTTCCGCCCAACTATTATCGCTTCTGCGTCCACCTGAATGAGCTGGGAGTGAACGTGTTTGGCGTGGCGGACGAAAGCTACGATCGGCTGCGACCTGAACTCAGAGATTCTCTGCGTGAATATTACCGGGTCAATGATATGCATCATTACGATGAGTTGCTGCGCGCCTGTGGTTATTTCACACATCGACATGGTAAGCTCGATTGCCTTGATTCGCATAACGAATATTGGCTCGAAACCGAAGCCCGCCTGCGGACTGATTTCAACATGGATGGGCCAAAGAGCGACGACATCGTTCTCATGAAATATAAGTCGCAAATGAAGAAAATATTCAGCGAAGCTGGCGTGGCTGTGGCCAGGGGCTGCCTTTTTCATACCTTGAAAGACGCCAGAGACTTGATCGCGCAGGTGGGGTATCCAATCATTGCCAAACCCGATCGAGGCGTCGGGGCCATGCACACCTTTAAAATCCATAACGATGCTGAACTGCTCGCTTTCTTCGATCAGAAGCCTCCACTCGATTACCTGATCGAGGAATTCATCCAGGGCGAGATTTTCACCTTCGATGGCTTGACGGATAAGAATGGACGCCCGGTGTTCTACACCTCGCACACCTACAGCCAGGGCATTATGGAAACCGTCCTTGATGACTCGCTGATCTATTATTACTCCCTGCGGGCGATCCCCCCCGATCTCGAAGCCGCGGGGCTGCAGGTGCTGAAGGTTTATAAAATCAAGGCGAGGTTCTTCCACTTTGAGTTTTTCCGCTCGGTGGAGTCCGGCGAGATCATCGCTCTCGAAGTTAACATTCGTCCCCCGGGTGGCTTAACAACCGATATGTTCAACTTCGCCAATGACATCAATATTTACAAAGAATGGGCTAACGTTATCGTTAATAATCGGTTTACTGCTCAATATTCCCGCCCTTACCACTGTTGTTATATCGCCCGTAAGTTCAACAAACGCTATGCGCACTCCCATGAAGAGATCATGGCCGAGTTTGGACCCGATATTGTGTACCAAGAAGAAATCAGCGGTGTTTTCAGCGCTGCGCTCGGAAATTATGGTTACCTGGCCCGTTCACCTGAACCCGACCAAATCCTGAGCATTGCAGCCTTCATCCAAAAGCTGGATTTATGAGTAGCTCCTGAATATTTCTACGATCCTTTCAGCGGCGTGTCCATCCCAGAATGGAGGTATCTTTTGTATTCCACCTCTGGCAGCCAACCTGGCGCGGATAGCAGAGACTAAGGCCTGAAAGTTGCTCTCCACCAGCTGGTTGGTGCCAGCAGATATGGTTACCGGTCGTTCGGTATTCGGCCGGGCAGTCAGGCACGGCACTCCGAGATAAGTCGTCTCCTCCTGGACGCCGCCCGAATCGGTCAAGACCAGATCAGCATGCGCCTCCAAGGCCAGGAAATCCAGATAGCCAACTGGATCGAGCATATAAACGTTGCCGGCAGAGGCATCTAGTTTAAATTCCCCGATGCGCTGTCGCGTGCGTGGGTGCACTGGAAACAAGACTGGGATCTGGCGGCTGATCTCTCCCAGGGCTCTCATAATTTCGGCCAGCGTATCCGCACGGTCAACATTCGAAGGACGGTGTAAAGTCACTAGGACATAATTTTTAAGTTTAAAGCGTGCTTCCAGCGCCTGCCAGCGGGCTTGTGCCTTTGGCAGCAGCTGCACCAGGGTGTCGATCATAACGTTGCCGACTAAATGGATCTTCTCAGCTGCAATTCCTTCGTCAGTCAGGTTCTGATTTCCGTCTTGAGAAGGCGTAAAGAGCAGATCAGCGATCTGGTCTGTGAGCAGCCGGTTGATCTCCTCTGGCATACTCCGGTCAAAGGATCGTAGACCGGCTTCGACATGCGCCACCCGTACTCCCAACTTACTGCATACCAGGCTGCAAGCCAGGGTTGAGTTCACATCGCCGACTACGATCACCCAATCCGGTTTGTAATGCGACACCACCGGCTCGAAGCGCAACATCACCTCGGCTGTTTGCCAGGAATGTGACCCTGAGCCGACCTCCAGGTTGACGTCCGGCCTGGGGATTTCCAGCTCCTCAAAAAAAACTTCCGACATCAAGGGATCGTAATGCTGCCCGGTATGAACCAGCCTTTGTTCGAATGCATCCGGATAGCGGGCCATTTCCCGAATGATGGGAGCGACCTTCATGAAATTTGGCCGCGCCCCAACTACAGGCATGATCCTCAACTTTATCCGCCTCGCAGATTGGTTTCCATCGAATAACGCAAGACGAGCCGGTTTACGGCTTTAAACCGCTCGATAAAATCAGGCTCCTGGTCTGAATCCATCACTTGAGTCACCAGGCCGGACAACATCTGTAAGAATTCCGGCGTGATCTTCTCGCGATTCTCTTCCAACAG
This sequence comes from Chloroflexi bacterium RBG_19FT_COMBO_55_16, assembly GCA_001795335.1. The sequence goes on from MGOK01000068.1 coordinate 4,170, forward strand.
ACGCTTGCGAGCCTGATCGTCCGGTGCATCCAGAAGCTCCTCGATCAAGGCGATTTCCGGAGGTGGGGTACTCGCCTGCTGCAAAACGCCAGAGATCGCCTGCAACTTGCCTAATTTCTCCAGATCCCCCGTCTTACGAACCGCTTGCAGCTCAGCGTTGAGGATTTGCACGAAGAAATCGTCGATCTGAGATAAATTCTCACTGGTGGCTTTCGCAGGATCCTCTGCAGCCATCAATTTGTTGAGCATTTCCCGCGCCTGGGCTGTCCTCGCTTCAAGTTGGGCGTCAACCTGGCGGGTGAGTTCCAGCAGTTGCTCGCGAAGTTTAGTCAGCCGTTCCTTTTCCGCATCACTCGATTTTTCGATTCGCTCGCTGAGCAACTGAAAAAACGGATAATCCATACCTGGGCGAGCCAGGCTGACCAGGGCGCTCACGCGCAGGTCACTGGGAGCTGCTACAACAATATCCAGCAGTTTCTCGCGCGTCAACTCCCGGCCTGCTTCCTGGAGAGACATCACCGCGGCCTGGACATCCTCCGCCTGTTGCTTCACCTGGCGCCCGAAATCCGTCGTTTCAATCAGGGTTGCTTGAATTTCTTCGAGTTGGGCAGCGGCCTGCTGATCACCGCTGCCAGCTGCCGCTTCATGCAGCCGGCTGAGCAAGCTGAACAGATCGGCGTCCACCAACTTCTCTTCCTGCTTGATGATCTCCTTGCGCGTCTCTCCGTCTTTCACGCCTAGCAAGCGCTGGAGAAGATTTAAACGCTGTTGTTGAGCCTGGATCATGTCACGCGTGATGCCATCTTCTTCCAGGATTCGCTCCACCAGGCCTTGCATTGTGAGTTGGGCCTGAGGACGCAACAGGTAACCCTTTCTCTGTTCCGGCGCCAGTTTGTTGACCACCTGGTTGATCATCGCACCCACCAGGCGTTCTTGTTCATCGCGCGGTATTCCCAGTTCAGGCGGCACGAAGGTTAGCAGCATCTCTTTTTCTGGATCGTGATATACGACCGGCGTCGCCAGGTTACCCTGGTAACCACAATTCGGGCATTGCACAAAATTAACCGACCCTGAAAGAAGTTTCGCCTTTGCCGACCCATCCTGATTCACATCGAAGAGTTGCTGCACATCGGCCATGATTGGTTGGCGACAGTTTGGACAATTTATCCGTGTTCTCGGCATTCTTTTCTCCAATTAAGATTTTTTAGCGTGGGATTGAAAAACAAATTCGTGCTCCATAACCAGGTTTAGGATCCACCCAGACTCGACCCGCATGCGCTTCAATGACCGCCCGTGCCAGAAAGAGGCCCAGACCGGCGCCTTTGGTAGTCCGGCTGGCATCCGAGGCGCG
>MGOK01000068.1:5564-8842 GCA_001795335.1 Chloroflexi bacterium RBG_19FT_COMBO_55_16
CTGGTCCCTGATCACTCACACACAGGATCACCTGTTCAGGTCGGACCAGTCCTGTAATGCGGATCTCCCCACCCTGCGGCGAATATTTGGTGGCGTTCGAGAGTAAATTATAAAACACCTGTTCCAACCGGTCCTCGTCGCACAGGATCACCGGGAAGTTCGGTGGGAAATCTACAACAATCTGGTGGCTCGTAACCTGCGTGCGAAAGCGGGCCGCAATCCTTTCTGCCGTTTTTTCCAGGGCTACATCGGACCGGTTAAGCGACAAAGTCCCGCTCTGCAAGCGTGTGGCATCCAGCAGGTTTTCGATCAACTCTGACAGGCGGTCGGCCTCATCTTCGATAACCGCCAGTCTGTCCTGGGCAACATTTCGATCCCAGGTCGCATCCTCCCGACGCAGGGTGCCAACATAGCCTTTGATAAGAGCTACAGGTGTTTTTAGTTCATGGCTGATCACAGAAATAAAAGTGCTTTTCAATTCATCCGCTTCACGAAAGCGGGAGATGTCTCGCACGGTGGCGACGATATTAATCAACTGGCCTTCTTGCGACAAGAGGGGAGCGTAAGTAATGCCAATCGGCAGGGGCGGCAAAGATGGGCGCTGCATGTCCCCTTCTACATAAAGCGTGGCATTCGGGGTGAGCGGCCATCCGCCGGCTTCAGCCTGCTCCAAGGTTAGGCCGGTTTCCAGGTCTGTCCAGCGGATGATATCCGCGTGAGACTCCCCCAGGATCTGGCTGACCGGTTTGCCCCATAAGCGTGCAAAGGCGGGATTACACCGCTCTACGTGGTGGTCGGAGGTCAAGATCAAGATGCCGTCGGCAGCTGAGTCGAGAAGGGTGTCCAACCGCTTTTTTTCACGTCGTATTTCGGTGTACAGCTGGGCATTTCGGACGGCGATCGCTGCCTGGTTGGCAAAGCTCTGCAATAAGGCTTCATCATTCGTCGAAAACCTGGCGGAATAATTGCGAAAAATAAAGATCATGCCGATCACCTGGCTGTGCACGATCATCGGCAATCCCACTCCCCCCAGTAAACCCAGGCTGGCGATGCGCGTCACTTGTTGGAGCAGCGAATTGATCTTCGGCAGCTCGAATTGAGCCGGGTCGTCATGATCGGGGATCGACCCAAGCAGAGGATCGAGATAATTAAGAAACGCTGGGGGGATGCCGTGAGAGGCTGCTACGGTCCATCCCCCCTCTTCACCGCGTAAAGCGATTAAGCCTGCCTGTCCAGCCAGCATTTCTGCTGAGATGTTCAAGATGCGCGCCAAAACATCATCCAGATTTAAATCCTGGGTGATCGCTCGACCGATCTCTAACAAATAGTCACGCTGGCGGACGCGGAAATCAGGCAGCATAAGCTACCAGCAGCTCTCGCTCTGCGATCGTGATCGCATCCTCAAGAATTACCAGCCCCTCGTCCATTTCGCTGCGCGAAATACTCAATGGGGGGGCAATCCGGAGAGTACTCTTGCCGCATCCCAGGGAAAGCAGACCACGCTGAAAAGCCAGATCAACCACCCGGTCACGAAGGTCATGGTCAGCCTCCTTCGTTTCCCGGTCTTTGACAAACTCGACGCCGATCATCAGGCCGATCCCGCGCACATCCCCAATGCTGGGATGCCTGACCATGATCTCTTCCAGGGCGTCCAGAGTATATTGACCGACATCGGCCGCATTCTGCATATATTCCTGCTCGATCAACTCGATCGTCGCCAGGCCAGCTGCACAGGCGATGGGATTGCCTCCGTAAGTATTCCCGTGGGAACCATAAGGCCAGGTGACAACACTTTTCCGGGCGATAGTGGCGCCTAAAGGCACCCCGGAAGCGACCCCTTTGCCAACGCAAACGATATCCGGTTCGACTCCGAAATGCTCAATCGCCCACCACTTCCCCGTGCGCCCCATACCGGACTGGATCTCGTCTACGATCAGCAAGATGTCATACCGATCACACATCCTGCGCAAAGCCGGGAAGAAGCCCGCAGCCGGCACGATGTACCCGCCTTCGCCCTGAATCGTCTCAACCAACACCGCGGCGACATCCTCGTGGGGCATGAGTTTGCCGAGGATTTGATCTTCGATATAGCGCACGACGGTTTCCCCATAATCCTCTCCAGGTTTCGATTGCAGGACTGGGCGGTAGGGGTTGGGGAAGGGGATGTGCACGACCCCGTTCATCAATGGATAAAAACCCTCCCGTTGGACCGGCTTGCTTGCCGTAAACGATAATGAACCGAAGGTTCGTCCATGAAAGGCCCCCAGGAAACCGATAAATTGAGTGCAACCATTATGATAACGCGCCAGTTTGATCGCCGCCTCGACGCTTTCGGTGCCAGAATTGGTCATGAAGGAGACGGCATCCTCTTTAAAGGGGGCGATCAGATCCAGCTTCTCACCCAATTCGACCCACTTGGGATGGTAGTAATCAGCCGAAATATGGATAAATTTTTCTGCCTGCTCCTGGATAGCCCGCACGACCTTTGGATGGCTGTGCCCCGTGGAAGTCACTGCGATCCCGGCGGTAAAATCCAGGAACCGGTTCCCGTCCACATCCCAGATCTCCGTTCCCTTCCCGTGATCCATTACAAAGGGAGAGCTGCGTGGATAGGAGGGGGAGATCACCGCCTGATCACGCTCGATAATGGCTTTTGCCTTCGGTCCGGGTAAATGCATCGGTGGTTCCATAAATTAACCTCTTTCAAATTAAGTAAATGGTTTTATTGATTTAGTACCTATCCGATAATTCGGGAGAGTGGGGTGTGTGACGGCGCAAAGCGCTGCCGTACACCCCGACCCCTTTCATTTTTCGGATAGATACTGGAAATTATATCATTGGAAAAAGGGTATAATCAACCGCTGTGACTGCCCCCCCGTTCAGCTTCGAGCTCCAGGCCACCCAGGGACGCGCCCGGGCGGGTGTTTTTCACACCCCGCATGGCGATCTTCTCACACCGCTTTTCGCCCCGGTCGGCACCCAGGCCACCGTCAAGGCCTTGACCCCGGCACAGCTCTCCGACCTGGGAGCCAGCCTGGTTTTGGCAAATACCTACCACCTGTATTTACGCCCGGGGGATGAGCTGGTGGCTGAGATGGGCGGTTTGCATCCCTTCATGAATTGGTTGGAGCCCCTGCTCACCGATTCGGGTGGCTTTCAGGTCTTCTCCCTGGCGGAGAACCGGGCGATCGACGACGATGGAGTGACCTTCAAAAGCCATATCGATGGTTCAACCCACCGGATTACGCCTGAAAAATCCATCGCCATCCAGGAAAACC